>JBBKXQ010000020.1:0-92487 GCA_037969565.1 Acidimicrobiales bacterium | reverse complement strand
CAGCAGATCGGTCGTTTCGTGGCGGCCACAAACGGAGGAAACGAAATGAATGAATCAGGAATCAACGGGCGCGAAGCAGGCGACGAACTGCAGGTCGAAGGCCAACGCGCTTCCGAGCGCGGCGCCGGCGTCGTCGAGTGGCTGGGCATCAGTGCCCTGTCCATCGGCATGCTCGTGGTGATCTTCGCTGCGATGGAGGCCCTCGGCCTCGATGTGGTGGCGCAGATTCGCGGTTCGCTCGGACTGTGATCGTTCTCTCGCCGGAGCGGCGGGTACCAGAACGCGGTTCGGCATCGATCACGACGTTGGTCGCACTCGGATTGTTCCTCATGATGTTCACCGTTTTCGCTCAGTTCGCGGTTTGGCAATATGGGCGCGGTGTGCTGCGGTCTTCTGCCCTGGAAGCGGCACGTGCAGGCTCGCCGCTCGAGGCGGTTCCCGGCGCTTGCGAACGTCGTTTCGACGACGTCCGACGAGGCCTGCTCGGTGGTTCGATGGCGAATCAGATCGGAGCCCCGTCGTGTGTGCTGGGGCCCGACACCGTGACGGTGACGGTCGAAGCAGAATTCAGGAAGTGGTTGCCGATCTCGCCCGATTGGAACTTCGTCGTGACCGCAACTGCGGCCCGCGAGATTGCCCCCGAGTGATGGAAACCGAGCCAAGACGAGTGCAGCGGGGTGGAGGAAAACGTAGGCGGCACCGAGAAAGAGGCAGCGTGCTGTTCGAACTGCCGCTGATCTTCGGATTGGTTCTCGTCCCCTTCGGCATGTTGATCATCTCCGCCCCAACGTGGGTCGAGCGGCAGACGGCCGCCCGCGACGCGGCGGCCGAGTCGGCTCGCTATCTGCTGCTCAACGGCGAGGTCGGCGGTCGTTCTCCCGAGCAGATCGTTCGCGAGGTGGAAGCCGGCTACGGCCTGCCGGAGCATTCACTGACGTTGGAGATCCTCCGCACCGATATCCAGCCTGGCGAATCCCTGACCGTGCGGGTCACGGTGTTGATCCCGGCGGTCTCGCTGCCGATCTTCGGCGGCATCGGAGCCGTGGAGTGGACAGCCGAGCACACCGAACGCCTTCCCGACTTCGGGGCGACCCGGTGAGGTGTCGCGGTCGTCGGAACGGTACGGCCTTGGTCGGCGGTCAGCTCGAGCGGGGCTCGATGACCATGTTCGGGTTGGGCATGGTGGTCATTCTCCTGTTCGTCGGCGGGTTCAGCCTTGATCTGTGGCGAGCGCACAGCGAACGTCGAGCGCTGGCCGAGATGGCCGATGCGGCAGCAGCAGCGGGAGCGAATGCGCTCGACGAGGCCGCCTACCGAACCGACGGTTCACTGCAACTCGATCCGGATCTGGCCGAGTCCTACGCCTGGGACAGTCTCAGTCGACAGGCCGATCAGCGTTCGTTGGTGGGTACCCCCTCTGTCGTTGCGTCACCCGGCGTGGTCGTGGTTCAACTCTCGGGCGAGGTGCACATGACGTTGCTTCGTGTCCTCGCCGGCGGCGAACCGTTCGAGATCACGGTCACGGCCGAGGCTGCCCCGGCAAGAGGGCTCCGTCCTTGACACTGCCGCACGTCCCTGACACTGCCGCACGTCCCCACACGAGGCGCCCCGCCGTCTGTCCCCGACGAGCACTCGCCACCACGAATTCGACAGCGACGGTGACTGCGGTCACAATCATGGTCGCGCGCCGGACCGGCGCTGCTCTGCTTTCTGCTCCGAATCTGGCAGCAGGCGGAGTCACTACCAGGGGACCGATGGATGACCGACACCGGGTCGAGCACGACCAGACTCACCAAGACCGATCACAACCAACCGCTGCTCGTCGTCGAGAACTTGAAAACCCATTTCGCCGTTGAAGGCGGAATCGTCAAAGCGGTCGACGGCGTGTCCCTCACGCTCGATCGAGGCAAGACCCTCGGCGTCGTCGGCGAGTCGGGCTCGGGCAAAACCGTGCTCGCACGATCGATCATGCGGCTCAACATCGCCAGCAACGTCCACACCGAGGGTTCGGTCATGTACGACGGCGACGAGCTGGTCGGAAAGTCCTCCAAGGAGATGCAGAAGCTCTGGGGCGTCGAGATGGCGATGGTGTTCCAAGACCCCATGACCTCGCTCAACCCCGTGGTGCGTGTCGGTCGTCAGCTCACCGAACACCTCCGTTATCACTTGGGAGTATCGAAGAACGAGGCCAGGGAGACGGCCATCGAGCTGCTTCGCAGCGTGCGTATTCCCGAGCCCGAAGCACGGATCGACAACTACCCCCATGAGATGTCGGGCGGGATGCGCCAGCGGGCCTGCATTGCGATTGCGCTGGCCTGCGGTCCGAAGATGTTGTTTGCCGACGAGCCGACCACGGCATTGGACGTCACCGTGCAACACCAGATCCTGAATCTCTTGGCGCTGCAACAACGGGATCGGTTCATGACGATGATCTTGGTCACCCACGACCTCGGTGTCGTCGCCGGCCGTACCGATGAGATCGCGGTGATGTACGCAGGCAAGATCGTCGAGAAGGCACCAACGAGACAACTCTTCGCCGACATGCGCCATCCCTACACGCAGTCGCTGCTCTGGTCGATCCCGAAGATCGCCGATGCCAAACACACCAGGCTCAACGCCATCGCCGGTCGTCCGCCCGACCTCATCAATCCGCCCTCGGGATGCAAGTTCTCACCCCGCTGCCCCTACGCCCAAGACCGGTGTCGCACCGAAGAACCGCCACTCACGGCCGCCGCGTCGCCCGGTCATCAATTCGCCTGCTGGTATCCGGTGGGTAGCGCCGAGAACGAAGCTGCCTACCAGCGAAACCTCGATGCCGGGCTCCCTCAGACCTTGGCTGCCGCCGGCCGGATCACGGCAACCGAAGAGCTGATCGATCTCACACCCCAAGCGGCGGCCAACTGATGGCCGGCTCAGGTAAGGCTCACCTCCGCCCGGAGAACGAGGTGCTGTTGCGAGTCGAAGATCTCACGGTCGAGTTCCCGGCCGGGAGAGGGCGTACCGTCCACGCCGTCAGTGGGATCAGCTTCGACATTGCCCGGGGCGAAACCCTCGGTCTCGTCGGCGAGAGTGGGTGCGGTAAGTCGACGACGGGTCGAGCGATCCTCCAGTTGCCACCGCCCACGGGTGGGTCGGTCCGGTTGGAGGGCGAAGACCTCACCCAACTCGATGGCGAGGCGATGCGGGCCAAGCGCACCGATCTGCAGATGATCTTCCAGGATCCGATCTCGTCGCTGAACCCGCGGCGGAGGGTCGGCGATGTGGTTGCCGAGCCATTGGAGGTCTGGGGACCTCACGATGACGACGAACAATGGAAGATCGTGAGTTCGATGTTGGAGGCGGTCGGTATCGATCCCGATGTCGCCCGCTACAAACGCCCGCACGAATTCTCCGGCGGCCAATGCCAGCGCATCTCGATTGCTCGCGCTCTGGTGATGGAACCTGAACTCATCATCTGTGACGAACCCGTGTCGGCCCTCGACGTCTCGGTTCAGGCTCAGATCCTCAACATGCTCGAGGATCTGAAAGCTCGTTCCGGGCTCACGTTGGTTTTCATCGCCCACGACCTCGCCGTCGTGAAGAACATCAGCGATCGCGTCGCCGTGATGTACCTCGGCAAGATGTGCGAGGTCTCCGAATCCGACGAGCTCTACGCCCAACCGGCCCATCCGTACACGAAACTCCTCCTCGGCTCGATTCCGGTGCCCGATCCACTGGTGGCGCTCGACGATTCGATGATCGTCGACGGTGAGTTGCCGTCGCCGCTCGCTCCGCCCAGCGGCTGTCGTTTCCGGACGCGCTGCCCACTGGCCGACGACATCTGTGAACGAGTCGAACCCCAGATGCGACGAGTCAACGACGACCACTACGTCGCCTGCCATCACCCGCTCGTCGAGGTCGATGACGTGGAGGTGTCCCTGCCCTGACAAGCCAGAGCTGATCAACTACGTCACGTGACAACGCGGTGTCGAACCGAGGGGCCGAATTTGTGCCGCCAGTCACATCTGCTACACCATCCGAATTCGTCGTGCTCGTCTGAGACGACGGTCCAGCAACACAAGGGGAGAAATCCATGAACCAGCGAGGGTTGTACAAACTGCTCGCCCTGCTCTTTTCATTCGCCATGATTGCCGCCGCATGCGGCAGCAGTAGCGACGGAGATGGAGCATCGGGTGACACGACCGCAGTGACAGCTGCGACCGAGGACAGTACCGCCACAACGGCGGCCGACACCGAAGTGGCCGAAGTCGACGGAGAACGCACCTATGGCGGCACCATCGCCGTCGGGCTCGAGTCCGAGGCCACCGGCCTTCGCCCCTGGGAGGACGCTTGCTCCTCACCCTGCCTCAACATCATGAGGACGATCCACGACACCTTGTTCGAGATCGACACCTCGTTCGTTCCGCAGCCGTTCCTGGCCGAGTCGTCCACGGTCAACGACGACTTCACCGAGTACGTCGTCACGTTGCGCCCTGGCGTCACGTTCCACGACGGCAGCGCCCTCACCGCGCAGTCGATCGCCGACATGTTTGTCATCCAGCTCACCGGAGCGGCTTCGGCTGGTCAGATCGGATCATCGAACCTGGCCGACGTGCAGGCAACCGGTGATCTCGAAGTCACCTACACCCTCAGCCAAGCCAACTCGGCGTTCCTGGCCTTCCTGACTCGTCCCGAGATCGGCGCCGTGTTCGACCCGGTCGCCGCTGCCGCCGACCCTGCCGGCTACAGCACGGCGCCGAACGGCACGGGACCGTTCATGATCGAGAGCCGAGATCTCGACAACGAAACCGTCGTGGTTCGCAACGAGAACTACTGGGGAGTCGATCCCGACGGCAATCAGTTGCCGTACCTCGATTCGATCACGTTCCGTCCGATCCCCGATGAGGGAACCCGCCTCGACTCGCTGCTCTCCGGCACGGTGCAGGCCTTCCAGACCCTCCGTCAGGGCACCATCCGTGACGCTCGAGACGTCGGCGACTCGATCGTCCTGCTCGAATTCCAGGGCAACAACACCGGTGGCGGCATGTACAACAACGCCGTCGCACCCTTCGACGACGTTCGTGTTCGCAAGGGACTCACCCAACTCAATCCTCAAGATCGCGTGATCGAAGCACTGGGCGGCACCGGAATTTCGCTTCCGGCCACGCAGTGGTTCAGCCCGGACAGCCCGTGGTATTCCCAGAAGGTCGCTGACGCCTGGCCGAAGTTCAACTTCGACGAAGGTGTCGCACTCCTCCAGGAATACGTCGACGATCCGGCTCGGTCCGACGGCAAGGCCGTCGGTGAGCTCATCGACGTCGAGCTGTCCTGTCCTCCCGATCCCACGTTGATTGCGGCCATGCAGGTGATCGAAGAGGTGTGGACCGGCTCTGCCCTGGTCAACGTGTCGTTGACAAACTTCGATCAGCAGACCCACATCAACAATGCACTCGGCGCTCCGCCAGACTTCGAAGGTACCCACCAGGCCCACTGCTGGCGCTGGAGTGCCGATGATGATCCCTCGATCAACATCAATCCGTTCCTGGCACCGCCGACCCCGGCGATCGCCGAGGCCGCCGGTATCCCGGGCGTCGTGTCGCCGCTGAACTTCGAGAACTGGTTCAGCCCCGATGCGTTCACCGCAGCAGTGGCCGCCACCAGGACCGACGACTTCGACGAGCGTTATGCCCTCTACGAGTCGATCATGATGATCATCGCAGAAGAGGTTCCGGTCTGGTACTCGGGTCATACCGCAACCGCCTTCGGACTCGATCCCAGCGTCCAAGGCCTCAACGCCTGGCATCTCCCCAGTGGTGAACTCGGCGCCGGAATCCCTGCCGTCGAGGGCCGTTACCACGAGGTGTGGCTGGCCAGCTGAGCCCAGCTGCTCTCTCACTCATTGACCACGATTCTCGGGTAGAAGGAAGCATTCATGGCAAAGGTTCTGGCACTACGGCTCGTTCGCCTCGCAGCGACCCTGTTGGCCGTCTCGTTCCTGACCTTCGTCATGACTGCCCTTCTGCCCGGGGATCCGGTCAACGCAATTCTTCCTCCCAACGCTCCTCGCGACGCCGAGACCATCGCTCGCATTCGAGCCGAACTGAATCTCGACGAGCCATTGTTCGTTCGCTACGGCATTTGGCTCGGAGATGCGGCCACGGGTGACCTCGGGAGATCCTTCGTCACCGATCAACCCGTATCAGAGATGATCTCCCAACGGTTGCCGGTCACAGCCGAGCTGGCGATCCTCGCCGTGATCCTGGCCATGATCATGGCCGTCCCCGCCGGTGTCGTGGGGGCCTACAAACAGGGCAAGGCGCCCGATCAGATCACATCGGCCGTTGCTCAAGTCGCCTTGTCGGTACCGAACTTCATCGTCGGCATTTTCCTGATCTGGCTCTTCACCGTGAAGTTCACGCTGCTGCCGTCGACCGGTTGGAACCGGATCAGTGGTGGCATCGGCCCCAACCTGAAAACGGCGATCCTCCCGGCCTTCGCACTGGCGCTCACCCAGATGGCCATCTTCTCCCGCCTCCTGCGATCCGACATGATCGCCACCCTCCAGGAGAACTTCGTCCTCTCGGCCAAGGCCAAGGGCCTCACCGACCGCTACATCCTCTTCCGTCACGCACTCCGGCCCAGTTCGCTCAGCTTGATCACCATCGCCGGGATCAACTTCGGCGCACTCCTCGGTGGCACGATCGTGATCGAGACACTGTTCGCTCTGCCCGGTCTCGGGTTCCGACTCATCAACGCGATCAGCCAGCGCGACATCGTGGTCATCCAGGGAATCACGGTCTTCATCGCAGCGGCCTACGTGATCGTCAACACACTCGTCGATCTTCTGTATCTCGCCATCGATCCGCGGATCAGGAAGGGCTGAGTCGATGACCGCCACAGAGAATGCCGCTTCGTTTCCGAGCCGGAACATCACGCCCGTGTCCACGGCCGTATCGATGACGGCGGCTGCCGGGATCCCGAAACCATCCCGCAAGAAGCCGCATGAGTTGTTCAAGGAGATGCCGATCACGGTGAAGCTGGCAGCGTTGTGGCTGTTGTTCATCTTCTTCGGCGCCATCTACGCCAAGATCGACAACGCCATCGGTGGCTCACTGCCGTTGCAGAACCCCTATTTCCAAGGTGTCGACTTCCGCACCGGTACGAGATCGGCACTTCCGAACGAGAGCCCATCCAGCGGTCACATCCTCGGCACCGACATCCTGTCTCGCGACACCTTCGCCCGAATCATGCTCGGTGGGTGGACCTCCATCATCGTGGCCGGCACTGCGGCCGCATGCGGGGTGATCGTCGGTGGCCTCATCGGCACGTTCGTGGGTTACGTCCGAGGCAAGACAGAGACGGTCATCATGTCGATCATCGATGTGATTCTGGCCTTCCCGGCGCTGGTGCTGCTGCTGGCCATGGTCTCGATCTTCAAGGTGCGCAACCTCTTCGTCATTGCGCTCGTGATCGGATTTCTCTCGATTCCGGCTTACACCCGTGTGGCCAGGGCCAACACCCTTGCCATCGCCAACCGTGAGTTCGTGCATGCGGCCCAGGCGATCGGAACGAAGAAGGGGAAGATCCTCTTCCGCGAGATCGTGCCGAACGTGCTTCCGACACTTCTGGCCTATGCCTTGGTTGCGGCCGCATTCGTGATCGTTGTCGAGGGAACACTCAGCTTCCTCGGCTTGAGCGTGCAGCCCCCAGAGCCCACGTGGGGCAACATGATCAACGAAGGCCGCAAGGACATCAAGCAGACCATCTTCCCCGTGCTCTGGCCCTCGCTGGCATTGTCCTTCACGGTGTTGTCTCTGAACCAGGTCGGCGACTGGCTCCAGAAACGTTCGGCCTACCGCTCCTCTGCCCTGTAAGCGAAGCCCGCAGCTCACGGGCGGCTAGCGTTCGATCGTGACCATCGTGATGCACGGAGTGACACTCGAGTCGGTGCAGATCGGTAGCCGCCGGGAGTTCCCCGCGGCGAAGCTCTCGGGGGCGACGGGCATATTCAAAGAACCCGTGGCCGAGGCCCGAATCGAATTCGGGGGCCTCGTTGGAGACGCCGTTGTCGACACCAAGAATCACGGCGGCCCCGATCAGGCCGTTTATGTGTACAGCCGAGAGGACTACGCCCCGTTCGAGCGCTCGCTCGATCGAGCGCTTCCGGCCGGACAATTCGGCGAGAACCTCACCCTCACCGGGATGACCGAGCACCCCGTGCGGGTCGGTGATCGATTCCATGTCGGCGATCACGCGATCCTCGAAGTGACGTCGCCCCGTATTCCGTGCGCCGTGTTCGCAGCCAAGATGGAAGTTCCCGACATGGTGGCCCGGTTCCGAGCCGAGCGGCGGCCCGGCTTCTACTGCCGAGTGATCAGCGAAGGAAATGTTGCGGCCGGTGACGCCGTGATGCGGGTGATGGCGCCCGACACCAATGTGGAGATCATGGAACTCTTCGACCTCTTCTACGATCGTTCTGCATCCCGTGACCGGATCGAGGCCGCTCTGGCCTCGCCGATCGCCATTCGGGATCGGGAAGCCCATGAGCGCCGCCTGAATCGTTAGCGGATCACCGAGTGCGGGGTCGGTGTCGTGGGCGTCAAACGAGCGGCCAGGGATAGCGCCGGCCGTCGGTGTCGTCGGTCGGAAAGTAGGGTGCCTTCAGAATGGCCTTGGCCCTGGCCATCATGGCGTCGACCTCGAACCGGTCGAGAAGCTCGGCCAGGTCGGTGCGGGGCCCCCGGGTGACGAACTGGTCGACGGCGGCCACGATGTCGGCCGGAATGGGATCCCCGACGAAGTCCCACATCACGGTGCGAAGTTTGAACTGCGCGTGGAAGGCCAGCCCGTGGTCGATTCCATAGACCCGGCCGTCGACTCCGAGGATGCAGTGGCCGGACTTTCGGTCGGTGTTGTTTCCGATCAGGTCGAGCACACAGAGCCGCTCGAGATCACCCCGGCCGACCCCGGCCTCCATCAGCGTGAAGTAGTGCTCGGAGAAGTCGCCGTTGACGAATGCCTGCACCGACCCTTCACCGAACGGACCGTCGACCACGGTGGTGGGTGGGATGACGTCCCACCCGAGTTGGTCGGCCAGGCGAAACATTGCTGCTTCGCGTTTGTAGAGGCCGTCGGGAAAGTCCCAGAGCGGGCGTTCACCCTGAGCCGGCTTGTAGATCGCCCGATGCTCGAGTTCTTCGAGGCGAACCTGAACCAGCAGCGTCGCATTCGAGCTGTAGGGCATGCGGCCCTCGATCTCCATCTCTCCGTGTTCGAAGAGGCGGAGGAGGTCGTCGCGGCCGAGTTCGAAGGCCGAGTTGGCCGAGGTCGAGTCGTCGTCCTTCGTCATCGCGCACACGCCGAGATCAATTCAGGCGGGGACAGGCGTGGCCACCGGGATCTTCGGGTTGGCCACACAATCGGCAAGGCGGCCGGCCTTTCTCCATCAAGGCTTCGGAGGTGACAATGAAGGCTGCTGCTTGATCCACCGACAGGTGAACCCGGAGCTTGGCCGTGTCGCTCACCTCGGTCAGGAAGAGGTCGTCGTCCTGATCATCATCATCGTCGTCATCGATCACGAGTTCTTCGACGACGAGAACGACCTCGGCCTCGGCCTCGTCGATCCCGACCGCGATCTGGCCGACGACCCATTCCGGGAGGGCCGGTTCGATGATCGGAAGCGACTCCGCTGCCTTCTCCGTGGGTGATGGCAGATCGTCCATCACGGATCGGAGAAAGGTGGCCAGTGCTTCGACCTGCTGCTTCTCGAGCTTCACCGTGACGTAGCGACTCTCGTCGCCGGCTTGGAGATAGAAGACGCGGGACCCCGGATTGCCGATGGCTCCTGCGGTGAAGTGTGTGACCGCTCGAAATTCGAAAGATTCGCTCATGGTTCGCTCGGGCCTCAGCTCGGGACCAGGGAAGTGAGATCGTCGCCCATCGAGTTCACGGCGAGGACGACGGGGCCACCCGTGGTGTAGAGGATGGCGGTGATGGAGCAGGGGCCGACCACAATCCGCTGGAAGAGGTCGAGGTGGGTGCCCAGGGCATGGGCAACGGCCGCCTTGATCGTGTCGGCGTGGGAGGTGGCAACGATGGTTTCACCCGGATGCTTGGCGACGAGGTCTTGGATGGCCCCGACCATACGAGTCTGCATCTCGGGGAACGACTCGCCTCCAGGAAAGCGGAAACCGCTCGGATAGCGCTGCACCTGTGACCATTCGGGCAGCTTGTAGAGGTCGGTGAGCTTCCGCCCGGTCCACTGTCCGAAGTCGGCCTCGACAAGATCTTTGTGGGTACGAACCCGGAGTCCGGTGGCCTTGGCAATGGGTGCTGCGGTTTCTTTCGTCCGCTCCATCGGTGACGCGTAGACCGCGGCCACCTTGCCCGGGCCGAGCGCGGCGATGCGCTGCGCGGCGCGATTCGCCTGGGCAATCCCCTCGTCGCCGAGGTGCAGCCCCGGAGCACGTCCGGGCAGGACTTTGCCCGTGGTGGGCGTTTTGCCGTGCCGGACGAGGAGCACGAGTGTGGGTTTGGGTCCTTCGCTCTTCTTGGAGTTGCGGGTGGGGGCCTTTTTCTGCGGTGCCATTGCCGATCACGCTACCTACCGTGCTGCCATGAGCGCGCACCGGGCACTGGCCGTCGTAGCCGAGGATGTGAGCAACTGCCGTTTGTGTCCTCGGCTGGTCGAGTGGCGCGAGCAGGTGGCGCTCGAGAAGCGGGCGTCGTTCCGCAACGATGCCTACTGGGGCCGCGGCGTGCCGGCGTTCGGCGATCCCAACGCCAGGGTGATCGTCGTCGGTCTCGCCCCTGCGGCCCACGGCGCCAATCGAACCGGCCGGATGTTCACCGGCGATCGATCAGGAGAATGGTTGTATCGAGCCATGTTCAGGGCCGGGTTCGCCAACCAGGCGGAGTCCACGTCGATCGACGACGGTCTCACCCTCACGGGTGCAATCGTCACCTCGCCGGTGAAGTGCGCACCGCCGGCGAACAAGCCGACCACGGTCGAACGAGACACGTGCCGGCCGTTCCTCGATCGCGAGTTGGAGATCGTCGATGGACGGGTGTTCGTGGCCCTCGGCGGATTTGCCTATCAGGCGTTGTGTAGCTACTTCTCGATTCGCCCCCGTCCGAAATTCGGGCATGGAGTCGAGGTGGAGATTCCGGCGTCCGATGGTCCGGCCCGGACCATTCTCTGCAGCTATCACGTGAGCCAGCAGAACACGTTCACGGGGCGGTTGACCGAGCCCATGCTCGACGAAGTCTTCGAACGGGCCCGGGAGTTGGCCCGACGCTGATCCTCCTGGTCAGAAGGGGTACTTGATCAAATGGGTACGAATGGATCATTCGGTCCGCCGCGCTTCAGGTTTGCAGCGGAGAATGCCGACACCTCATGCATGTTCGGAGCACCTGAGACGTCTACAAACGCCAGACCAGCCGTCATTGATGGTCAGGTCGTCCTACTCCCGACCTTGGCCGGGTTGATGAACGGCGACACGGGTCTGGAGAGTGCACCATCTCGGGATCTGTGGACCACGCTGGCGGCGGCCGTGATGGCCGAGCAGGCCTTCGACGAAATCGAGGAATCGATGGCTGAGGGGCGGACGCTCGCCGACGTGATCGACATCAACGCCCGTCGCCGACGCACCTGATTCCGTCGTCCGTGCCGGCCGACTACGGTCGGCGCCGTGCGGTCATCAAATCCTGTCTCCCATAATCTCGTTTCGCCCTTCAAACTCTTCACGCTTCTCGTCGGGTTCGTACTTCTTGCGGCCGCGTGCGGAGACGATGCACCGACCACGTTTGCTGTGGACAACGAAGAAGCCTTCTTCGCCGCCTGTACCAATGGCGAAACCGACGAACTCTTACAACAACGGGTCTGCCAGTGCGTCTACGACGAAGCCCGCGCCAACATGTCATTCGAACGTTTCACCGAAATCAACGACCTGATGGAAGCGGATCCGGAAGCCGCGCTGCCCGCTGATCTCCTGGGCATCGTCGGTGCCTGCGTCGTTGAAGAAGGCGACCTCTAGGTTCGCCACCTTGACCCGGGTGCTCAACCCTGGGATACCTTCTGGAGATGACCGACACTGCGTCTGCTCCGCCCGCGAAAAAAGAACGCTGGACCTACCAGTGGAAAGAGCTCTTCGCGGAGGTCATCACCTCGGGTCTGTGCACCGGGTGTGCGGGTTGCGTCATCGCCTGCCCCCATGACGTGATCGGCTACAAACACGAGCCCGGTCAATACAAACCGTTCCATCTGGAAGACGAACTCGGACCCGACAACTGCATTCACGGCGAAAAGGGTTGCACCTCGTGCACGAGGGCTTGCCCCCGATTCCGGGCGTGGGAAACCGAAGCCGACGAGCACCTGTTCGGGCGAACCCGCCGGCCCGACGAGATGAGTGGGGTCTTCAAGGACATTCTCCTCGTCCGAGCCAAAGATGATCAGGTCTACGAAACCGGCCAAGACGGTGGTCTGGTCTCGGCCATTCTCATCTGGTGTCTCGAGAACAACATCATCGATGGTGCGTTGGTGTCCATGCTCGAGGGTGGCAGTGGCGGTTGGAAGGCCAAGCCAGGAGTCGCAACGAACGCGGCGGAGGTTCTTGCCGGCGCCGGAAGTCGTTACACCTACTCGGCCAACACCATGGCCTATGACGAGGCCATCGAGCGTGGCCTCGAGAACCTGGCCCTTGTGGGCATGAGCTGTCAGAGCTCTATTGCGCCGGTCATGTGGCATCGCAAGGTCGGCAAGGTCAGCAAACCCATCAAATTGAACATCGGCCTTCTCTGTTCGAAGAGCTTCGATGATTCGTTGTTCGACGAGCTGTTCTTCCTGAAGTACGGATTGGCCAAAGAAGAGATCGTCAAGATGAACATCAAAGGCGTCTTCCAGGTCTGGATGAAGAACGGCGACTACCACGAGATCAACCTCAAGGAAGTCCACGCCTGGACGCGTGAGGGCTGCAACTTCTGCCCTGATTTCGCGGCCGAGCACGCCGACATCTCCACGGGCGGAATCGGCAACGAAACCGACTGGACGCTCACGATCGTGCGCACCGATCTCGGTCGAGCCGTGATCGACGCCATGATCAAAGACGACGTCATCGAGATACGACCCGGCGACGATGACCCCGCAGCGATTGCCCTCATGCACAAACTGGCCGAGAAGAGCCGAGCTCGTTGGCCGGCGTGGGCAAACGCCGAGGCCAGCGTCGTCGGCCTACCGAACCCGACGACGAAGAAGTCCTGAGACGTGCTCGTTTCCTGAACGTCAGCTGGCGGCGAAGGCCAATGAATTCAGCGAGTTGACGGCCACGGTTGCGAGGTCGGGGGTGAGGCCGAGCGGGGTGGTCCGCATTGTCGTGGTGCCGTCGCGATTGTCGATCACGGTTGCGGTCCCGCCATCATCGATGAGTAGGACGCAGCTACAGATCGGCGGCAGTTCGTTGATGTTGCTGCCCAGCAACACCGCTCCGAAATTGCCGGCACCCAGCAGGGCACCGTCGAGAGCCGGATTGGCGACATGATGGAGCCCGTCGACGATGAGCACGGGAAACGCCGTGTCATTCTCCGGGGTGTTGTGGGGAAGATGATCGGCCCAGGTCCAATCGGTGGCGCGGTCATCGTCGGCGAGGACGGCGACGGTCAGATCGTTCGGCGGGCTGAGCGTGGAGAGGGCGACGATCACGTGACGGGCCACCGCGAGGGCCGAGGCTCGATCGCCGATGATGCCGAGAGGGCCCCGCTGGAGGTCGGCTGTGATCGGAACCGACGGAGCGATCAAGAGATGCTGGAACGCTTGGGTCGCACTGGTGGGGATCCGGTCGGGTCGATCGAACTGGGGACGCCAGGGCAGGTCTCCGTAGGCGATGGCGACCTGGGCGAAGTGAGGATGGTTGCTCCTGCGCTCCCAGGCGTGCGATCGTGAGTCACGCGCCTGGTAGACGATTTCTTCCGGATGGGGATGCGCGGCCCGGCGCCGGGCCAGTGCATGATCGCGGTGCTCGCGTACGAGTGTGGTGAGGTGTTCGCCCACAGGATCGGGGGCGGTGTCGTTGCGGAAGGCTCCGAGCAGCGAGGGCCGACTGCGAGAAGCGGGTTTGCTCGTGATCTCGGTGAAGTCGGGAACTGCAATCGGGAGTTCGACGTGTTCGATGTTCGTTCGATCGGCGCCACTGCGCCGTGTTGCCCGGCGGGGAGCCAACACCGCGAAACGGGCCGAACCCACTTCGATGACGGCGTCGCCGACCTTGGTCGGACGATCGATCGCCTCCCCGTTCAGCGTGACTTCCGCATCGCCGGACTCGACCCAGGCCTCGTCGCCCTTCACCGTGAGGATGAATCCGACGTCGTCGGGTTGGCCCTCTCGCAGGCCGCGCTGCTGCGCGTCCGACTGACCGAATTGGAAGGCGCCGTCGGACAGCGGCATGGCCGCGCCCGCCGTGAGGCCGGCGATCTGTCGGATCTCCAGTCCGCGGCTGGCCCGAACCTCGACCGCGGGAGCAGAATCGCTGAGCTCCGCCCCGAGGAGCGTGTCGAGTTCACCGCCGAGTTGGAGGGCGAGACGGCGGGCGAGCGCTGTGGACTCGTTCATGTCCATCCGTCGGTCAAAACCGGCAAAATCTTTAGTGTTTCTGCCCATATCGCTTGATTCGAAGGATCCAGGATCGGCCAATCGAGCTGGGCGACTTCACTCAGGAGTGGGCCGCTCGTCGAGGCAGGCGGTTCGCACCCAACAACCCTCGATGTGGTCGTTCACCAGTCCCATCGCCTGCATCGCGGCATAGGCCGTGGTGGGGCCGATGAATTGGAACCCTCGGTGTTTCAGATCTTTGGCCAACGCAGCTGATTCGGTGGTGGTCGCCGGTACATCAGCGCCTGACTGCGGTGCCGGTCCGAGGGGTGGACAGTGATTCCAGATGACTTCGCTGAGTGTCTCGCCGTTGCAGTGCATCGAAGCAAGAACTCGAGCATTGTTGATCGTTGCGTTGATCTTGCCCCGGTGGCGAATGATCCCCGCGTCGGTCAGCAGGCGTTCGACGTCGGTCTCGTCGAATGCCGCCACGATCGAGGGTTCGAAGTGAGCGAATGCGGCACGGAAGTTTTCCCGTTTGCGGAGGATCGTGAGCCAACTCAGCCCCGACTGGAAGCCCTCCAGGCAGATTTTCTCGAACAGGATTCCCTCGTCGGTTGTGGGGCGGCCCCATTCGGTGTCGTGATAACGGAGGTAGTCGGCGGTGGAAATTCCCCACGGACAACGGGCCCTTCCGTCGTCACCAACGACGAGATTCGATGCTTGTGCGTCCTCCATGGCCGTCAAGGTAGCGGATCTCCGAAACCCGCTTTGGCGAAAACTTGACCGATCGGTCAAGATTGCGCACATGGATTTGGTCTACCCAGCTGCAGCTGAAGAGTTTCGTTCCGAGATCCGAGGCTGGCTCGATGAAAACCTGCCCGAAGGATGGGGGAGTGAAGCGCTCGAGATGAGCGATGAAGAACGTGAGGCGTTCAATGTCGAGTGGCCGAAGAAGCTCTTCGCCGGCGGCTGGATCTGCGCCTCCTGGCCCGGTGAGTACGGCGGCAAGGGTCTCACCACGATGCAGTCGGTCGTCCTCAACGAGGAGTTCTCTCGGCGTGGCGTTCCCATGCGCGGCGACTTCTTCGGCGACACTCTGGTTGGCCCCACCATCCTGCAATGGGGCAGCGAAGAGCAGAAGAAGCAGTTCTTGCCTGGGATTCTCCGAGGTGAAACCAAGTGGTGTCAGGGCTTCTCCGAACCAGAAGCAGGGTCTGATCTCGCCGCCCTTCAGTGCAAGGCCGAACTCGACGGCGATGAGTGGAACATCAACGGCCAGAAGGTCTGGACCACGCAGGCTCAGAACGCCGATTATGTCTTCCTGCTGGCCCGCACCGATCAGTCGGTGGCCAAACACGCGGGCATCTCGTACCTCCTCGTTCCCATGGATCAGCCGGGTGTGGAGATTCGGCCGATCGAACAGGTCGATGGTTCGGGTGAGTTCAACGAGGTGTTTTTCAGTGATGCCAAGTGCCCGAAGGAGAATGTCGTCGGTGGTCTGAACAACGGTTGGAAGGTGGCGATGACCACCCTCGGGTTCGAACGTGGCACGAGCGCCACCACCTCCCACCGCCGTTTCGAACTCGAACTCGATGCGATCATCGAAGAAGCTCGTGCGAACGGAAAGATCGATGATCCGGTCGTTCGGCAGCGCCTCGCCGCCGCACACACGAAGGTGCAGATCATGCGAATCAACGGTTTGCGAAGCCTCAGCGCCACCCTCAACAAGAAGAAGGACTTCGGCGTTGCTGCGCTCAGCGCAGGCAACAAGATGTTCTGGTCGGAGTACCACCGGGGTGTGATGGAATTGTGGACCGAGATCGCCGGCATGCAGAGCCAGATACTCGACGGGGTGTTCGAGGAGAACAGCTCCAATCCGAGCCGTCGTCGGGGCAAGGCCAGTTATCCCGTGAATGGCATGCAGGCCGCGTTCTTCTTCAGTCGATCGGAAACGATCTGGGGTGGCACGGCGGAGATCCAGCGCAACATCGTTGGTGAACGGGTGCTCGGTCTGCCCAAGGAACCCCGTCCCTGATTCGGAGCCCTGATTCTGGAGCCCTGATTCTGGAGCCTTGATTCTGGAGCCCTGATTTTGGAGACTGATCCTGGCCGGTCAGTTGGCACCTGCCACGAGCCTGGTCAAACCGAGCGCTAGCGTCTTGCGGGCTATGACTGGCACTTCGACCCCACAGCCGTCCAACCTCGCTGGACGCCCGTCAACTCCATCTCACCGCACATGGGGTGAGCGTCTCTTGCTCATGTTCGGTGTCGTCGCCACGGTTCTCAGCGTGCTGGCGGCCAGTGTTCTGGCGTGGGGTCTGGATCAGTTCGACGCCATCGAAACCGTCGCCATCGCCTCGGTCGAGAAGGCCGCATCCGGTGAGCCGGCGAACTGGCTCCTCGTCGGCACCGACAGCCGGGAGGGCATCAACCCCGACGACCCGAATGCCGGAGCCTTCATCGGAGGCGATCCGTCAGAACTTCCGTCGGGGAAACGCACCGACACGATGATGATCGCCCGAGTGGACCCAAAGGGTCAGACCATTGATCTGCTCTCGATTCCGCGTGACCTCTACGTGCCGATCGCCGGTGGCGGCGAAGGTCGAATCAACACGGCGTTCAACGCCGAGAACGGCGAGCAGCGTCTCGTCGACACGATCGAGAGCTATCTGGGCTTCGAGATCAACCACTACGCCGAAGTCAACTTCGTCGGATTTCAAGACATCGTGAACGAATTGGGCGGAGTGTCCATGTGGTTCGACAAACCGATGCGAGACGGCAACTCCGGTTTGAACATCCAGAACGCCGGCTGCCAACGTCTCCAGGGTTTCGAAGCCCTGGCCTTCGCCAGGAGCCGGAAACTCGAATACTTCCAGGACGGCTCATGGCAGAGCGATCCCACCGGCGATCTCGGGCGGACCACTCGGCAGCAGTACTTCCTTCGCCGGGTCGTTGACACCACGGCCGCCCAGGTCGACATCACGTCGCTCGGCAAGATCAAGTCGATCGTCAGCGTCGGTGGCCAGAACCTCGTGATCGATCAAGCTGTCGAGCCGGGCGACCTCCTCCAACTGGCGAAGACCTTCGCCGACCTCGGCGGAGACCAGATCGTCGGACACTCGCTCCCCGTCTTCGACTTCCGCACCGCCGACAATGCGGCCGTCCTCGGAATGCAGGTCGACGAGGCGCAGCCGATTCTCGACATCTTCCGCGGGCTCGTCGTCCGTGACCCCACCACCGAAGCACCTGCCGAACCGATCGTTCTCATGGCTCAGGTGCTGAACGCCAGCGGAGTAGACGGTGCCGCCGGTTCCGTGTCGACGGGTCTCGCCGACCTCGGTTTCGAGATGCAGGTGCCGGGCAACGCCGAGGCCCGAGGCGACACCATCGTGCGTTATCCGTCAGCTCAGGCCGCCGGAGCGGCCGAACTGATCAGCCGCCTCGCCGCTGATCCGGTGGTTGAAATCGACGACGGGCTCGAGTCGGTCGTGCTGACCCTTGGCTCCGATTTCGCCGGACTGGCCGACACACAGCGAGCGGTCACCCCACTCGACGGCACTCCGGTTCCGCCCGTCGATGCCACGGCGACCACCGAACCGCCCCAGGTCGGGGTCGTTCCTCAGGCCACACCCGAGGGCACCGACTGCGCCTGATCATCGGGCCCCACACAGTCTGAAACCAATTCTCGCAAAAGTTGATTGACTTTGTCGGGAATCAAGTTAGGTTCTCATTTCCGACTAAACGGGTCGGGAATTGGAGCGCATGGTCATGGCAACCCCGGTGGAAGGCATCAAAGCGTCGAGCGGGCACCTTCGAGGCTCGTTGGTCGAAGAGTTGGCCGACGGAATGTCGACCTTTCCACTCGAGTCCGGACACCTCCTCAAGTTTCACGGCATCTACCAGCAGGACGACCGTGATCATCGGGGTGAGCTCGCCCGTGCGAAACGCACACTCGCCTACTCCTGCATGGTTCGGTGTTCGGTACCCGGTGGCCTGCTGCGGCCCTCGCAGTGGTTCGAGATCGACCGCCTGGCCGACGTTGGCGACGGCTCGCTCCGACTCACCTCTCGCCAGGGCGTTCAGTACCACTTCGTCCACAAAGGGGATCTCAAAGAGCTGGTCGGATCGCTGAATCGTGGGCTCGTGACGACCTATGCCGCCTGTGGCGACGTCGTGCGCAATGTCATGGTCTCCTCGGCGCCCGATGCCGGACGTGATCTGGGTCGCCTCGATTCGTTGGCTCGTGCCTTGGCCAATCGATTCCGTCCGCAGTCGGCCGCCTATTGGGAGCTGTGGCTGGATGGGGAACGAGCGGTTTCCGCTGGTCCGATCGCCGAGTCGGACGACACGACCGAGCCGATCTACGGTGACTCCTATCTCCCCCGGAAGTTCAAGGTGGGCATTGCGTGGCCCGGTGACAATTCGATCGACGTCTACAGCCAGGATGTGGGCCTCGTTCTCGTACCCAACGCCGATGGTGAACTCGGCGCCGTTGTTCTCGCCGGTGGTGGCCTCGGCCGTACACACAAGGACGCAACGACCTTCCCGAGGCTCGGTGATCCGATGGTCTGGGTGCCGGACCGAGACATCGCGGACGTGGTCGAAGCGATGGTCGGTGTTTTTCGGGACGAGGGCAACCGGGACGATCGCAGTCATGCCCGTCTGAAGTATCTCGTCGAAGCGCGTGGCATCGGTTGGCTTCGACAAGAGGTGGAGCGTCGGCTGGGCCGTTCCTTCGACGATCCGATTGCTCTGCCCGCGTGGGGCCGGGCCCGCGAACACCTGGGGTGGCATCATCAAGACGACGGTCGGTGGTATCTGGGACTACCGGTGCCGTCCGGACGCCTGCTCGATACGAAAGAGACGAAGCGCCGCACTGCGGTGCGTCAGATCCTCGAGCGGTACGCCAACGAGATCCGGCTCACCCCACACCAAGACCTGCTGCTCTGCGGAATCGAAGAGGCTGACAAGGCTGCCGTCGAGGCCTTGCTCACCGAACTCGGCGTGCCACAAGCCAAGCACCTCTCGCTCAGTGTCCTATCGTCGATGGCCTGCCCCGCACTCCCGACCTGTGGGCAGGCATTGGGCGAAGCAGAACGGGTGTTGCCCGAACTGACCGATCTTCTCGATCAGCTCCTCGTCGAACGACGTCTCGCCGATGTGTCGATCGAGACGAGGATGACGGGGTGCCCCAATGGGTGTTCTCGCCCCTATGTGGCCGAGCTGGGAATCGTCGGACGAACCAAGACGGCCTATGACCTGTTCGTCGGTGGCAGTCCTGGTGGCTCCCGGCTCGCCGTCCTGCTCGTCGAGTCCGTTCCCTTCTCCAAACTCGAGGACGTGTTGGCGCCACTCTTGGAGCGGTTCAGCCAGAGTCGAACCGACGGCGAAGCGTTCGGCGATTGGGCCGACCGGCTCGGCGTGGCTGCGCTGGCGGTGGGACTACCCACATTCCAACGATCGAGTGTGGCGTCATGACGGTCGTGGGCGAGAGGGTCGGTGATCGGACGGCCGAGGCGGCCATTGCGTGGGCCGTAGCCGAGTTCGGAACCGACCTCACCCTTCTCTGTTCCGGGCAGGACGCTGTTCTCGTCGACCTCGCGCTCGGGGTCGACCCGGGTATCGAGATCGCGTTCATCGACACCGGCTTTCACTTCAACGAGACCATCGAAACGATGATGCGGATCGCTGAGCGGTACCGGCCCAACCTTCGAGTTGTCGTGCCGTGGCGCCATCTCCCCGACGTGGGGCAGCCTGGGTTCTGCTGCAGCGAACACAAGGTGGATCAACTCGATGTGGCCCTGAAGGGCAAGCGGGCATGGCTCAGTGGCCTTCGTCGAGCGGATGGCCCGTCGAGGTCCGACACCCCCCAGATCGAGACGGATCGTCGCGGCCTGGTGAAGATCAATCCGATCGTGGCCTGGACCGATGACGAAGTGACCCAGTACGAAACCAACAACGACATCATCGTGAACCCGCTTCGCGACCGCGGCTACCCGTCCATCGGTTGCAAGCCGTGCACGACGCCCGTGGCCGAGGGCTCCGACGCCCGGGCCGGTCGTTGGCAGGGCGAGGAAAAGACCGAATGCGGACTCCACCAATGAGCGCTTCGACTCCGTTGGCGCTCGTTCCCGTGGGTCTTCGCGTCGAGGGCCGTTCGATTCTCGTGGTCGGCGCGGGTCGGATTGCCGCTCGGAAGGCCCAGGCCTATGTTGGCCAGGGGGCCTTGGTCACCGTGGTTGCCCCAAAGCACAGCTCGGACATGGCAGCGGTCGAGGTCGCCGCCCGGCATCGGCGGTCGTTCGTCCCCTCCGACCTCGAGGGTATGTGGCTCGTGGTCACCGCCACCGGGATCCCGCACGTCGATGGGACGGTGTTCGCCGAGGCCGAAGCTCGTCGGATCTGGTGCAATGCCGCCGACGATCCCGACCATTGTTCTGTGGTGCTTCCCGCCGTCAGTAGGCGAGGTCCGATCACGGTTGGCATCGCCACCGGAGGATCGAGCCCGGCGGTTGCGAGTTGGATTCGGCGTCGGATCGACTCGTTACTCGATGACGACACCGTCGCCGTCGCCGAGATCGCCACGCAGGTCCGAGCCATTGTGCGCGAGGCGGGCCATCCGACCGAGGTGTCGGGTTGGGCCCACGTCTTGGATGGCGAGGCACTCGACCTCGTACGCAGCGGACGACCCGCAGAATTGCACCGGAGGCTTCTCGAAGCCGTGGCGAAGAGTGGAGTCAACTCATGACCGTTCATCTGGTAGGCGTCGGGCCTGGTGACGCCGAACTCATGACCCTCAAAGCGGCCCGTCTTCTCGGGAGCGCCGATGCCGTGGTCTATGACCGCCTCATCGGCGCTGAAATTCTCGACTTCGTGTCTCCATCGGCCGAGCGATACGCCGTCGGTAAAACGCCCGGTCGTCCGAGTCCCACCCAGGATGAGATCAATGTCCTGTTGGTTCAGCTGGGCACACGGCTCGACACGGTGGTTCGGGTGAAGGGCGGCGACCCGTTCATCTTCGGCCGGGGTATCGAGGAGGCCGCAGCTGTCGTCGCGGCCGGTATCGACGTCGATGTGGTGCCTGGTATCACCTCGGCCCTGGCTGGTCCGATGGCGGCCGGTATCTCGGTCACCGAGCGGGGCCTCTCCAGCGGTGTCTGCATCGTGACCGCACACCAAGATCCGAACTCAGAACCGATCGACTGGCCGGCGCTCGCCCGGTGCGGACTCACGCTCGTCGTCCTGATGGGAGCCAAACGGGCCGGGTCGATCCGCGATCTGCTCGTCGGTTCGGGTCTGTCGGCCGAGACGCCAACTGCGGTGGTCACCAATGCCACCCATCCCGACCAGGCCACCTGGCGAGGACGGCTGGCCGAACTGGGCACCGAACCGGTGCCGGCGCCGTCAGTACTGGTGATCGGCTCGGTTGCTGCCGGCTTGCCCCTCGTCGCCCGGTCGGACCAGCTCGTGGCGGCCATCTGAGCTCATCAGAGGTTCTCGACGACCAGCCTCAAGCGAGTTGGCGAAGCAAGAGCGCAGCGATCTCCGAAGCCGAACCGTCGTCGGGGGTGACCCGATACTCCGGATGTTGGGGCGCTTCGTAGGGATCGTCGATTCCGGTCATACCGGTGATCTCTCCTGCTCTGGCCTTCTTGTAGAGGCCCTTCGGATCTCGGGCTTCGCAGATCTCGAGTGGGGTATCGACGAAGACCTCGGCGAACGGGAGCCCGGCGGCGTCATGAAGATCCCGAGCCAGTTGACGGGCTGCCCTGTAGGGACTGATCAATGGGACGAGGGCGATCAAACCCGAGTCGGCAAAGAGTCTGGCGACATGGGCCACCCGTCGCACGTTCTCGTCGCGGTCGGCGGCCGAAAAGCCGAGATCGCCGTTCAGACCGAACCGTAGGTTGTCGCCATCGAGAAGGTAGGCGGGTCGGCTGGCGGCAATGAGTTGCTTCTCCAGCTCGACGGCAACGGTTGACTTGCCCGAGCCCGAGAGACCCGTGAACCACAGGGTCATTCCCGAGGTTCCGGTGGCGGCCGACCGGACGGAACGATCCACGGCGCTCGGATGCCACTGGATGTTCGTTGCGACTGGCTCGGAGGAGCCTGCGTTCACGCTGCTCCGACGATCATGCCGGCACCCACGGTGATGTTGGTGACTTCATCGATGAGGATGAAGCTGCCGGTGGCCCGATTGCGTCGGTACTCGTCGAAATAGAGCGGCTGTGTGGTGCGCAGACGCACCCGGCCGATCTCGTTCAACGACAACGATCCGGCTGTCTCGTCACGATGGAGCGTGTTGATGTCGAGCCGGTAGTGCAGATTCTTGACGAGCGCACGAACCGAGTGGGTGGTGTGCTTGAGCGCCAGCTTGGCATTGGGCCGTAGCTCGGAGGCTTCGGACATCCAACAGATCATCGCCTCGATGTCCTGGCCGACCTCGGGCTTGTTGTTGGGGCGACAGATCATGTCGCCCCGGCTGATGTCGATCTCGTCGGTCAGACGGATCGTGACGGCCATCGGGGCGAATGCCTCTTTGAGAGGTCCGTCGGCCGTTTCGACGGCTTCGATCGTGCTGGTGAAACCGGACGGGAGCACGAGGACTTCGTCTCCCGGCTTGAAAACCCCACCGGCAACCGTGCCGGCATACCCGCGGTAATCAGGCTGTTCGGCCGTCTGCGGTCGGATGACGTACTGCACCGGGAATCGAGCGTCGACCAAGTTGCGGTCGGATGCGATGTGCACCTCCTCGAGATGGTGCAGCAGGGTCGAGCCTTCGTACCAGGGCATGTTGGCCGAGCGGTCGACGACGTTGTCGCCGTCGAGGGCCGACATCGGAATGAACGTGAGATCGCTGACGTCGAGCTTGGCCGCAAAGGCGGTGAAGTCTTCCCGAATGGCCTCGAAGACCTCCTGGTCGTAATCGACCAGGTCCATCTTGTTCACCGCAAGCACGATGTGGGGGATACGGAGGAGCGACGCGATGAACGCGTGACGGCGGGACTGTTCGAGGACGCCTTTTCGGGCATCGATCAACACGATCGCGAGGTCGGCCGTCGAGGCCCCCGTGACCATGTTGCGGGTGTATTGGATGTGCCCTGGGGTGTCGCCGATGATGAACTTGCGCCTTGGTGTGGCGAAGTAGCGGTGGGCCACGTCGATCGTGATGCCTTGTTCGCGTTCGGCTCGCAAGCCGTCGGTGAGCAAGGCGAGGTCGACGGTTTCGCTGCCCCGGGCAAGGCTCGTTGCCTCGATGGCTTCGAGTTGATCCTCGAAGATCGACTTCGAGTCGAACAGCAATCGCCCGATGAGGGTGCTCTTGCCGTCGTCGACCGAACCGGCAGTGGCAAGTCGGAGTAACTCCATCAGAAAATCCTTGATTCGTTGTGTCGGTCGATCGAACGCTTCGCTGGCGAGGAAACAGTGGGGCGGTGCATCAGAAGTAGCCCTCCTTCTTCCGATCCGGTTGTTCGTCTGGTCGGATCGGATACGGAGGAGCTGGTGGGGCGGTGCATCAGAAGTAGCCCTCCTTCTTCCGATCCTCCATGGCTGCCTCGGTGCGTCGATCGTCGGCGCGGGTTGCGCCCCGTTCCGTCACCCGAGTCGCCCCCACTTCTTCGATCACCTTTTCGATCGTGTCGGCGTCTGATTCCACGGCGCCGGTGCAACTCGCGTCACCGATGGTACGGAACCGAACCTGCTTGGTCTCGAGTTCTTCCCCCTCCATACGAGTGATGTACGGCGTGTCGGCCAACCACATGCCATCGCGCTGGAACACCTCGCGTTGGTGGGCGAAGTAGATGTCGGGTACGTCGATTTCTTGCTCGGCGATGTAATGCCACACATCGAGTTCGGTCCAGTTGGAAATGGGGAAGATGCGGAAGTGTTCACCCTGGCTGTGACGCCCGTTGTAGAGATTCCACAATTCGGGCCGTTGACCCTTGGGGTCCCACTGTCCGAATTCATCGCGGAAACTGTAGACCCGCTCCTTGGCCCGAGCTTTCTCTTCGTCCCGCCGGGCACCGCCGAAGAGTGCATCGAATTTGTTTGATTCGATTCCTTCGAGGAGGGCGGCCGTTTGGAGGAGATTGCGGGAGGCCCGGGGACCGGTTTCTTCGGCCACGAGACCCTTGTCGATGGCCTCTTGAACCGAGGCCACGATCAGCCGTACTCCGGTTTCGGCCACGCGCCGATCGCGGTACTCGATCACCTCATCGAAGTTGTGGCCCGTGTCGACGTGCATGATCGGGAAGGGGACCTTCGCCGGGGCGAACGCCTTGATCGCCATGTGGAGCAGCAGGATCGAATCCTTGCCGCCAGAGAACAAGAGTGCCGGACGTTCGAATTCCGCCGCCACTTCCCGGATGATGTGGATGGCCTCGGCCTCGAGGGCGCCCACGTCGGAGAGTTGATAAGTCATCACGTCTTCTTGTCGGTAGTAGTCGCAGATCAGTTTAGGTTCGGGAAGGAAAACCGTTGCTCACCTCTCGCCCACCACGATGCGGGCCGGATCACAAGTTCGGAAAGGCTTGTAGGCCATTCACCATCCGGCGCTAGAGTCCAACGGTCCAGGCCCTCGTAGCTCAGGGGATAGAGCATCGCCCTCCGGAGGCGTGAGCGCAGGTTCGAATCCTGCCGAGGGCACAAAATTCGTTCCAATGTCTCGACCGCTCCCGGATGCCGTCGGAAGAATCGCTTTCAGTCGATCGCTCCGGCGAGGCTTGCTCGGCTGTTGCGCATGAAATCGAGCTGCATCCGGGCGGACGCCTTGGGTCGCTCCATCATCGGCACGTGCCCGGTTTCTTCCATGATCTCGCAGCGGTTGTTCGGCAGGCCGTTGGCCAGAACCTCGGCACTCGAGACGTCGAGAAGCTGATCTTGTCGGCCCCAGATGATCAGCGTCGGCGTGGCGATCTGGGCGAGTTGGTCGTCCAACGGTGACTGGCGTTCGTTGTTCAACCCATCGAAGACGGCGTCCAGGTGTTGCTCCTGTTTCTTGGCCCGCTCGAACATCACTCGCTTGAAGCGAGCCGGGGCCGGAGGGGGTTTGTGCATCGCCAGCGCAAGAAGTTGGTCGATGTCTTCGGGTCGACGTATCACCAACTGCCTCTCACCCCTTTGGGTGGCGAGCTGGAACGCATTCTCGTGTGTGGTGCTGAGCCCTGCGGCATCGATGAGCGTCATCGTCGACAGCGAGTCGGGATGGACCAGCGCGTACCGCAACGCGATCATCCCGCCCATCGAGTTCCCAACGAGATGGCATTGCTCGACCGCCAACGCTTCGAGGAATCGATGAAGTCGTTCGGCCTGCGTGGATGTGTGGTAGTCGCCGGCCGGGTCGGTGGCGCTCTCGCCGAAGCCGGGCAGGTCGGGGCAGATCAGATGGTGAGTTTTTCTGAGGTACCACGACCATTGGAGCCAGTTGTCCTTGTCCGCTCCGAATCCGTGCAAAAGCACGACGGTCTCGCCGTCGGCTCGCCCGCCCTCGAGATAGGTCCAGGCGATGCCGTCGACGACGACCGTCTTCTTCTCCAAGCCGACAACCCGCCGGGCGGCCATGCTCAGGAGGTCGAAAAGGCGGCCGGGGAAGACGAAGTAGCCGAGGACACCGAGAACGATCCCGGTCAGAGGAAAAGCAATCACGATTTGGTCCAGACGGATGAAGGAGGTTCGCCACATCGTAAGCGAGCACCGTCGAATCCTTGCGACTCAGGGGCCGAGTGCTGGCATCTCGTGCTCGGTCGCCGCGGTTGGGGGTAGACCTCGCACCGGCGGTACTCTCACACGATCGAAATCTCGGATCAGTGCACGCATCGACAAGAGGGTCTTTCCACTGCGTTCTTGTGGGCCTTTTGCCCGACCGGTTCCATATCTGCTCATCGGCCCGAGGCCCGGCACGAGCGAGACTGGCGCTGTGTCGCATTCATGAGTAGCAGCAGCGATTGAAGCAAACGAGACCACCGTTCACGGCTTCTGCGGCCCGTTCCGCGCCAGGAGCCGCCCCGACGACGCCCTCGGGGCGCGATGGGTCCATCGAGACGTTGCGCGGCCTCGCGATCGTCCTCGTCGTCGCGTATCACGCCGTCGCTGACCTCCCCTCTGGGCCGAGCGTCACCGCAGACCTCGACGTGTACGGCTACATGGCCGAGTCGCTTCGGTTCGTGCGGATGCCGCTGTTCACCGTGATCTCCGGCTTCGTCTACGCCATGCGTCCCGTGACGTCGGATCGAATCGGATCCTTTGCCGTCGGCAAAGCGCGACGGGTGCTGGTTCCATATCTCGTAGCAACGACATTGCTCCTTGGCCTCAGCTGGTCGGTGGGTAGGGGAGAAGTGACGGTCGAGGGCTGGAATGTGGTCGGACACATCCTGGTCGGGGCACAGCACCTGTGGTACCTGCCGGCGATCATGGTCGTGTTCGCAATTGTTGGCGTGATCGACGCTCGAGGTGTGTTGGGAACGAGCGGCCGGGTTGCAGCAGCCCTGGTGGTCGCAATCTCCGTCTCGTTCGCCGTTGCCCTCGTTGTGCCCGGTTCAGTCAACGCCTGGATACCGATCGCCAACTCGGCCTATCTTTTGCCCTACTTCCTCTACGGTCTCGGATGCCGCCGATTCGGCTGGCACCAGGCATCGACCGCATTCATGATCGCGACGACCGCTGCGGTGGTATCACTCGGAGCGCAAAGTCTTTCGCTCAATGGTCTGCTGGATCTGCCGTTGGGACGGCACGGCATCCTGGCAACGGTCGGTGGAATCGCCACCGCAACCCTCCTGCTCCGACTCGGCAAGCAGCAGGCCTGGATCGCCCGTGTGGGCGGCTTCTCCATGACCATTTACCTGTTTCACTTCTATGGACTGTCGGTTGGAAAGAGTGTCAGCGAGATCCTCTCGTTGGGTACTCCCGGGATGCTCGCGATGAAACTGATCTTCGGCGTGTCGGTCCCGATCGTTTTCGAGTTGGTGCTCATTCGCTTCCGACTCGGACGAATCGCGCTGGGCCTCCGACCGAGGAAACCAACGCCAGAACCATCGACAGGTGCATCGCCGGAGTTGCTCAACGCAATCTGAGGTCGAAGGGTCGCCTGTCGCTCTGACCAGACCCGCCTTCATCCAGGACCCGATCGCAATTCGAGAAGATGGCCGCTCATTCCTGCCAGAGTTGTCGGCGTGGAGAATCCTGATCAGCTGTCAGCGCCGGACCAACACCTCGACCCCAGCGTGGCGTCCGCCTATGACCAGGCCGGTGTCGGGAAGTTCGCCGACGAGGAGGTCCAACCCGCCGTGGATCTTCGTCGCGCTGGCGGGAGGGGAGAAGGCGGTGGAGTTCGCCGTCGGTACCGGCCGTCTCGCCCTACCCCTCGCGGAGCGGGGTGTCACGGTGCTCGGTATCGACTTTTCCGAACCGATGGTGTCCGAGTTGCGGAAGAAGCCTGGCGCTGATCGCGTTGCGGTCACCATCGGCGACATGACCTCGGCCAGTGTCTGCTCGGATGCTGCGTTGGTCTACCTCGTGTTCAACACGATCACCAATCTCCGGACACAGGCACAGCAGGTCGAGTGTTTCCGGAACGCAGCGAGGCACCTGCGGTCGGGCGGCTGCTTCCTCGTGGAGAACGGCGTCCCACAGCTGCAACAGCTACCGCCGGGAGAGACGATCCGTCCGTTCGACGTGTCGCCCCATCATCTCGGGTTCGACGAGTACATGAATCCGGTCGATCAGATCTCGGTGTCCCACCACTACTTCATCGACGGCGACCGGGTCCGCCGTGTGTCGGGGGCCTTCCGGTATGTCTGGCCGTCGGAGCTCGACCTCATGGGCCAACTGGCCGGTTTGAGGCTCGAGTCGCGGTGGGCTGATTGGCTCCGCTCACCATTCGACGCCGATTCGCGATCGCACGTGTCCGTCTGGCGCAAACCCTGACCCCGCGACCGCAACGCGGGTAGCCAGTTTCAGCTGATCTGTTCCCGCCACGATCGGCGGGGCGTGAAGCCGACGAGCCGCTTGGCCTTGGCATTGGCGTAGAACGTTTCATGCCGACCCATCGGGCGCCGGAGCGGCACACCGGCGTAGAAACGTTCGTAGACCTCATCGCTCGTGATACTCACCGAGGTGTCGTCGTTGGCGACGTTGAAGATCTCGTAGCCGAGGCCGTCGGTGTGGAGGCAGCGGTCGACCATGTGTCCGAGGTCGTCAGCGTCGATGTACGCAAAGATGTTGCGACGACGGAGGCCAGCATCGGCGATGAACGCAGGGAACTTCGTCTCGTATTCGTGGGGTTCGATCACGTTGTTGATCCGCAAGCCGTAGATGTCGATGCCGGTACGCGCCTGGAATGATCGGGCCGTGGCCTCGTTGACGACCTTCGACATCGCGTAGCTGTCCTGGGGGATCGTCGGATGCTCCTCGTCGATCGGCACGTACTCGGGCCGGACCTCGCCGTCAGCGAAGCAGATTCCGTAGGTCGTTTCGGAGCTGGCGAAGATGACCTTCCGGATTCCGAGCTTCACCGCGGCGTCGATCACGTTGTACGTGCTGAGCGTGTTGACTCGGAACGTCTCGTTGTCCGGTCGGACGAGGATGGCCGGAATCGCGGCGAAGTGAACTACGGCGTCGTAGGTCGGGACGCCGGTGCCCGGTTCGAGTTCATCGAAGCCGGCGTAGGCCGACAACGCGTTGAAGACCTGGCCCGCGTCGGTCAGATCAATGCGGAGGTCGGCGACACCTGGGTGTCCGAGGGGAACGAGGTCGCCGTTGACCACTCGGTGCCCTTGTTCGACGAGATGGGCGATCGCGTGACGACCCGCCTTGCCGCTACCACCGGTGAAGAAGACTCGCACCGGTCAGGCCGCCGGCAAGCGAGTGCCGAAGGGGTCGATCACCGGATCGTGTGCGGCCTGGTCGAGTTCGGCCTCTGACACGTCGAAGGAGCCCCGTTCGAACGTCTCGAGCTGGCTATCGGGCACGGGCTTGGGCATGGCTCGATCTTCCCACAACTCATGTTCGGTCCAGAATTTGTCCCCGTCGAGCGATGATCAGCCCTTCGGTGAGCGTGAACGTGGCGTCGGCCGCCACCGAGCCCGTTGGCAGCAAGAATTCGCTGACCATCGGCGGGGCATCGAACAAATCGTCGAGCAGTAGCGGCCGCTGGGCGTCGGGCACGCTCATGTTGTCGACCCAGGCTTGGAACCTCATGAGTTTGGGCATCGACTCGACCGTCTGCACCTCGAGCCCGGACGCAACCATCAAATCGCACCATTCGGTGAGGCCGAGGCAGCGGGCATGGCTGGGATCTCGTCGCTTCTCCCAGCTGTTGTACCAAGCAGCAGCATCGAGGTCGTCGGGAACGATGTTGTCGACGATCGCGAGGACGCCGCCGGTTCGGAGCACCCGCGCCGACTCCTCGACGAAGGCGGCAGGTTCGGGGAAGTGGTGGGGCGCGATCCGGGATGTGACGAGATCGAAGGAATTCGCCGAGAAAGGAAGCCGTTCGGCATCGACCTGAGCCGTGACGACGTTGTGGTGGCCCAGCTCGACGGAGCGGGTTGCCGCGAGGCGCACCATCTCGAGCGTGAGATCGGAGGACACCATCAAACGGATGTGAGGGGCAAAGGCGAAGGCCGTGTGCCCGGCCGCACTTGCGAGATCGAGTCCGTGCCACGTCGGCTCCGGAGCAACCAGTTCGACCATGCGGGCGAGACTTGCTCCCTTGGCGTGTACCTCGCTCGTTGCATAATTTGCCGCGTTACTTCCGAACTGATCCTGATTCGTCGCCCGATGACGAGACTCGGCGCTGTCTCTGGCTGGCATCAGGCGACGCACCGATTGGTCATCCGACCGATGCCGTGAATGGTCGTGACGATCTCATCGCCTGGCCGCAGAGTCACAGGTGGTTTCTTGCCGAAGCCGACCCCCTCCGGGGTGCCGGTGAAAATCAAGTCGCCGGTGGCGAGCGTCAAGATCGACGAGAGGTATGCGATGATCTGGGCAACGGAAAAGATCAGATTCGAGGTGCGGTCGTTCTGCACCACGTTGCCGTTCAATGCGCAGCGGATCTCGAGATCGGTCGGGTCATCGAAGCTGTCGGTGGAGACGAGTACCGGCCCGATCGGACCATAGGTGTCTCGTGACTTGCCGAGATCGAAATGCGGAGGTTTCGCTGCGAACTGGAGCCGGCGATCCGAGATGTCCTGTCCGATGGTGAGGCCGAGAACATGGCCCCAGGCATCGTCGGCGCTGATGTCGCGACCCCCACGTCCGATCACGACCACCAGTTCGGCTTCGTAATCGGCGTGATCCGAGCGGAGTTCGATGTCGTCGGTGGGGCCGACGATGCAACTCGGGAATTTCGTGAAGACCAACGGCTGGTCCGGGAGTTCCATTTCGGCTTCGGCCGCATGCGACCGGTAGTTGAGTCCGACGGCGAAGGAGTTTCGTGGCCTTGGTATGGGTGGTCCAACCCGAGCATCGACGAAGGCTCCGTCGGGTTCGGCATCGACGAGATCGTTGTTGGCCTGTTGGAGGGCTGCTTCGTCGATCAGCGCCGTCATCGGATCGGCGGCGATCCGGCCGTGCGTCACACGTTCGAGGTCGTACCACTGGTTGACATCGTCGAGGAGAGCGCTCCGACCACCGATGTTGGCAAAGCGAAAGGTCATGGAGCGTTTCCCTTGTGGTTCTGGTGGAGCGAGCGGTCAGAGGCGTTCAATGATGATCGCCGGAGCCATACCGCCGGCGGCACACATGGTGATCAGGCCGTATCGGCCGCCGGTCCGCTCGAGTTCGTCCAACACGGTTCCGATCAGGATCGAGCCGGTGGCACCGATCGGATGGCCGAGCGCCATCGCCCCCCCGTTGACGTTCACCTTGCTGCGATCGAGCTCGAGGTCTCGCATGAACTTCTCCGATACGACAGCGAACGCTTCGTTGATCTCGAAAATGTCGATGTCATCGACGGTGAGCCCGGCCTTCTTCAACACCTTGCGAGCGGCGGGCACGGGAGCATTCAACATCAAGGTGGGATCGTCGCCCATGTTGGCCGTGGCGACGATGCGGCCCCGGGCGCGGAGACCATGCGCCTCGGCGTAGCTGGAGCTGGCCAGGAGAATGGCGGCTGCTCCGTCGACGACCCCCGATGAATTGCCGGCGTGATGGACGTGTTGAATCCCGAGGTCCGGGTACTTCTGGGCGATCAATTCACGGTAGGTGGGGGCGTCCTCGGCATGACGGTGGTCGGCAACCTGGCCGAAGACGGCCGGCAATTTGGCGAGCTTCTCGACCGTCGTGCCCGGCCGGGGAAACTCTTCGTGGTCGAGAGCGAGTGAACCATCGAGGTTGAACACCGGAATCAAACTCTTGTCGAATCGGCCTTGTTCGATTGCGACCTGAGCTCGTCGTTGCGACTCCGCAGCATGGGCATCGAGGGTTTCTCGCGAGATTCCTTCGAGTGTGGCGATGGCATCGGCGGCCACCCCTTGGTGCGGTTGCGGGTGCAGTTCTTGGAGATGCAGGTTGTTGGCCCCGAGCGGGAGCGTGCCCTGCTTGGGAAGCGACATCATTTCTGTGCCCCCGGCAATCACGAGATCTTCCATTCCCGCCATCACGGCGTTGGCCGCGAAGTTGACGCTCGTGATGCCCGAACCACAGAAGCGATCGAGCGTGACACCGCTGGCCTTGGTGTCGTAACCGGCATCGAGTGCTGCCATGCGGCCCAAATCGCCACTTTGTTCGCTCACTTGGGCACTCGTACCCCAGATGATGTCGTCGACGTCGGCGGTGTCGAATCCGTTGCGATCGACGAGGGCCCGCAGCACGGTGGACGCCAGGTGTTGAGGGTGGAGATGAGAGAGGGCTCCCTTCCCCTGCTTTCCGATACCCCTCGGGGTGCGGCAAGCGTCGATGATCAGGGCTTCAGGCATGGGATGCTCCGGGCGAGGGGTTCTTCACTCGGACGCTAGCTCTACCGCTCAGTGCCGTCGAACGACGAAGGTCTCGTCGTTGAACCAGAGTCCGCCGTGGGCATGGAGCACGTCGGACGTGGCATCGATGTAGCTGCCAATCTTGGCCACCTCTTCGACTCGCTGGTCCTCGATCTGGGCCACGTAGATCGCTGCGTTCCAAGCAGCAAAGAGTGTGGATGTGCCGATGTTGTTGCCGATCTCGGTCGGCAGGGTGTGCATCGAGTACTGCAGGAGCGACTCGTCTTCGGGGAGTGCGGCCAGGTCGAAGGTCATGGCTTCGTCGCCGAGCTCGCGATGCAAGGCCCTCAAAAGCTCCTGACGATTGACCGGAAAAGGATCTTCGCCGGGCCAGATCGTTCTCACGATCTCCAGGCCCGGATCGCCGCCCTGGGATTGGATCCCGAGCAGGACGCCATGACTGCGAAGGCTGAGGCTGAGCGGAGCGAGAATTCGCTTCACCTTGAAGGCGGCGTCGGTCCGCGAACGCCAGGGCTGCGACGCAATGATGAGGTCGTAGTCGGCCCGAGGCTCGTCGGGACGGGGGATGACCGCATCGAGGGCGAACCGTTGGTCCTTGCGGTAGATGACCAAGGCGGTGGGAGTGACATAGAGCGGATTACCACTGGACTCGCTCGGCTTGACCTCCCAGTGTTGGGTGAGAAAGACCTCGAGGTCTCGTAGCTGTTCGCCGAAGTTGTGCGACGCATCGCCTTCGAGTTCGACGTACTCGGTGACCATCGCCTGCCGTTTGGATTCGGTGTTGGGTGTGAGCGACGGAGCTTCGGCATAGTGGAGATTCGTGATCACGATCACCGACTGGGGGTGCTCGACGAATCGATCGGGCAACTTGTCGAGCGTGAGCCGCACATCCTCGAGGCTGATCTCCTTCCCGACGACATAGAAGGGGATCGTGGGATAGCGGTAGTGCATCGCCCGGAGCAGGTGAGCCAGCACGGTGCCATCACCGACGCCGGCATCGAAGAGTCGAAGGGCGGGCGGTTCGGGCTGGAGGCGGCTCAACTCCTTGCTTGCCCGTTCGGCAACCCGCCACTTCTCATCGCAGGTGGTGACGAAGGTCAGATACTTCTGGCGGTTGTCGTAGAAGCGGAACGGCTGCTCCGTGCTCATCAGCCGCTCGGAGGGCGCTTGGCTTCCGGCCTCGGGCGGTTTCGTTCCATTCTCAGGTAGGGCCATGGATTGGCAACGTCGCCCATGGTCGAAACGATCAACGAAGGTGCGCCGCTCTCGAAGGCGCGGGCAAGCGCCTTCCGCAGCGTTGCCGGGTCGTCGGCTCGTTCGCTGTGAATGCCGAAGCTTCGCCCGAAGGCAACGAAATCGGGATTTTGCAGCGTCGAGGCGATGGTTCGATCGGGGCCGAATCGTTCTTCCTGGATCCTTTTGACATTGCCATAGGCGCCATTGTCGTGGACCAGCAACGTGACCGGGATGTTGAACTGCGCTGCCGTGGCGAGCTCGGTTGCGGTGAAAAGGAAACCACCGTCTCCGATGAGACCGAGAACCCTGCGGTCGGGGGCGGCCGCTTGGGCTCCGATGGCGTGGGCCACGCCGGCACCCAGGGTTCCTGCTGCGCCGGTGGTGAGGAACGTGCGGGGATGACGGAACTCGAAGAAGAGGTGGGCGGCAAACCCCATCTGCGTCACGTCTTCGACGATGACGCCGTCGTCGGGCAGGATCTCGCGTATGGCCCGCAGGGTCTCGCGCTGAGGAAAGTGCGCGGTGGCGTCGTCGAACGTCGCCCGAGCCACGGACACTTCTTCGGATCGGTCTGCTCTCGGGCCGGATTGGAGGGCCTGCCGCAAGAGGTGGCAGACCTCGGCCGCATCGCCGTGGACTCCGATGGTTCCGATGTTGTGGCGGTCGAGTTCGGCTTCGTCGATGTTGATCTGGATGACCTTCATCTCGTCGTCGGTGCCCCAATGGAGCAAGGGAAACTCCATGCGGGTGCCGATGCCGATGACCACGTCGGCGTCGGCCCAGAATTCGCGGCCAACCGGAAGCGGACACCACAGGGGATGACGAGCATCGAGTACTCCGTGGCCCTGACGGCGGGTGAACACGGGGGCCTGCAGTTGCTCGGCGAGCGCCCGTACCTCGTCGGCTGCATCGTAGGCGCCGCCGCCAACGACGATGAGCGGCCGGACCGAGCCGTCGATCGCCTTCGCAGCCTCGGCGATCGCCCGATCGTTGATCGTGGGAACGGTGCGCTGGGCCGTTTCGAGTTGTCCATCGGCCGGAGCCGCCCAGGTGTTGACGGGCACCTCGACACTCACCGGCCGAGCCTCATTCGCCATGAGCGCAGCGAGCGCCGCTTGCAGACCTTCCACGGCACCGTCGCCGGTGGGGAGATAGGCCGCGTGCTTGGTCACCTGTTCGAGGACAACCGTTTGATCCGGGAGTTCGTGGAGAACGCCGACTCCCCGGCCCTTGAACTCGTCGGGGATGGCCCCGATGATCGCCAGGACCCTGCCGCCGGCCCAATACGCGCTCGTGAGAGCCGCCCCGGTGTTGAACATCCCGGGGCCGGGCACCACGGCAAAGGCGGCCGGTTTGCCGGTGATCTGCGAGGCGCCCAACGCCATGTAGGCCGCGCCTTGCTCGTGTCGAGCCACGATCGGTGTGATGTCTCGTGCGTCGACGAGCGCGTTGAAGAAATCGTCGTTCTGGATTCCGGGCAGGCAGAAGAGTTGATCGATGCCGAGGTCTCGGAGAGCCTCGATCATGAGCTGGGCGACGGATGGCATCGGAACGGCGAAATCAGCCGGCAAGGTTCGGTTCGAGTTCGTGCAGCCGTTTGATGACCGCCGTCATGATCTTCTTTGCCAATCCGGGCACCTCGTCGAGGAGAGCCGAGAATTCGCGGCGGTTCAGTACTTCGACCCGCATTGGGGTTTCGGCTGTGACCGATGCCGAGCGTGGCGTGCCGGCAAGGACCGACATCTCGCCGATGACGTCACCGGGGCCGAGCGTGGCCAGCACTCGTCCCCCGCGGCGGACGGTGGCGTTCCCATCGATGATGAAGAACGCCTCGCGGCCTGGCGTGCCCTCCTTGATGAACTGCTGACCGGCTTTCAGGTCGACCGGTGTCATCAACGCGGTGACTTTGCGCAGGTCGGCCTTCGAGAGGTCGGCGAAGATCGGAAGCGTTGCCGCAATGTCATTTTTCTTGTGCAGGTGCATGGTTGGTCGTCCCTCGAAGATTCGGATCGTGAACGCCCGGAGACTAGATGACCAGCCGCGTTCGCGCCCGCTTGGTTCACCGGCCGATTCCATGATGGCTACTGTGCCCGCGTGACCTCGATCCAAGATGCAGCCGACCGTCTCCGCCGGGCTTCTGTCGACCGCGTTCCGTGCGAACCAATTCGCGATCTGATTCCGGTCGAAGATCTCGAAGCGGCCTATGCGGTGCAGAGCACGAACGTCGCAGCCGATGTCGCAAGCGGACGACGCATCGTCGGGCGAAAGGTCGGTCTCACCAATCCAGCGGTCCAGCAACAACTCGGTGTCGATCAGCCCGACTTCGGAACACTGTTCAGCGATATGGCCTATGCGGACGGCGTGGAGGTCCCCTTCAGTCGGCTGCTCCAACCCCGAGTCGAAGCAGAAGTTGCGCTCGTCCTCGACGACGATCTCGACGAGGCGGAACTCAACGTCATCGACATCATCAATGCCACCGGTTACGTCTTGCCTGCGCTCGAGATCGTCGACTCTCGCATCGCCAACTGGGACATCAGGATCACCGACACGATCGCCGACAACGGCAGTTCGGCGCTCTACGTGGTGGGAAGCCGTCCGGTTTCCCTTGGTGATGTCGATCTGCGTGAGGTGGCGATGACGATGGAACTCAACGGCGAACGAGCGTCGTGGGGCAACGGAGCGGCTTGCCTGCAGAATCCGTTGAACGCTGCGGTTTGGCTGGCCAACACACTCGTTCGGATCGGCACCCCCCTCAGAGCGGGTGACATCGTCCTCACGGGTGCCCTCGGACCCATGGTCGGCGTGAAGGCCGGCGATTCCGTGATTGCCACGATCAGCGGGCTCGGCAGCGTCCGAGCGAGCTTCTCGGACTGAGGTCAACGGTTGGTGTGTCGGTATCCGTCGATCCGTCCGACCGGCCGGCCGCCGTTCATCACCCCGCCCGGACCCGCACGATGGAAGTCGGCGAACACGTCGTGGCGGAGCGCAGACTTCTGCCTCCTCGTTTCACGAACGGCCAGCCAGCGCAGGTGCGCTTTCTCGCCGAGCGCTCGCCAGGTTCCTCGAATGGAGCGGCCCCGAGATTTCGCTCCGAACCCCGAACCGATGCTGATGCCCGTGAGCGAATGGTGGTGTCCCCGGATCGTTGTCATGCCGCTTGCTCCTCGAACGAGTTGATGCCGGTCGTCAGCATGCTCCGATCTGTGAGATCGATCTGTGGGTTCGCTGACACAACGGGTGTGACTCTGGTCAACATGTCGTTGGCTTTGCGCCAGACACCAGAATCGGTGCATTGTCCAACCCGGACATGAACACGGAGGTCACGATGGAGATCGATCTGATGACGGGGTCATCGACCTGGAAGGGAGCTGAAGATCTCGCGGTGAAGCTCCAGAGCGCCGGATTCTCCGGAATGCTCTACACCGAGACGAGTCAGGTGCCTTGGATGCAGATCACTGCTGCCGCGTTGGCTGCCCCCGAACTGTTCTTCACCACCGGGATCGCCGTTGCGTTTCCTCGGAGCCCGATGGTGTCGGCCGCGATTGCGCATGAGATCGCAGGCAACACCGAGGGACGGTTTCGGCTGGGTCTCGGAAGCCAGGTGAAGGCCCACATCGTCAGGCGATACGGCGCCGAATACGACCGGCCTGCGGCTCGCATGCGCGACTACGTGCTTGCGGTCAAGGCGTGCTTTCGGGCGTTCAGCCGGGAGGAGAAACTGAGCTACGAAGGGGAGTTCTACAGCCTCGATCTTCTTCCTGATGAGTGGGCACCCCGACCGCACGATTTCGAGATGAAGGTCGACATGTCGGCGGTCGGACCGTTGATGACGCGCGTTGCCGGTGAGGTTGCCGACGGCGTGCACGTCCACCCGCTTCACTCGCTGCCGTACATTCAAAACCGCCTACTCCCCGACGTTGCCGTCGGGGCGGCGAGAGGTGGCCGCGATGTTGCCGAGATCGAACTGATCGTGCCGGTTTTCGCCTGCCCGGGAGACACGGCGGAAGAACGGGCGCCCTACATCGCTCGGGCCAAGCAGCAGATTGCGTTCTATGGGAGTACACCCAATTACGCCTTCCAGTTCGACGATCTGGGTTACGAGGGAACGACCGGAAGAATTCGAGAAAAGATGAAGGCCGGCGACCTCACCGGAATGGCCGAACTCATCACCGATGAGATGCTCGACTCCTTCGCCGTCATTGCCCCGTGGGACACCATGGCCGAGAAACTCGATGATCGTTACCGGGGCACGGCGAGTCGTGTCGTGATGTATTTGGGTGAATCCCAGATGCGGAGCGATCCCGCTCAACTGGCCAAATGGGGCGAGGTCGCGACAGCCGTGAGGGCCGTCCGATGACCGAGACCACGAAACGCAAGCGGGTCGCCCTGGTCACGGGTGGGGGCAGCGGAATCGGTCGACAGATTTGTCTGGCTCTGGCCGCCGACGGGCGGGCGGTGGCCGCGGCCGACATCGACGTCGATGGCGCGGCGCAGACCGTGAATCAGATCACTGCGGCCGGAGGCGTGGCCATCTCGGTGCCGATGGACATCACCAGCGCCCATTCGGTCGCCGCCGGATGCCGCCTCGTGAACGATGAGTTGGGTCCGATCGAGATCCTGGTGAATTGCGCCGGCTGGGATGAACTCAAGCCCTTCCTCGACACCGACGAGGAGTTCTGGGAGCGCGTGATCGACATCAACTTCAAGGGCATGTTGCGCACAACCCAAGCCTGCCTACCTTCGATGATCGAATCGGGCTGGGGGAGAGTCGTCAATGTCAGCTCCGACGCCGCCCGCGTCGGTTCGTCGATGGAGGCGGTCTATTCGGGAGCCAAAGGTGGCGTGATCTCGTTCACCAAAACGATTGCCCGGGAGGCGGCCCGCAACGGGGTCACAGCCAACGTCGTCTGCCCCGGCCCGACCGACACGCCGTTGTTGGATGGGATCGTGGCTGCCAGCGACGACGGAGAGCGAGTCATCGGTGCCATGGCCCGAGCCGTCCCGATGAAACGTCTGGGCCAACCGGACGAAGTTGCATCCGCGGTCGTCTACTTCGCTTCGGAGCAGGCCGGCTTCGTCACCGGTCAGACGTTGTCGGTTTCCGGTGGTCTGACGATGGCCTAGGTGACCCCTGGCGCCTTCACGTTCGATCGAGCGTTCGGGCGATTCCTCGTTCGAGCGATGCGATGAGTTCCGGACGCAACCGGGCCGACGGAATGATGGCATCAACCGAGCCTTGATCGCGGGCTCGCTGCACGGTGTGAACGGCGTCGAATTCGGCCGCCTTCTCGCCCAGTTTCTCGGCCCGAACCGAGATCCTGAGCTCGTGTAATTCGGCTCGTAGCTCGGCCTGCTCGGATCCGTGGGCGGCGGCAATCGTGGCCCGCAATTCGACGATTCGCGGGTCGGCGTCGGTGCGTTGATCGACTTCACGCGTGAACACCACGGCCGCAGCCGGGGCACCCCCGAGGACCGATGCAAACGTGCCCTCGACGGCCAGCGCTTCCATGTTGTCGTTGAGAACCTTGGAGAACACGACGAAGGCTCCTCCGTGATAACGCGACACCACACAGAACACGATTGGTCCGTCGAAGTTGGTGATGGCCCGACCGATCTCGGCGCCGTATTCCAACTGCCATTTCGCCAGCGATTCGGGCGAGCCGTCGAAGCCGGAGAGGTTGGCGAGGACCACGACTGGTCGACTCCCGCTTGCGCTGTTGATGGCGCGGGCGATCTTCTTCGACGACATCGGGAAGAGGGTGCCGGACGTCCATTGATCCGGGCCGTCAGCAGGCAACAGGCCAGTGCGGGGAATGGCGCGAGACGAAATGCCGAGCAACATGACGGGGTAGCCACCGAGATGAGCTTCGAAGACCACACCCGTGTCGGCATCACGCATGTCGGCCCACCGCTCCATGGGTTCCTGGTCGGCGTCGATGACGGCCCGCATGATCGAACGAATGTCGAATGGCTTCTTGCGGCCGGGGTTGGTCGATTCGGAGAAGACTTCGCCGACCGTCCGGAATTCATCGCCGTCGTGGATGGCGGTGCTGACATCGCGATCGGGATCATCAGTGGTCTTGGCCCGCCGAGGAAATCGCTCGCCGGGAAGCACGTGGGCGTGCTCGTTATGGCGTCGCATGATCTCGCAGGCGGCGTCGAGGTCGGGAGCCCAATACTGAGCCTGCCCGTTGGGCCCCATGATTCGGTCGTAGCCGCCGAGACCGAAGTTGTCCTCGGCCGAGACCCCACCGGAATAGTCGAGCGATTGTTTGCCCGTGAGCACCATGGCACTGTCGGGGGTCATGATGAGGATCCCCTTCGTGTGCATGAGCATCGTGGCTTCGGCATTGAAGTAGGGCTGGGCCCCGACGTTGATGCCGGTGACGATGATGTTCATCTCGCCGCCGTTCTGGGTGAACTCGATGATTCGCCTGAGGGCGATCGAGATCCAGTCCATGCTCTCGGTGCCGGTGTCCATCGAGATGCGGGCGCCGGCCGACACGGCATACCACTCGACCGGAACGTCGAGTTCATCGGCCAGATCGCAGGCGCCGACCACGGTGCGGCACTCGGCTTCCGCGATCGAAGCCAAACCTTTCGTCGGGTCGCCGAGTAACAGCACGCGAGTCATGCCGTGGTCGTGCCGATCGGTGGGCGTGTTGATGACTCCACACACGAAACCCGCCTGGTTGGAGCCCTTCGGGCGTTCGATGGGCCCGAACGAGTTGTCGTCGGTCAACGCGTACTCGGTGAATGAGCCGCCATCGCTGATCAGCCGGTCGATCAACTCGTACGGATAGATCGAACCCCGTTGGCGAGAGGCGATGATGTTCTGCCGATAGCTGTCGAGTACGGCAATCGGTTCGCTCGACCATTCGTTGATCTCGAATCGGCGACCGTTTCCGGGGTCGAACCCGAACCGCACGACGGCCTCACGGGTCACCCCATTCTCGACGAGGGTGCCGATCACCTCGACTTGCTCGAGTCCGAGACCTGCGGTGAGGGATGAAAGTCTGGCCGCAACCGTGTCGAGCGCCTCGATGGGAAGGTCGAACGGAGGCCAGACATACAGCACGATTCGGTTCAGTGCGAGGCGTTGATTCGGATCGTGTTCGACCCGGGCCGTGCGAATGGCACTGGCGCAGGCCGACACCGCTCGCTCGGTGGCGGGAAGGCTCACGATGGTTCCATCGTCGTCCCGACTCGGTGTGAGATCTCGGACCTCGGCGACGGCGATGAGGCGAGTGTCTCGCGGATTGTCGAGCCCGACCGCTTTGAATGAATAGACCCCCGTGCGCGACGGGAGTCGGAAGAGTTCGAAGTTCTCGAACCGGTCGAGCTGCAATCGAGCGGCGATCATGGGGTGGCAGTGCCGAATGGTCAGATCTTCGACGAATGTTCCGCCCGCCGGCTCGGGGCTGGGTCGGTAGGTGTAGTGGAAGGCTCCTTCGTTCGGCGCGGCGCCGGTGAACGTGATCCGTCGAATGTTCGCCGGTGTATCGGCGGCGTCGACGATGCCTTTCGACCACTCGCCGACCGCATGGAATCCGGTGACCGAACCATCCCAGCGGCAGTACAGGTCGATCGAGAGTGGATGGTCGCCGGGGAGGGAGTGTCCTCGCGACAGCGCCAGCCGGAGTTGCTCTGCGGCGTCGGATTGATCGGCAATCGTTGCGACGACGTGACGCAGTTCCCCGTCGGTTCGGTAGGCCGCGGCAATGAACGAACGTCCGTCGATCCCACGGTCGCTCGCCGGCAGGTCACTGGCCGGCATGTTGCTGGTCTCGACGTCGTGAAGAGTTTTCACGCGGTAGAGACGGCCGAACATCACGTCGAGGATGGGGTCGTGGCGCTCGCTCGATCCGCCGTCATCGGCCAGGAGTTCGACCACCGCCTCGGGGCAATTGACCAGCGCCCGTAGGTGCTCGGGGTTTGCGTCGCCCGACCGCATCGACTCGAGATGGCGACGCATCTCATCGAGGACCCCCCGCTTGCGAGCGGCGGCTGCCGGTTGCTCGAACGTGAAGTAACGAACGTTGCGAGCGGCGGAGCCGAGATTCGGAAAGCGGAGCTCGGTGGTAGGAACGAATTCGTCGAGCGTTCGCAGGACTGCGGTGGAGGTTTCTGGGCTGAGATCGTTCGGATCGAGACGGAGGCCATGCAGAACGGCGGCCAGTAACGGTTCGTGGGAGGCCGACTCGTGCTGTGCGTTGAACAGCCGGAACGCCGCCCTCTCGAGATCGAGGGTGTGATCCAGACTGTCGACGCCATAGTGGGCGAACGCCCGCTCGAGCTTGGTTCGGAATGACGAGGGGAGTCCTTCCGCCTCGATGTCGAGCGAACGAAGGTATTTGTGGAGGAACTCCTTGGGATTGTGGGCCTCCTCGTCTCCTGATTGGTCGACGCGGCGGTTACGAGCCAACGAACTGACGTCGCTGAAGGCCGAGAGCACACGCAAACGGGCGGCGATGATCTCGGGATCGTCGGATTGTCCGCCCTGTTGGGCCGACAGCAGCTGTGCCGCCAAGGACTTGACCACTCCCGGCTGTGTGTCGAAACCCAAGACGGTCCAGCGAATCTCCTCGAGCAACCTGAGGTGTTGTTCCCGCACCGGTTCGGCCGGCTGATCGACGACCAGAGTGCTGAAACCGATCCGGTTGCCCGGAGTCGGTAGGTCGTCTTCGTCACCTCCCGCTTCGATGGTGATGAGGACCGCACCGGCATCCACCTGGATGCTGGGGCCGGTCATGACCTCCACGACCACACCGTCGAACGGCGCCGTGATTGCGGTTTCCATCTTCATGGCCTCGAGGACGACGAGCGTGTCACCCTTGCGGACCGAGTCCCCAGGAGCGACGTTCACGGCGATGACCAGCGATGGCGAGGGCGAACGAATTCGTCCGGCGTCGTCGCGGCTCACGCGGTGGGTGATGTGGTCGACCTCGATGAGATGATCGCCGCCTTGGGTGACCGACATGATTCGGTGCGTACGCCCGCCGACCCGCACCCGAGACTCCCACTCGTTCACCGGATCGATCGACATCGAAACCAGATTCCCGTCGACTTCGAAGTGGTAGACGTCAGGACTCACTCGCTGGATGGCGAGTCGGTACTGCTCACCCCTCAGCCGGCAGTCGACCGTTGTCACTGGCTCATGGGTCGAGCGCGGCCGACCCCGAGCGGCGGTGGCGAAGAACGCGGTTCGGGCGTACACCGCGGCCTCGAGGTACGCCTCGGCTCCGGCAACGAGTACGGCAACCGCGGCATGGTCTTCGACGAGATGGGATCCATCGGCGGTGAGTCGATCGAGCCATGCGGTGTCGGCTGTTCCGTCGACCACCTCGGGACGGTGGAGGAGGTGCAGGAGGAACGACTTGTTGGTTGCGCCCCCTTCGATCGCAACCACCGTTTCCTCGAGTGCGTGAACCAGCCGAGCTCGAGCTTCGCCCCGGTCGCGACCCCAAGCCATGACCTTCGCCACCATGGCGTCGTACTCGGGCTGGATTCGATCACCCTCGCTGATACCGGTATCGACCCGGACCCCGGGGCCGGACGGAAATCTCAAGGCGATGACTTCCCCGGAAGCTGGGGCAAAGCCCGACGATGGGTCTTCGGCGTTGAGTCGAGCCTCGATGGCGTGACCGTTCACTGCGGGGGGAGGTCCTTCGAGGCGGAGGCCCGAGGCCAGCTGGAGCTGGAGCTTGACCAGATCAACCCCGGTTGTGAGTTCGGTGATCGGGTGTTCGACCTGGAGTCGAGTGTTCACCTCGAGGAACGAGAATGCCTGGGACTTCGGCTCGTACAAGAACTCGACGGTTCCGACGTTCTGATAGTTGGCGGCAACGACGAGTTCGATCGCCACCCGGCCGAGCATTTCGTTCTGCTCGCTCGTCAACACCGGCGACGATGATTCCTCGAGCACCTTCTGGTTGCGTCGTTGGATGCTGCAATCACGCACACCGAGCGCCCACGCGTTGCCGACGCCGTCTGCCGCGATCTGGACCTCGACATGGCGCGCCCCGGTGACCAGATGTTCCATGAACACCGTTCGATCACCAAAGGACTTCTCGGCCTCGTCGCTGGCCCGTTCGAAGGCGCCGGCCAGTTCGTCCTCGTGGTCGACTCGGCGAATACCGCGACCGCCGCCTCCGGCGGTGGCCTTGATCAGCAACGGAAAGCCGATGTCGGCGGCATGGCGACGGGCGTCGTCGACGGAGTCGACACTTCCTCCGCTCCAGGGAGCAACCGGTACCCCGACGGTTTCGGCCAGCGTTTTCGCCCCGATTTTGTCGCCCAGCGATCGCATCACGTCGGCCGAAGGCCCGATGAAGGTGACGCCGAGTCGGTCGCACAACTCGACGAACTCGGGATGCTCGGCGACGAAGCCCCATCCGACCCAAGCCGCGTCTGACTCGGTTGCGATCAGGGCCCGTTCGAGTACCTCGTAGTCGAGGTAGGGATTCATCCGATCCGAGGCGATCAGATGGGTTTCATGAGCCATACGGGCGAACATCGCCCGGCGTTCGGCGAACGTGTGAAGGGCGATGGTGGTGAGTTGATGGTCGGTCTCACGGTTCAGTTCGGCAACGGCGTGGATGAGTCGGACCGCGGCTTCACCACGGTTGATGATCGCGATTCTGCTGATTGGTCGGTCAGTCACCGGCGGTGGTCATTCTCTGAATCTGACGGTTCGGTCGAAAGGATTGCATTGACGCCTCGTGGATCGGCGGAAACCCTGATTGTGGTAGATCCCGAAGGCCGCCGCTCGTGAACGCTGCAGGTCGACCGAAATGACGTCTTGGACGCCGCAACCAAAATTGTCACATCGGCTCTCGGTCAATCTGTGACTTGTCGAATGGCCCCTGAAGCCGGATGATCAAGACCCAGGTCATCAGGGGAGAAGATCAAATGGTCGAGCAAAACGGGCAGGAACATGCTGGCGGCGACGATTGGAGCTTCGACCGTTTCCGGGCCGGCACCACCACCCTTCCCAGCCCGAACCTCGCATGGAACACCTATGGGAAAGGCGTCGAGAACGTCGGCGTCGAAGGACGACCCGAAGCCGTCGAGATCCCGCCAACGGGGCCCAACCAACTGCTCATCCGAGTCGACGCGGTTGGCCTGTGCTTCTCCGACGTGAAACTCATCAACCAGGGTGGCGACCACGCCAAGCTCTACGGTCGTGATCTCTCGATCGAACCGACTCGGTTGGGACACGAAGCCACCGTGACCGTCATCGAGGTGGGGTCGGATCTGGTCGACACCTACCGCGCCGGGCAACGGTTCGCCATCCAGCCCGACATCTACGTCGATGGTCGAAGCACGGCATACGGCTACACGATTCCCGGTGGCCTGATCCAGTACCATCTGATCGGTCCCGAGGTCCTCGACGCCGACGACGGCGCGTACGTGATCCCGGTCGCCGACGACATCGGCTATGCCTCGGCCGCACTGTCCGAACCGTGGGCTTGTGTCCTTGCGTCGTACACCCAACGTCGCAGGCTCGAACCGCTCGACGGCGGCGTGATGTGGATCATCGGCACCGGAGCGGAAGGGCCTGCCGAGGCCGAGGCGAACTACCAATTCTCTCGGGGACTCGGTGCGCCGTCCACCATTGTGTTGACCGATGTGTCCGATGCCGTTCGCTCGCTGGTCGAGTCCGGCCGCAGGCCAGATTCCACCATCATCGAGCGAGACGGGCTCGCCCCGGCAGATTTTGCCGAGTTCGGTGCCGAACTCACCGATGGCGGTTTCGACGACATCGTCGTGCTCGACCCTCGCTCTGCTCTGGTCGTCGAAGAAGTGGCGAAGCTGATTGCCTTTCGGGGGACACTCAACCTCGTCGGAGCGACTCCGCTCGATGGGCTACCGGCAATCGATGTCGGCCGCTTGCACTACCACTACACGGCGTACGTGGGAACCACCGGCCCCGATATCGCGGCCGCCTACGGCGAGGCTCGTAACCGGGCCGACCTCCGCCCCGGCGGCACCACCGTGTTCGTGGGGGCCGGCGGTCCCATGGGGCAGATGCACATGCAGCGAGCACTGGAAAAGACGGATGGACCGGCCACGGTGATCGGGTTTGATCTCGACGACGACCGACTCGAAGTGGCCCGCACGATGCTGTCCGCCCTGGCCGAAGAGCGAGGCCGCACGCTCCTCCTCGTGAACCCGAGCAACGACTCACGAACCGAGGCCGAGATCGTCGCCGAACACACCGACGGGAGAGGGGCCGACGATGTCGTTGTCACCGTTCCTGTTGGGGGAGTCATGGCCGGCGCCGCCGAGCTGATGGGCCCCGACGGGATGCTCGTCCTCTTCGCCGGCGTTGCGAACGGCACGATGGCACCGCTCGACATGAGCGACGTATATCTACACAACGCCCAATTCACCGGCACCTCCGGCTCGAGCATCGAAGACCAAGCCATGGTGTTGCAGAAGGCCCACGAAGGCACCCTTTCGCCCAGTCGCTCCCTTGCTGCGGTGGGCGGCATCGAGGCCGGTCGCGACGGCGTGCAGGCGATGCTCGAAGGTCGATTCGCCGGCAAGATCATGATCTTTCCCCAGTTGAGCGGGCTTCCACTGATGGGTCTCGACGAACTCGCCGAGAAGTACCCAGACATCGGAGCCAAGTTGGCGGCGGGCAATCTGTGGAGCGAGGCGGCGGAGACGGCGCTGATCGAAACCTTCCGAGCCAGGTGATCACCACAGTCACACCCAACCCGAGTGTGGATCGCACCATCGAGGTCGACCGACTCGAACCCGGCCAAGTCATCCGAATCCAGTCGACCACCGATGAACCGGGGGGCAAGGGGATCAACATTGCGCGGTCGATTGCAAGCCAGGGAATTCACACCCGCGCCATCTTCCCGGCGGGAGCGGCCAGTGGTCTCGCCCTCACCGGCCTGATCGAGCAGAGTTTGGTCGAGCAGAGTTTGGTCGAGCAGCGTTCGGCGGGCACGGTCGAGGGTGAGCGCGGCCCGCTCGAGATTCGCGTTGTCGATACCTCGGCTGCGGTTCGGACGAACATCACCATCATCGATTCTCAGGGCGTCACCACCAAGCTCAACGAGCCCGGACCGACGCTCACGGGCGACGACGAGGAAGCATTGCTGGTCGAAGCCGGTGAGGCGGCAGCTCACAGCTCGTGGATTGTCGGCAGTGGCAGCCTCCCGCCCGGAATTGCTTCCGGCTTCTATGTCAGGCTCGCCGAAACGGCTCGCAACGAGGGCGTGAACATCGCCGTCGACACGAGTGGTCCGGCGTTGCTCGCCATGGTGGGCACGCCGTGCTCTCTCTTGAAGCCAAATCGGCAGGAACTCGCGTCGATCGTTGATCAGCCGATCTCGACGCTCGGTGATGTGGTCGAAGCCGCCGGTCGATTGCGGGCCGGAGGTGCCGGTGCCGTTCTCGTCAGCCTCGGCTCCGATGGCGCGGTGCTCGTCGACGACACCGGGGTCTTTCACGGAATGGCCCGAACTGACAGGATCGTCAACACTGTCGGAGCCGGTGACGCGCTTCTTGCCGGCTTTCTACTTGGTGGGGCCGTGGGCCGAGAGGCACTTGCATCGGCTCTGGCATGGGGCCGCTCGACCGTTGGATCGATGAGCACCCTCGCGCCACCGGACAAACATGACTACCAAGCCGTATCGGTCACGACCTCGATCGAAGGCAAGCGGTTGTTGGAGGACGACGCATGAGTAACGCACCGCTCGATGTTTCGGTCGGCGAGATCTTCGGTTCGGGCGTGCGGGGTTACTCTCGGAATGTCGTCGCCCTGAGTTCGGCCGCTCTCGTCACATTGGCGAGTTACGCCGCCTTCCGGATACCGGCTCAGTCGCTCTACCGCGACGATCGAATCCTCCTGTCGATCGCGGTCGATCTCGTCGGGTTGATCGTTGGCGGGACCCTCGCCTATCCGTGGTATTCGTACGCGCTCGACGCGGCCGATGGTCGCCCCGTCGACCTCCGTAAACCGTTCGCCACTCCCAAACGCTTTCTCGCACAAGGGGTCGGATCATTCTGGTTCTGGGCCGCGGTCCTCCTCGGCTTTCGGTACCTCTTCGGCATCCCCTCGCTCATGGCGATCCTTTTCTACGCGTTCTTCGGATTCGTGATCGCCGACGGGCAAGACTCGGGCTTGAAAGCGCTCGGTACGAGCGTTCGCCTGGGCCAAGGAAAACGCACGGTCCTGTTCGCCATGATGGGATTGTTCCTGGTCTTCAACTTGCTCGGAGCGATTGCGCTCGGGTACGGCCAACGCAATGTGCACTATGCGCTCGCCGTCGTCGGCCTCGTGATCACCACGAGTATCACGCTCGTGTCCGGGGCCGTCTTGTACCGATCGCTGAACAAATCGATGAAGCCGACCAGCAACCAACGGAGGAAGTCATGATCACCGTCAAAGGGCTGGGAGCTTCAAGTGGTGTGGCGATCGGCCCCATCGTCTTGGTTGAACGAACCGACGTCATCGTGCCCGAAACCGCCAATCCGATCGAAGCGCTCGGCGATGCGATCCGTGCTGTGGGTGCTCACCTCGCTCAACTCGGCGCAGAAGCGCGTCAGCTCGATCGGGCCGAGGCGGCCGACGTTCTACAGGCTCAATCGCTGATGGCCGAGGATCCAATGCTGTTCGATGCAGTCGAGGAGCAACTCGGCGCGGGTTTGAGTTTGAACGACGCCCTGAACGTTGCTGCCGAGGCTCTCCGGTCGATGCTTGCGTCGCTACCCGATCCCTATCTGGCAGCCCGGGCCTCGGACGTGGTCGAAGTGACCGACCGCGTCAAGCGTCGACTCGCGGGTCTCGATTTGGATGACACGTTGGACATCGCCGTGCCGAGTGTTGTTCTGGCCCCGGTGCTCACCGCAGCCGAAACCGCCCGGCTCGATCCAGACCTCGTGATCGGATTCGCCACCGCCGAGGGAGGAGCAACGAGTCACGTTGCCATCATCGCCCGCGCCATGGGGCTGCCGGCCGTCGTCGGGGTGTCCGGTCTGCTCACCAAGGCCGTTGGCAGCAAACGGGTGGCGCTCGATGGCGACACCGGCGAACTCGTACTCGATCCCGATGAACGGAGCGAGGCCGATTTTCGAGCGCGGGCCGAATTGCATGCCGCGACTCGACTTGCCGCCGAACGTTTCCGGGGCCTCCACATGACGTTCGGTGGGAACGACGTATCGATCGCAGCCAACGTCGCAAACAACGACGACGTCGACCGAGCTGCGGCCGAACAGGCCGACGGCATCGGTCTCTTTCGCACCGAGTTCCTGTTTCTTGATCGCCCATCCGCTCCAACCGAAGACGAGCAGCACGAGGTCTACTCCCGCGCCGCCCGATCCTTCAGCCAACCAGTCGTGATTCGCACGTTCGACATCGGTGGCGACAAGCCGGCCGACTTTCTCGATCTCGACGCCGAGGAGAATCCGTTTCTGGGTCGCCGCGGTGTTCGGTTGTACGAGAGTCATGGAGACCTGTTCGGCACACAGATGCGAGCCATCCTGAGAGCCGCAACCGACGGAGATGTCTGGGTCATGGTTCCGATGGTCGCCAACGTCGCCGAGATGGTCGCCGTTCGCCAAGCGGTCGACCAGGCTCGGACCGAGTTGCAGAACCGGGGCGTTGCCTTCGGTGAAATCAAACTCGGGGCCATGGTCGAAGTTCCATCTGCCGCACTGTGCGCCGACCGATTGGCCCCCCACATCGACTTCTTCTCGATCGGCACCAACGACCTCACGCAATACACGTTGGCTGCCGATCGGGGTAACCCTTCACTCGATCATCTGGGTGACCATCTCCACCCCGCGGTCCTACGGCTGTGTGAACTCACGGCCGAGGCCGGCAGACGATTCGGTAAACCCGTGTCGGTCTGCGGGATGGCCGCTTCCGAGCCGGAAGCGGCGGCCGCCTTCTTGAGCATGGGAATCACGAAGTTGTCGGTCGCTCCACCGCTGGTCAATCTGACCAAGTCGATTCTCTCCAGGCTCGATCCGACGGAAGTGGCCGCTGCCGCCCGGTTGGCCCTCAGCGCGACCTCGAGTGCTGACGCTCGCCGGGCGCTTGTCTCGGTGGTCCGCGACGAATGAGCGTTTCGCTCGACAGTCGAGTGATTCGGATCACGCGTTGGCTGCTCGATCAGTCCCGTCCCCGCAGCACCGCCGACCTGGCGATGGATCTCGGACTGAGCGAGCGCGTCGTGCGTTATCGGCTCGGGGTTGCCGAGAACTATCTCGAGTCGATGGGCGCATCGCTGTCTCGCCTGCGTGGCTCAGGCCTCCTTGTCAACGCCGACGACGCGCTCCGACAAGCCATCGGGGTCGACCTGAGTGAGCGTTCGGGGGCTCCGCTGGTCTATTCCCCCGAGGAGCGTGAGCGCCAGCTACTCGCTTCGCTTCTCTGGGCCGCCCCCGAGATCGTTTCCCTCGATCGATTGAACGAGGAGCTCCACGTCTCCAAGACTTCGGCCCGCCGAGATCTGCATCGATGTGAACCGTGGCTCGATCGCATGGGCCTGCCTCTCGTCCGGAAGCCGGGGAAAGGGCTGCTCGTGATGGGGACCGAGCTGAGTATTCGGCGGGCGCTCCTGCAGCTTTTCCTCGAAGCCGTTCCCGGTGACGTGCTCGACGTGCTCGCGAACACCGAGGTGGCGGAGGCGTCGGCCGCGGCCCGACTTCCGACGGGGGTCCGCGAACGCTTCTCGGGGTTGGCAGTTGTTGCCTGCTCGAAAGCGGTGCGAGCCAGTTCACTTCGTGGTGCTCTCGCCGAAGGCAACAGTGAACTCGTCTTCTCGCTGTATCTGGCCATCTCTGTCGCCCGCTGCCTCGACGACAAACCCATCGCGCTCGAAACCGGTCAGCTCGTCTCCCTCATCGATCATCCCGCGTCGGACGGGGTGCGTGATCTGGCCGAGTCGATTGCCGATGCGGGAATCGCTCGGCTCTCCGACGGCGAGATCGCCGGACTCACCGAGTACCTCTTGGGGCTCGACGCCCTGGTGCGGGTGCAGCGCGAAGAACCCGAGCTCGGCGAACTCCTCGAGCAGATTCTCGACGTGTCGGGGTACCGGCTCCACCCGAGTCTCGCCGAAGACGTCGAACTACGGCGCGGACTTTCGCTTCACCTGCAGCGTCTTGCCGTCCGCCTCCGGCATGGCCTTCCCGTACACAACCCCCTCCTCGGAGAAATCACGGCCCGCTATCCCGACGTCCACAAGGTGTCGCTCGATCTCGGCGAACTCATTTCCTCCCACATCGGGGTCGATATCGGTTTGGACGAGGTCGGATTCATCACCATGTATCTGGCAGGTGCAATGGAGCGAGGTCACCTGCGGCAGCGTCGAAAAGCACTGGTCGTGTGTCCCGGTGGCATGGCCACTGCATGGGTCCTCGTGTCACGCATCCAGGCCGAGTTTCCCGAGCTGTCCATCGTCGAAGTGAAGTCGGCCTCCAGCTACGAGCAGGAACACGGTGCCGATTTCGATTTGGTGATCTCGACGGTGCCGCTCGAGAGCGAGCTGGCACCGGTCGTGGTCGTGAATCCGTTGCTGCCGGCGGCCGACGTTCGCAGGGTGCGAGCGTTGATCGGATCGAATTGATCGGCCCGACCAGAATTGGCGGAGATCACCACCGCCCAATTGCCAGTGGCGCCCGTCACAGTCGCAGGGGAAGCTGAGTCAAACACAAAGGGGAGTACACCGATGCAACAACGCATTCAGCGATTCGGTGGTTATCTCGCAGCAATGGTCGTACCGAACATCGGTGCCTTCATCGCCTGGGGATTGATCACTGCACTATTCATCCCAACCGGTTGGTTGGCCAAGACCAGCCTCGGCTGGGACTGGGACACCATCACCGGCAACATCGTCGGTCCCATGATCACCTACATGCTTCCGGCGCTCGTTGCCTACACCGGCGGCAAGATGATCCACGGTCACCGAGGTGGCGTGCTTGCCATCATCGCCGTTTTCGGCGTCATCGGCGGCGCCGGATTCGAGCTGGCCAATGGAGCCTCCGGTAACCCACCGCAGTTCCTCGGCGCCATGCTCATTGGCCCACTGGCCGGTTACGTGATGTTGAAGATCGACGAGTACCTCGAAGATCGCACACCAGCCGGTTTCGAGATGCTCTACAACAACTTCTCACAAGGCATCGCCGGCGTGATCCTCGCCATGCTGGGCTACGTGATCATCGGTCCGGTCATGGGATCGATCGCCGAAGCGTTCGGCAACATGGTGTCGAGTATCGCTGACGCCGGGCTGCTGCCACTGGCCGACATTCCGATCGAAGTCGGCAAGGTGCTGTTCCTCAACAACGCGATCAACCACGGCGTGCTCACACCACTGGGCACCGCCGACGTGGCCGAGAGCGGACGCTCGATCTACTTCATGCTCGAGTCGAACCCCGGGCCAGGTCTGGGCCTGCTCGGCGCCTACTGGTTTGCCGGTAAGGGCCTCGCCAAGCTGTCGGCTCCCGGAGCGATGATCGTTCACTTCCTCGGTGGCATTCACGAGGTCTACTTCCCATACGTGCTGATGAACCCGGTCATGATTGCGTCGATGTGGGCCGGTGGCATCTCCGCCGACCTCGTCTTCGTCGCCACCGATGCCGGCCTCGTCGGTCCGCCATCTCCTGGCAGCATCTTCGCCTATCTCAGCTTGATGCCGACGAGCGGCGGAGCGGTCGTCGGTGTGCTGCTCGGAATTCTCGTCGGCGCCGGCGTCACCCTCGTGACCGGCTCCGTTCTGTTGAAGGCCTTCCCCGTGAAGGACATGACCGACGACGAACTCCTCGACGAGGTCCATCTCGGTGATGGCATGCCTGTCATCCCCGGTATGCCGGCCTGAGAAATCCGACGACTCGGGGGTGGCGTTCGGAATCGCCACCCCCGGGATCGTCCGTGAATCGTTTCCAGATCAAAAATCAAGCGCAGAGTAATCAAGCGCAGAGTAATCAAGCGCAGGGCCATTCATGGAACAGCCGGGCCTTGCGAACGTTCAGAAACTCAAAATGGGTGTACAACGAGGCGGGAGCCAACGAATGTCTGACCGAGTAGTGAAACCAGCGAACGAGGTTCATCTCATCGTGTACGCCTGCGAGGCCGGCATGGGCAGCAGCCTCATGGGTGCCAACCAGCTGAAGAAGATGATCAAGAAGGCCAAGCTCGACATCAAGGTCGTCCACGCTCCGGTGTCGCAGATCCCGGCCGATGCCGACGTGGTTCTGACCCATCAGAAGTTGGCAGCGAGCGCAAAGGAGCGGGTCCCAGGCGCAGCCGTGGTCCCGTTCATGATGTTCTTCAACGATCCGACCGTGAAGGCGGTTGTCGAGAAGCTGAAGAACGGCGATCCCATCGAGTCGGCGCTGTAACCATGACCCACTCCAACAGCACGGCCGTGTCAAGCTCCGAGGTCCCTGGCGAGGTTCTTCGTCTCGAAGACGTCTTCGTCGGTTTGTCTTCCACCTCGATGGAAGAAGCCATCGAGTTCGTCGGAGGAAAGCTCGTCGAACGCGGTGTCGTCCTCGCCGACTACGTCACCGGGATGAAGAATCGAGAGGAAACGGTCTCGACCTATCTGGGTAACGGGGTGGCCATGCCCCACGGCACGCTGGAATTCAAGTCCGATGTCTTGGGCACCGGAATCGTGGTTGCCCAATATCCCGATGGTGTCGACTGGGGGGCCGGTACGGCGCATCTCGTGATCGGACTGGCCGCCATAGGCAACGACCACGTGAATGTGCTGGCCCAAATGGCCGAGGTGCTTCAGGAAGAGGAGTTGTGTGAGCAACTCTGGGTCTCCACGGATGCCGCGATGCTGCACCACATTCTCTCGACGCCCCCGGACGACGACGACGACGATGAAGCAGTCACGTCCACCGTGACGATCTCGAACTCGACCGGACTACACGCTCGCCCCGCCACGCTGATCGTCGAACTGACCAAGTCGTTGTCGGCCGAGGTCACGATCCTCAAGGGCGAGAAGAAGGCCAAGGCCTCGAGCATCATGAGTGTGCTGGCCCTCGGTGCGGTTGTTGGTGACGTGGTGACGATTTCGGCCGAGGGGTCTGACGCCGCTCGAGCCATCGAGAGCATCACCACGATTCTCACCACCAACGAGGAGGCCTGACATGGCTCGCTTTGACGACGCCGGCCTGAGAGCACAGGCGCAGACAGTGCTCGGAGCCCAGCCTGATGCTTCCGGCGTGGCTGATCTGATCTTCGACAAGGGGGCGATCGTCGTGATCGCGGAAACCAAGGATCTGAAGGCGGGCTTCAAGCGACTCAAGTCGATCGACGGATTTCGCTGGGCGATGATCAACAAGGAGGACCTCTTCGCCGCCAACACGTTGTCGATCGGATCGAAGGCCGGGATCATCGACGCCGCAGGGATCACGCTCAAAGCGGCAGCGCTACCACGCAAGTAGCGACGCACACGGGGCGCAGGTGATTGACCTGGCCCGATCAGGTCAGCGTCGCCAGAGATGCTGCGAGTGGACTCTGAGGGCCCGATTGAATCGGGCGGACGCGTTCTCCCAGGCGATCACTTCGGTGAGTTCGACGATTTCTTCGGTACTGAACTCCGAGGAGACTCGAGCGAACAGCGGGTCATCCACATCAGCCACGGTCATGGCGTCGGCGTAGTCCAGCGCCGCCAGTTCTCGGCTGTCGAACTGGTCTCGATCGAGAGGCACGACGACAACCGAATCGAGTTTGGTCTCACTGAGCCCTTGGGTGCTGCCGACCGCAGCGTTGATGTCCTGTCAGAACACGCAGCCGACTCGAGCCGCCACGCGACGATTGACCAATGACACGAGTGCTGGGTCCAACAGCGACGACTCTTCGATGGCCGACCACATCCCTCGAACGCCTTTGAAGATCGACGGCCGATGGGCATAGAGCAGGTGATTGGCCAACGGTTCACCCCACTGGGCGGCTTGGGTGTCGAGCGTTGCTTTCACTCGGGCCGGAACGTCCAGCGGGTCGACGTCGGGAATTCGAGCCATGACCGGAGCGTAGGTCGTCGGCGCTCAGCGTCGGATTGCGGCCGCAAGTCCTGCCGGGTCGGCGACGCTCACCGACAACGCGGAGTGGGTGTGGAAACCAACGACTCTCGGGATCGGCTCGACGAAGCCGATGCACAGTGCCTTGTGGTGATTGGTTCCGAACGTGATCCCGTCATCGGCAAAGCTCATCCGTAGTCCGACCGCGGTGTACCAACGATGCGGACCGGTGACCTCGGTGTGGTCGACGTTGCTCAGCGGCGTCCGGACCTTGACCCAGCCAAATGTTGCTACCAGGTGATCGTCGCTGATCGTGACACCGTCGCTCTTGCCTACGCCGAGCGGAAGCAGCAGGGGAGCCCAACGCTTGTCGATTTCGTAGGGGAAGAACTTCTCATCGGTTGCCATCGACCCAGGTTGTCTCGGATCAGTGCCGTTTGCACGTGAGAATCGCCGGGGCGGTCCGAGGTCGGCCGATACGCTCTCGCGGTGATTCGTGACGACTTGCTCGCTGCCGTGCATCAAGCCCTGAAGGATCTCGGCGTCGCCGAGGTTCCCGACGCCGTCGTGATCGAACGTCCGGCTCGTCAGGAACACGGTGACTGGAGCACGAACGCGGCGCTCGTTTGTGCGAAACAACTCGGCAAGAACCCTCGTGAGGTGGGACAGGCGCTGGCTGGTCATCTCGAGGCCAATCGGCCCGAACACGTCGTGGCGCTCGAGGTGGCTGGTCCGGGCTTCGTGAATTTTCGGCTGGCGAACACCTGGCTTCACGACGTCCTGAACGAGGTCGTCGCCCAAGGCGAGAAGGCTTACGCCAGCCCCGACCTCGGCGGCGGGCTACGGGTCAACCTCGAGTTCGTTTCGGCGAATCCGACCGGGCCGCTCCATGCCGGGCACGGGCGGTGGGCCACCTATGGCGATTCGCTCTGCCGGATCTTCGCCCGATGCGGCTTTCGGCCCCATGCGGAAACTTACGTCAACGATCGTGGTGTTCAGATCAGTAATTTCGTGAACTCGCTTCTCGCTCGGAAGAACGGCGTCGAGGTCTCCGACGACGGTTACAAAGGTGAATACATCCGGGACTGGGCCCGCGAGATGCCCGATGACGTCGACCCGACCGAGTGGGCGATCCGTCATGCCCTCGACGATCAGAAGGCTGCACTCGCCGCCATGCATGTCGAGTTCGACACGTGGTCGAGCGAGCGTGAATCGATCGACGCGGGGTACATGATGAGCGCCCTCGAGCGGCTCCGAGAAACCGGAGCGGTCTACGAGGAGGAGGGGGCAACCTGGCTCCGGACCTCCGACTTCGGTGACGACAAGGATCGGGTGCTCATCAAGTCCGACGGCGCCATGACCTACATGCTGCCCGACATCGGATACCACGAGAGCAAGTACGACCGCGGCGATCTGATCATCGACATTCTCGGCGCCGACCACCACGGGTATGTGCCCCGGATGCGGGCCGCTCTCCAGGCCTTGGGCCACCCCGCCGAGTCATACGAAGCCATCATCGGACAGAACGTGAAGCTGCTCCGGAACGGCGAAGAGGTCAAGCTCTCCAAGCGTTCGGGCGACATGGTTCTGCTCGAAGAGCTCGTTGACGACCTCGGCCCCGATGTCACCCGGTTTGCCTACCTGATGCAATCCATCGACACGTCACAGACGATCGACATCGACCTCCTCAAGAAGCAGTCCTCCGACAATCCGGTCTTCTATGTCCAGTACGCTCACGCTCGAATCCATTCGATCGGCCGGGAAGCAGCGAAACGGGGAATCGTGCGCGCCCCGCTGGGCGAAGCCGACCTCTCACTGCTCGTACACGAACGGGAGTTGCAGCTTCTGCGCGACCTCTTCGCCCTTCCCGAGGTGATCGAAGCGGCCTGTGTGGAACGGGCCCCACAGAAGATCACCACATGGGTTCGCGAGCTCGCTTCGGCGTTTCAGGGCTTCTATCACGACTGCCCCGTCTTGCGGGACGACGTTCCCGCTGAGCTTCAGCAGGCGCGACTGTGGCTCACCGAAGCGAGTCGTATCGGCATCGCCATCGGTCTCGACCTGCTCGGTGTCGATGCTCCGGAGCAGATGTAGATCATGAGTTCCAATCCCGTTCCGAGGCATCTCCTTTCTGACAACGCGTCGGTCGGCTCATCGGGCCAACTGCTCATCGGTGGGTGCGACACGCTCGAACTCGCGGCCGAATTCGGAACACCTGCGTTCATCTACGACGAAGACCATCTGCGAAGTCGGTGTCGGGAAGCCGTCGAACTGTTCGGTCGACACGCCACCTATGCGACGAAGGCCTTTCTCTGCCAGGCCATGGCTCGTCTCGCCTTCGAGGAAGGCATGAGCCTCGACGTCGCCACTGGGGGCGAGCTTCACATTGCCCTCAGCGCCGGCGTTCCGGCCGATCGGTTGGTGATGCATGGCAACAACAAGTCCGAGCAAGAGTTGTCGATGGCGCTCGACGCCGGGGTCGGCCGTGTTGTTGTCGACAGCTTCGAGGAGATCGACCGAATCGAACGTCTGGTGAGTGGCGGAAAGAGTGTGCCGTCGGTGTTGCTCCGAATCACTCCCGGGGTCGAAGCTCACACCCACGAGTTCATCTCCACCGGACAGGACGACTCCAAGTTCGGTTTCACCGTCTCCACGGGACTTGCCGCTCGAGCTGTGGAACGGGCCACCGGATCGAGCGGGATGAAACTCGTCGGGATCCATGCCCACATCGGCTCTCAGGTGTTCCGGGCCGAATCCTTTGCCAACGCCGTCGAGGTGCTCGCCGAGTTCTCGAATCCGCTCGGCCTCGACGAACTCGTCGTTGGTGGTGGACTCGGTGTTGCTTATGTCGAGGGTGAGGAAGCGCCCACGATCAGCCAGTGGGGGAAGATTCTGTTGGATGGCGCAGCCGCAGCCGGCGTGACCGCCTCGATCGGGATCGAACCGGGGCGGTCGATCGCGGCGGCGGCGGCGCTCACGCTGTACACCGTCGGAACCATCAAGCACCTCGATGGCATCCGAACCTACGTCGCAGTCGACGGTGGTATGAGCGACAACCCTCGTCCGGTGCTCTATGGCTCTGGCTACGAGACGTTCCTCCCACGAGACGTCACCGCCGAACGAACACTGGCGGCCCGCGTCGTCGGGAAACATTGCGAGTCCGGCGACCTGCTCGTTCGCGAGGGCCATCTGCCGAGCTCCCTTCGAGTCGGTGACATCCTCGCCACGCCGGTCACGGGCGCCTACGGCCACTCGATGGGGTCGAACTACAACAAGGTTCTGCGGCCGCCGGTCGTGTTCTGCTCGAAGGGCAATGCCCGACTCGTGGTACGACGCGAAACGTACGCCGATCTCCTCAACTCCGACGTTGGCTGAACGACCTCGACCAAATCGCCGTCGACTCGCCATCCGGCGCAATACGCTCTCGGCTGTGAATGAACAGGTGAAGGTCGGCGTTCTGGGTTGCGGCATCGTTGGGGGTTCCCTGGTCGAACTGCTCGACATGCGGAATGAAGCGATCCGAATTGCCACCGGACTCGACATCGTCATCACCGACATCGCCGTTCGCAGCACCAGCAGGGATCGCAACCGGTCGGTCGATCGCGAGTTGCTCACCACCGATGCCCGTGCCCTCGTTGCCGACCCCGACATCGACGTGATCGTCGAGGTGATCGGTGGAATCGAGCCTGCCCGCGAGCTGATCTTGACCGCGTTGGCCAACGGCAAGCCGGTGATCACGGCCAACAAGGAACTGCTGGCCAATTGCGGTTCCGAGCTCTACGCCGCAGCCGACGCGGCCGGAGTCGACATTCTCTTCGAGGCGGCGGTTGCTGCCGCCATCCCGATCGTTCGCCCCTTGCGAGAGTCGCTCCTCGGAGAAGACATCCTTCGGGTCATGGGCATCGTCAACGGCACCACCAACTTCATCCTCACCAAGATGAGTGAGGACGGCGCCGACTACGCCGTAGCTCTGAAGGAGGCGCAGGAACTCGGATACGCCGAACGGGATCCGACCGCCGACGTCGAGGGATTCGATGCCGGGGCCAAGGCGGCCATCATGGCGTCGATCGCATTCGGTTCTCGGGTGGTCGCGGGCGACGTCTATCACGAGGGCATCTCCAACGTCTCCCAGGCCGACATCGCTTTCGCCAACCGGCTGGGCTACCAGATCAAGCTGCTGGCCATCGCCGAGGTCTTCGACGACGAAAACGGTCGTGAGGTCGGAGTTCGCGTTCACCCCTCGATGGTTCCGAATGCTCACCCCCTTGCCTCGGTTCGAGGCAGCTTCAACGCCGTCTTCGTCGACTGCCGGGCCGCCGGCGAACTGATGTTCTACGGCCGGGGCGCCGGTGGCCTCCCAACGGCGTCTGCTGTGCTGGGTGATCTCGTCGACGCCGCGATCAATCTGCGCCGCGGGAGCCACCGAACCGTGCCCGGCAGCCATGCTCAGGCCACGGCCAAGATCCGAGCAATCGATGATCTCGAGAGTGCGTACTACGTGAATCTCGAAGTCCGTGATTCGCCGGGGGTTCTGTCTCGGGTGTCGGGGATCTTCGGCGAGCACGGTGTTTCGATCCGTTCGATGGAGCAAGAAGGACTCGAAGCCGAGGCTCGGCTGGTCTTCATCACCCATCAGGCCAAAGAGCGAGCATTGCAGGCCACGCTTGTCGACCTTCGTGCTCTGGACGTGGTCAGCGGCATTCACAGCGTCATGCGCGTGATCAACTGAGCGATGGTGATCTCCTACGCGTCAACCCGAGGCCAGGCCCCGACGCTGAGCTTCGCCGATGCTCTTCTGGCCGGTCTGGCCACCGACGGCGGTCTGTACTGCCCGGAATCCGTCCCGGCCCTGCCCGAACTCAGCCCCGACATGCCCTACGCCGAGGTGGCAAAACGCGTGATGTGGCCGTTTGTCGAGGGCTCGATCGACCATGACGTGTTCGTTGTCATGGTCGACGACGCGTATGCGCCGTTCCGGCATGCCGACGTGTGCCCGCTGATCGATCTCGGCGACGAACAGTTTCTCCTCGATCTGTCGCAAGGTCCGACGCTCGCATTCAAAGACGTGGCATTGCAGCTGGTCGGACGAATGCTCGATCACGAGTTGAGCGGCCGAGGCGAGCACGCCATCGTCTTCGCCGCTACATCGGGCGACACGGGTTCGGCCGCGATCGAAGCGCTCGCCCATCGGTCGAATGTTGCCGCTGCGGTGCTCCATCCGCTGGGCCGGGTGAGTGATGTGCAACGTCGCCAGATGACCACGGTTGATGCTGCAAACATCCTCAACATCGCCGTTACCGGCACATTCGATGACTGCCAAGACCTGGTCAAAGAGGCATTCAACAACCCCGAGATCAGATCCGAACTGCGCCTGGCTGCGGTGAACTCGATCAACTGGGGCCGGGTCATGGCCCAGATCGTGTATTACGTGAGCGCATCACTTCGGCTCACCGGAGGCGAGAGGCCGGTGAGCTTCTGCGTGCCGACAGGCAACTTCGGCAATGTGCTCGCTGGTTGGTATGCCAAACAAATGGGCCTCCCGATCGATCGGTTGATCGTGGCCAGCAATCAAAACGACGTTCTCACCCGATACTTCGAGACCGGCGAGTTACTGGCCAACGTGGTGATGCCATCGTTGAGCCCGAGCATGGACATCCAGGTTTCCTCGAACTTCGAGAGGATCTTGTGGGAAGCGAGCGGACGCGACGGGGTCGCCGTCACCGAGATCCTCACGACCTTTCGTGCAACCGGTCGGGCCGCAATTCCCGAGGAGTGGACGGTTCGGCTCCGCTCCGACTTCGACGCCGGCAGAGTGGATGACGCGGAGACCCTCTCCGAAATGGCGTTCGTCCACGATCGTCTGGGGCTGTTGATCGATCCCCACACGGCCGTCGGCACGAGGGTGGCGAGAGGTCAGGGCGTGGCCGGCGTGCCGATGATCACCCTGGCCACCGCCGATCCGGCGAAGTTCCCCGATGCTGTCGAGGAGGCAACCGGGGTGCGCCCCCCGCTCCCATCGTTCCTGTCGGAGTTGTTCGATCGACCCGAACACTTCGTCGAATCACCGAACAATCTGCTTTCCGTCATCGACCTCGTTCGTCAACTGAAAGCTCGGCTCTGAGATCATTGCGAGCGCAATTCGGCTCATCTCGGGGCGATGTCGGCCGATCCGAGACGTGGGAGTCGCGTCACCTAGTCGCTACCCTCGCCCCCAAGCCGCGCTGTTCGGAGCCTTCTCTTCACTGAGGCACACGATCGCAGAGCTCCGCCGTCTGGGCCTGAGAAGCGCTCTGAGCGTTGATCCAGCCTGATGTGCGACCCGAACCCATAGCCGTCCTGGCAAATACCGGCCCCCTCGCACCGCGAGCGGAGGTCACCTCTGAGGAGTGTGTCCGTGAGCGACAACCTGACCGTCGAACGCGTCGACCTGCAGAAAAAAGACAAATCCGAACTCCAGACCATCATCACCGCGCTCGGTGGGAAGATCGCAAGCCGTGCGACAAAGGCGGCGCTGATCGACAGCATTCTGGAACTCTCGGGTGTCACCGCCGGAAGCGGTGTGACTGCAGGAAGTAGCGCCGCGTCGGAACGATCTGATTCCGGCAAGTCTGATTCCGGCAAGTCTGATTCCGGAGAGCGGCCCGAGGCCGATCAGGGCTCCGAATCTGCCGGCGAGCGTCTCGGGACCGAACGGGCCGCGACGTCTACGGCCCAACCCGGATCGTCTCAGGATGCCGGCGGCCGAGGTTCTACTGATCACGCAGCGGATCGCACCTCGACTGATCAAAGCAGTGCTGACCGAACGAGTGCTGACCGAACGAGTGCTGACCGAACGAGTGCTGATCGAACGAGTGCTGATCGAACGAGTGGAGACCGATCGGGGTCGGGCCGGAACAGCCCCGCCGGCGGTCAGCGCGGCGAATCGAGTCCGGGAGGCGGCAATTCGTCGCGTCGTCGCCGGGGCAAAGGCGGCGAGCCGCCGGCCGAATGGGAGACTGAGATCGAGAACGGTGGGGGCACGGAGACCGGCAGCCCACGTTCGGGTCAAGGCCGCAGCAATCAGGGCGGCGGTAACCAGGGTGGCAGCAGTCAGGGCGGCAGCAGTCAGGGCGGCAGCAGTCAGCGGGGCAGCAATCAGGGCCGAAACGGCCAGACCGGTGGTTCGCAGAGCAGTGGTTCGCAGAGCAGTGGCTCTCAATCGGACAGTTCGGCCAAGAGTGGGTCCACCGATTCCGGTTCCGATGGCGGCTCGAATGAGTCCTCTGTCGTCGACGCCGAGAACAACCAGGGCGAAGATTCCGAGTCGGCAAACCGTCGTCGTCGTCGTCGAGGCCGAGGCCGGGATCGGGACGAGGAACAGCTCCCGACCCTCGAACCGATCCGGTCGTCGGGGTATCTCGATCTCCGCGAGGACGGGTATGGCTTTCTCCGTGTCAACGGCTATCTGCAGTCCGCCGAGGACGTGTATGTGCCGGTGAAGATGGCGCGCCAACATGGTCTCCGCAAAGGCGACCTGGTCGAAGGCACGGCCCGGCCCGCGAACCGCAACGAGAAGAATCCGGCTCTCCAGACCATCACGAGTGTCAACGGCGCCGATCCAGAGGACAGCAAGGCCCGGGTTCGGTTCGAAGATCTCACCCCTGTCTACCCATTCGAACGGCTCAGCCTCGAAATGCTCGACGTTCCGACGGCGTCGGCGGCCCGACTGGTCGATCTGATCGCCCCGATCGGTAAAGGTCAGCGTTGTCTCATCGTTGCCCCGCCCGAAGCTGGTTCGGCCGAACTGATCAAGCAGATTGCCGTGGCGATCGAAACCAACAACCCGGAAGTCCACCTGATGGTCCTTCAGTTCGACGGGCGGCCCGAAGAGGTCGTCACCATCGAACAGGCACTCACCCACGGTGAGGTCGGGGCGGCAACCTTCGATGCTCCGCCCGAGGAGCAGGTGGCTCTCGCCGATTTCACCATCGAGCGGGCGAAACGGATGGTCGAGGCAGGCGAAGATGTGGTGATCATCGCCGACGGACTCACCGCCATTGCCCGTGCGTATGGTCTCGGCACACCCGCAACCGGCCGCACGATCACGGGCGTGGATGCCAGCGCTCTCCACCCGACCAAACGTTTCTTCGGATCGGCCCGAAAGCTGGAAGAAGCGGGATCGCTCACGATCCTCGCCACGATCACCGTTGGCACCGGCGCAGTGTTCGACGAGGCGCTGTTCGACGAGTTCCGCGGCACGGCCACGTCCGAGTTGCATCTCGACGCGTGGCTCGCCGATGAAGGCGTGTTCCCGAACCTCGACCTCGAGTTGTCCCACACGCGGAGTGCCGATCTACTGGTTGATCCCGACGACCTCGAGGCCGTGGACGTCCTTCGCCGGCTGATGGCCGAGGCCGTCGACGAGGCCGACGGACCGGCCGTTGACGCTGCCCGTCGCCTGGTCGAACGTCTCGAGGGAAGCAAATCGAATGCCGACCTCCTCAAAGAAATCTCGAACGCAACCACGCTCTGAGGTTTCAGGCCCGTGACAACACCGCCACACTGGAGAAACTATGAAGGCTGACATCCACCCGACTTACCGCCCTGTGGTCTTTCTCGACCAGAGCGCCGACTTCTCGTTTCTGACGAAGTCCACCATCCAGACCAACGAAACTGTCGAGTGGGAGGATGGCAACACCTATCCCCTCTACAAGGTGGAAATCTCTGCGGAGAGCCACCCCTTCTTCACCGGTCAAATGAAGATCATCGACACCGCAGGTCGTGTCGAGCGCTTCGAACGTCGCTTCGGTCGACGCAAGGGCGCAGCGTCAGCCGAGACCGACGAGGCCTGATCGCTCGCGCCCGGCTCGTTGACTGCCACCTCCGATTGATTTCTGGTGGTTGACGTCGGCCGTCTCCGTGCGGCAAAACTGCAGGGCCTGGTTCGGGTCCACACCGGAGAAGAACTGATCGGACAACAGGCTCCCGGTATTGCCGGGGGCCTTTTGGCGTCGGGTGCGGGCTACTTCTACGCCGCCGGTGATGAGCCGATACGAATGCTCGGTCCGGCCATGATCTGGGCCGATCGGGTGAAGGCCACCGAGCTCAACTTGTTGGCCGACACCGACGCCGGGCATCTCGCCCGACGAGCAGGCCTGTTTCAGGGTCCACTCCGGTGCAATGTCTTTCAGGTGGTCGATACCGAACTGGTCGCAGCGGAGCCAGCTCCGCATTTGGCCCTTCCGACCCTCGGCGACGATGAGTGGGCATTCGGCGGTCTCATTTCCGACACCGGCGCCCGACCCGTTGACGACCACGGTCGGCTTGTCGCCGAAGTTGCGGGCCTCGAGATCGCCAGGGTCACGCGGGGCGACGAGGGTGCGGATATCGATGTCGGGGTCGGTCAGGCCGATCGCGAACTGCACGGACTCGTTCACTATCAAATGGACCCCGACACGGCGATCCGGCGGGCGAGGACGGCCGTGCTCGAGCATCGCCGACCGGGGGCTCCGATGCATCCACTGAACCGAATGGCCCGGGAACGGTGGCTTCGGAGTCTTCTTCTCGACACCCCGAGTTTGGTCGGGGCCGAAGATCTCGTTGCCCTTCCTCCGCTCCGGCCCCGAGAAACGGTTCTCGGCAACGTGCCGAGCGCGGCAGCAGGCAGAACGCCCGAGGGTGAGCCGATTGTCGTCGTGTGTTCGGTTGGTGTGGATCCCGACCTGATCCCCGAAGCCGCCGACTATCGGGATCGACACGACCCCGCGGCAACGCTCGTCGTGATCGTCCCCGAACGGGATCGTTACGCGGTCACCGAGAAACTGGCTGCGAAGCTGCCGAACTGTTCGCTGAGGAGCATCCCCGTTCCCTGGGCTTGAGCGCGACTCCTCAACATCACACCCACACACCCGGGGAAGGCCGAGAAGCTCGGGTGGGGGCAGTAGCCTCGGTTCGATGTTGGATCGGTTGACCGCATTCGAGCGAGAACACGCGGAAATCGAGTCTCGTCTCGGCGACCCCGAGTTGGTCGCCGACAACAAGCGCTACGTCGAGACGATGCGTCGCTACAGCGAACTCGGCGAGATCGTCGAGGTCGGATCCCGACTTCGGGGTCACATCGATGATGTCGAACTCTCCAAGATGCTTCTGGCCGACGCTGATGGCTCCGAGCGGGAACCGCTGCGAGCGCTCGTCGCCGAGGCCGAAGCAGGCGTCGAACGGACCGAACAGGAGATGCGACTCCTGCTCCTCCCGAAGGATCCGAACGACGATCGCAACGTCATCATCGAAATCCGGGGCGCCGAGGGGGGCGAAGAGGCGAACCTCTTCGCTCGCGATCTGTTCGACATGTTCCAGGGTTTTGCTCAGCGACAAGGATGGAAGATGGATCTCATGGCTTCCCAGCCGTCGGATCTCGGAGGGCTCAGCGACGTCACCTTCATGCTCAAAGGCGACCGCGTTTGGACGAGGATGAAGTTCGAAGCGGGGCCACACCGAGTTCAACGAGTGCCGGTCACCGAATCCCAGGGGCGAGTCCACACGTCGTCGGCCACTGTCACCGTGCTGCCCGAAGCCGAGGAGGTCGACATCGAGATCGACCCCAACGATCTTCAGATCGACACGTTCCGATCATCCGGCGCCGGTGGTCAGCACGTCAACACCACCGATTCCGCAGTCCGCATCGTCCATCGGCCGACCGGAGTCGTGGTTTCGATGCAAGACGAGAAGAGTCAGCTGCAAAACCGAGCCCGGGCCATGGTGGTGCTTCGTTCCCGGCTGCTCCAGGCCGAACAGGAACGAGTGCGGGCCGAGGGCTCGGCCACCCGCAAAGACCAGGTTGGTGGCGGAGGTCGGTCCGAGAAGATTCGCACCTACAACTTCAAGGAAAACCGAGTGACCGACCATCGCATCGGTTTCACCGTCTACAAACTCGACAAGGTTCTCCAAGGCGAGCTCGACGAGATCAGCGACGCGTTGGTACAAGACGAGCGCACGAAGCAACTCCAGGCGGCGATCGAAGTCGTCGACGGCGATTGAACGACGTGAGCAGCGACACCGATGGCACGGTGAGTTGGCGGGAACTCTACGACGAGGCAGTGGCTCGATTCGCCGGTGCCGGCGTCGACGAGCCCGAGACCAGCGCACGTCGAATCGTGGAGGAGTGTTCGGGCTACGAGGGCGCCGAGTTCGCGTTGGGCCTCGGTCAGTTGGCAACCATTCGGGGTGTGGCGTCGTTCGACGAGCGAGTCGCTCGACGCCTCGGAGGCGAGCCGATTCAATATGTCGTCGGTAGCTGGGGTTTCCGAACGCTGGATCTGTTCATCGATCAGCGGGTGTTGATCCCCCGACCCGAAACCGAGATCGTGGCCGGCCTCGCCATCGCCGAGCTCCGGAGGATGAAGGGGGTCGCCTCTCCGCTCACGGTGCTCGACCTCGGCACCGGGAGCGGAGCGATCGGCCTGTCGATTGCGGTCGAAGTTCCGAATGTCGAGGTCTGGCTCACGGATGTGTCCGATGATGCGTTGACCGTTGCTCGCGCCAACATCGCCGGACTCGGTCGGGCCGGCTCCAAGATTCGGACCGCGCTCGGGGCGTGGTTCCAACCGGTCCCGTCAGACTTGGAAACAACGATCGCGGTCATCGTCAGCAACCCCCCGTACATCGCTGATTCCGAGCCGCTCGCCGACGGCGTGAAGCGTTGGGAACCGGCCGGCGCGTTGTTTTCCGGTCCAACGGGCACCGAAGACCTCGAACATCTCGTCATCGAATCCGGGCGTTGGCTACGACATGACGGCGCCCTCGTGCTGGAGATGGCGCCCTGGCAGACCGAACCGATCGCCGACCTCGCCCGCCGACGCTTCGCTGAGGTCGAAATCGAGGCTGATCTCTCGGGCCGAGCTCGGTCGGTGATCGCTCGCAAACCCCTTCGGCCCTGATCGCCGATCCGTTCGGGCTGACCGATGCGCTCCTGGCCGATAACATCGCCTTCGCTGTTCACCGGGACGGCGGAGGAGAATCAAGAATGTTCGGTCGTAACAACAAGCTCGACACCGGTTGGTTGTCCGGTGTGTCCCTCTTCGAGGGATTCTCCGACGATCAGCTCGAGAAGGTGGCTGAACTCGGTCATCGGGTCGACGCCGAGGCGGGGGCCGAACTCACCGATCAAGGACGCTACGGCGATCACTGTTATGTGATCGTCGAGGGATCGGCCAAGGTCATCATGAACGGTGAATACATCACCTCCGTCGGCAGTGGCTCGATGATCGGCGAGATGTCGATTCTCGAGCATCGTCCGCGCTCGGCTTCGGTGATCGCCGAGTCCGACATGGCCCTCGTCTCCTTCAACGTCAAAGAGTTCCAGTCTCTCCTCGAGGCGAACCCAACGGCGAAAGAGCGCGTGATGGCATTGCTCACCAAACGCATCGCCGACAATCAGGCCCGACGAGAATCCTGATGAAGATCGCGGTCGCCTCCGATCACGGCGGGTTCCACATGAAGGTCGCGCTGGCCGAGCATCTGCGATCTGCCGGTCACGAGGTCATCGATCTCGGAACCGACAACACCGACTCGGTCGATTATCCCGACTTCGGCGCTGCCCTCGGCCGGTCGGTCGCTTCCGGTGATGCCGAGCGTGGCATCGGTATCTGCGGCAGTGGTATCGGCATCTGTATCGCCGCCAACAAGATTCCCGGCATCCGTGGTGCAACTGTGCACGACGTCACCTCGGCTCGACTCTCCCGACTCCACAACGATGCCAACGTGGTCTGTCTCGGTGAGCGTTTCACTGGTCCGCAGGTGGCCGTCGACGCCGTTGACGCCTTCCTCGCCACCGAATTCGAGGGCGGTCGACACGCCCGCCGGGTGCAGAAGATCAACGACTTGGATCAGTAGCGAACCCAGGCGGTCACGCCCCAGGTTTCCACCTTTTCACGGTTCCCGAACGAGTGAATGGAACCGGCCCGGCCGTTATCGTGCGGCGGTCGGCTCGTACCCAGGTGTTCTGGTGCGACATCTCTTCCCCTTCTCGGAGGTCTTTCAATGTCTTGGCCCGTCATCGCAGACGATGCAGTTCACGCCCTCACGGCGCAAGAGGTGGAACGACAGAACACCTCCCTCCAGTTGATCGCATCGGAGAACTTTGCGTCGCCTGCCGTGATGAAGGCCACGGGATCGGTGTTCACCAACAAGTATTCCGAGGGATATCCCGGCCGCCGCTACTACGGCGGAAATCAAATCGTCGACCACGTCGAGCAACTGGCCATCGACCGCGTCTGCGAGCTCTTTGGCGCCGACCATGCGAACGTGCAGCCTCATTCGGGCGCCAACGCCAACATGGCGGTCTACCAGGCCCTCCTCGAGCCAGGCGACACCGTCCTCGGTTTGAGCCTCGACCACGGTGGCCATCTCACTCACGGCTCGCCCGTGAATGCGTCAGGGCTCACCTACAACTTCATTGGCTACGAATTGAGTGGCAGTGACGAACGAATCGACATGGACCAGGTCGAGTCGTTGGCAAAGGAACATCGTCCGAAGCTGATCGTCACCGGTGCCACCGCGTATCCCCGCAACATCGACGCCGCCCCCTTCCGTGCGATCGCCGACCAGGTCGGGGCGTTGCTGATGTTCGACGCCGCCCACGTTGCCGGGCTCATCGCCGGCGGTGTCTACGACAATCCGATGCCGTTGAGCGACATCGTCACCTTCACCACCCACAAGACCCTGCGGGGTCCTCGCGGTGGCTGCATTCTCAGCACCGAAGCGCTGGCGAAAGCCGTCGACAAGGCCGTGTTCCCCGGTCAGCAAGGAGGCCCACAGGAACACGCGATTGCAGCGAAAGCGATTGCCTTCGCCGAGGCTGCCACCGACGAGTTCAAAGAATATGCGGCCCAGATCGTCACCAACGGCCATGCCCTCGCCAAGCAGCTCGCGGCCGAAGGATTCCGATTGGTCACCGGCGGCACCGACAACCACCTCCTGTTGGTCGACCTCCAGTCGTTCGACGCCGAACTCACCGGCAAGGAGGCACAGACGGTTCTCGACGAAGCGGGGATCACGCTCAACCGCAACTCGATCCCGGGCGACCCGCGTTCGCCGTTCGTCACCTCGGGAATTCGCATCGGCACACCGGCCGTCACCACCCAAGGCATGAAAGAAGCCGAGATGGCCACCATCGGACAACTCATCGCCCGGACCCTTCGTGACCGGTCCGACACCGACGTCATCAAGTCGATCAGAGAAGAAGTCCGGGCGCTCTGCGCTCCGTTCGCTCCGTATCCAAACCTCTGATCCAGAACGGCTGAGCCACCAACCGCAACCCGGGCCCGGACCAAAATCAGTAGTCGATCCAAAGCGGCTACGGGCATGGCCCGTCCAGCGGCTAGCGTCATGCTGTGACCGTCTTCGGCCTCGTGCCGTCTTTCTCGTCCTATGTGACGATCTCGGCTATTGCCTTCGGCGTCACGATTCTTGCCGTGCCGATCTTCCGGATGCTTGCCGTGGCCGGCGGGCATGTCGTCGAGCCGGATGAGCGTCGCGCCCACGAGCGGCCCACCCCCACTCTCGGTGGAGGCGCCATGTACGCCGGGTTCATGGTTGCGATGGGCACGGCGTGGATCTCGGGTTGGTTCGAGTCGGTGTTCGTCGGCTCGACCGAGGCGCTCGGCATCGTGTTGTGCGCCACGCTGGCCTACCTGGTGGGTGTGATCGACGACGTGAAAGAGATCTCGGCGCCGGCGAAGATCGCCGGGCTCGTGCTCGCCGCCAGCGTGCTCGTGATCGGCGGTGTCAGCATCATCCAGTTCCGAGTGCCGTTCTCTTCGGTCTTCATTCTTCCGCTCGACATGAGCTATCTGATCACGGTCATCTGGGTTCTCGGGATGGCGAATGCGGTGAATTTCATCGATGGTCTCGATGGTCTGGCGGCGGGAATCATGGGAATCGCGGCTCTGGCATTTTTCTTCTACGTTCTGAAACTCACCGAACTCGACCTCCTGCAATCATCGAACATCGGCCCCCTCGTCGCCGCCATCGTCGTCGGTATTTGCGCCGGTTTCCTCCCGTGGAATTTCAATCCCGCCAAGATCTTCATGGGCGACGGCGGGGCGTTGTTGCTCGGCGCCCTGATGGCGGCGAGCACCGTGTCGGTCGGAGGTCGAGTCGACGACCCGTTCAGTGGTCAGACCTTCTTCTTCTACGCCCCGCTGGTCATTCCGATCTTCATTCTCGGCGTGCCCATTTTCGACACCGCCTTTGCGATCATTCGCCGCACCCTCAAACGACAAGGTGTGGCCACCGCCGACAAGGGCCACCTCCACCACCATCTGATGAGGCTCGGCCACGGTCACCGCCGCAGCGTGGCGATCCTGTGGGCTTGGACCGCGTTGTTGTCGGGATTCGTGCTGTGGCCCGTCTACAACGACCAACAAGGCGACGCATTCGTTCCCTTCGGCGTGGCGGCCCTGGGGTTGCTCCTGTTCTCGGCGTTCCGTCCGGTCCGCCCCACCGACGGCGAGTCGAATCACGCAGTATTCATCGGACCCACAGCCGAGGGCGTCACCCACATCGACTCGGCGCGAGCGGCCGCCGCCGAACGCCGCAATTCCGAAATCGAGGCTCGCCGCGTCCGGACCCAAGGCGAGGTTCCTCGCTGATTTTCAGCCTCTCGATCTGTCGCCTTGTCGTCTGGCGGGTTGCGACAGCGGTGCAGCCTGAATATCGTTTGGCGCCGCCGGGCAGGGCAGCCCGGAATTCGCCTGAAAGACTTGAAACTTGAGCGCCGAGTTCCCCACGACATCTGAGGACACCGACGATTCGTCTCCCGGCGTTGCAGGAGTCACTCGGAAGCTCGGTGAAACCACCGGTTCCTACGACCTCGTCCTCAGCGGCGTCGTTCTCGGACTCGGTGGATTCTTCATCGACCGATGGCTCGGCACGACTCCCGTGTTCATGTTGATCTTCACCCTGCTCGGAGTCGCCGGGTCGGCCATCTCGATCTATTACCGCTATCGAAACCAAATCGCCGAACTCCAAGCCGAGGCGCACGCCATGCGCGTTGCGGCCGAGCAAAATCGAACTCGCGGCATCTCGGGCCGATCGTCGGTGTCCGGCTCATGACCGTGGCTCCCCAGGCGCTTGCCGGGCCATCGCCGGCCGCAGAAGTTGCGATCGACATGGTGAAACGGGGACTCCCCGTCCTGCCCTTGGCCATGGTCGTCGGCGCGATCTTCGCCGAATTGGACGGTGCGTTGTCGGTCGCCTTCGGGATGACGCTGGTTCTGGCCAACCTCCTGTTGTCGGCTGCTCTCCTCAGTTGGGCCTCCAAGATTTCGTTTGCGATGGTGGCCTCGGTTGCCCTCGGCGGCTATGTGATGCGGCTCGGATTGATCTTCCTTGCCGTGTGGCTGGTGAAGGATCAGTCTTGGGTCGCTATGGTCCCTCTGGGCATAACCATCATCGTCACCCACCTCGGCTTGCTGCTGTGGGAGATGCGGCATGTCTCGGCTTCGATGGCCCACCCTGGTCTGAAACCTGCAATTTCCAAGAAAGGCCCGCGCCCTGTGGCTGCGGGCCGCCGCTCATCTCGTTAAGTTCTGGCATTCGGTTGCGGACTCCGGTCCGTCGCCACCCGACTGAAGGAGTCCGCTCAAGTGCTCGCGCTCGAGTTCCCCCCAATCGACAATCTCGTGAAGTGGCCGAACTACTTCGGTGATGGCACGATCTTTGGGTTCAACAAGATCGGCCTGATCAGCATGCTGGCCATGCTGATCCCGACCATCGCCTTCCTCCTGGCCAAGAAGGACCTCGTACCCAAGGGACTTCAGAACATCGTCGAGAGTGTCGTCGAGTTCGTCGAGAAGCAGGTCATCATGTCGGCCATCGGCCCCGAAGGCATGAAATACCTGCCGCTCCTTCTCAGCATCTTTCTCTTCGTCTTCTTCGGCAACATCTTCGAAGTCATCCCAACGTTCCAGATGCCGGCGAATGCCCGAATGGCAAACCCGATCATGTTGGCGCTCATTGCGTGGGCCACGTTCATCGGTGTCGGAATCAAGTCGCAGGGCTTCGGCGGGTTCATGAAGTCGTCGCTCTTCCCACCCGGAGTTCCCACAGCGCTCTACGTCCTGGTCACTCCGATCGAGTTCCTGTCGACGTTCCTGCTGCGCCCCTTCGGGCTTGCCGTTCGTCTTTTCGCCAACATGCTCGCCGGCCACATTCTGCTGGTGACCTTTGGTGTGCTCTGCATCTCTCTCTGGCAGAAGTCGGCGCTCATCGCCGTGCTCCCGTTGAGCTTTGCCACCCTCGTGGGCCTCACCGGTTTCGAGATCATGGTGTCGTTGATCCAGGCGTTCGTCTTCGCCCTACTCACCGCCGTCTACATCTCACTTTCGTTGAACCCCCATCACTGATTCTCGAATCAGCGCAGTAATCGCAGCACATTGAAGTAATCGCATCACCCTGTAGTACCGCAACACCCCCAATCAACGTCTTGCCTTCGGGCAGAACAGCAACGCTCCGCCCGTGGAGCACACCGAACAGGAGAACACCAATCCAATGAGCTTCCTCGCAAGCACTGCAGCTCAGGTTGTTGAACTGGCCACCGAGGCCACCACTGCCACCGCAGCCGATGAAAAGGCTATTGCCGGTGCCTCCGGCGCCGGTATGGCTTACGGTCTCGCCGCCATCGGCCCCGGAATCGGCATCGGCTACCTCGTCGGCCAAGCCGTGCAGGCCATGGCCCGCCAGCCCGAATCCGCCGGTCAAGTCCAAACCACAATGTTCCTCGGCATCGCCTTCACCGAGGCACTCGCCCTCATTGGTTTCGTGGTGTTCATTCTCCTGAAGTTCGCCTGATTTCGTGCTCGCGTTACTGCGATTTACCGAAGAAGCCGAAGAGGCAAGCAACCCGATTCTTCCGGTTGCCAACGAGTTCTTCTGGGGAGTGGTGGCCTTCGCGTCACTGTTCCTTCTCGTGAAGTTCGTCTTGCTTCCTCCGGTCAAGGCAACCATGGACGCCCGTGCGGCCCAGGTTCGTGGCGATCTCGATGCGGCAGAAGTCGCTCGGTCGCGTGCGGGATCTGCGGCCAGCGAAGTGCAGGATCAACTCGTCGGTGTCAGAGCAGAAGCGGCGCAGATCGTCGACTCGGCCCGCACCGAGGCTGAATCTGAGCGGGCTGCCATCATCGCCGGAGCCGAAGCCGAGGCGGCCGCCATTCGTGCCGCCGCCGCTGATGAACTCGCCAACGCCCGGGCAGCAGCACTGGCAGGCGCGAGGCCTCAGGTCGCAGAGCTCGCAGCCGACGCTGCGTCTCGCGTCATGAATCGTCAGATTTCACTGAGCGATGCTCAGCCCGTTGTCGACCGTTTCCTCCAGAACCCGAACTGAGGCCTGAGATGCTCTCCATCTTCGCCAGCGAAGCACCGAACGGCTACCAGCTGGCCGGCGACATCAACGAGGTCTACTGGGGTTCGCTCGCATTCTTCGTGCTGCTCGGCCTGGTCACCTGGAAAGCCGGGCCTGCCATCAAGGGCCTGGTCACCGGTCGCACGGAACGTATTCGAACCGAACTCGACACCGCAGCGAGAGAGCGGGCCGAGGCCGAGGCGGCGCTCACCGCTTCGTCGGCTGATCTCCCCGACGTGAGCACCGAAGAAGCTCGGATTCGTGACGAGGCGGTCGAAACCGCCACCCGTCTCAAGACCGACATGGTCGCAAAGGCTCGAAGCGACGCCGAAGCCCTCCTGGCTCGGGCTGCGCTCGACGTCGAAACCCAGAAGGGGCAGGCCTTGGCCGACCTTCGCGAAGAGTTCGCCCGTTTGACCCGGGGCGCAGCCGAAGCGGTCATCACCGATCGTCTCGATGCCGACGCCCATTCCGACCTGATCGATGGCTACATCGGCCAGGTCGGTCAGAGCTGACGATCTCCGTCAGTCGTACTTCTCCTACTCGAATCAAGAAAGACGATCCCCCCAATGGCAGATGCACTTGCCGGATACGCCGAAGCACTGCTCGCAGTGGCCGGCGCGGAAGGTGACCTCGACACCACCAAGGCCCAGCTGGCCGACGTGGCCAGAGCCGTTGCCGAAAACGAAGAACTCCGTTCGGTCTTGTCGAACAACCTCGTACCGGCCGATGTACGGGGCAAGATCGTCGACGACGTCCTCACCAACAAGTCCACCGACACGGTCCGGGCACTCGTGGGCATGATCGTCAGCGCCGGACGCGGTGGCCAGCTCACCGAGATCGTCAACGCATTCGTGGCGAAGGCAGCAGCACTGTCGGGCAAGTCGGTCGCCACCGTCCGATCTGCCGTTCCCCTGTCGGGCGATCAGCAGTCACGCCTGGTCGCTGCCCTCAAAGAAAAAACCGGAGCCGATGTCGAGCTCCAACTCGTCATCGACCCCTCTGTGGTCGGTGGCGCCGTCACCACCATCGGAGACACCGTCATCGACGGATCACTCCGTACCCGTCTCACCCAGATGCGCGAAGCCCTCTAGGAGCTGTCATGGCACTTTCATTCGATCCCGCAGAAATCACCGGCGCACTCCGGAAGAATCTCGACAGCTTCGAGGCCAACGTTTCGAGCAAGACGGTCGGCCGAGTGATCTCGGTCGGAGACGGCATCGCCCGTGTTTCCGGCTTGCCCGACGCCGCCGTCAACGAGATGCTTCGCTTCGCCGACGGCACCATTGGCCTGGCCCTCAACCTCGACGAAGACAGCATCGGGGCCGTGGTCCTCGGCGACGTCGACTCCATCGAAGAAGGACAGGCCGTGGAGTCCACGGGCGAAATCCTCTCGGTGCCCGTCGGTGACGGCGTCCTCGGTCGGGTGGTCAACATGCTCGGCGAGCCCATCGATGGGAAGGGACCGCTCACCAACGTCCAGACCCGACGGATGGAGATCCAGGCCCCCGGCATCCTCGGCCGCAAGCCCGTTCATGAGCCAATGCAGACCGGCATCAAGGCGGTCGATTCGCTGATCCCGATCGGCCGTGGCCAGCGTGAGCTGATCATCGGTGACCGTAAAACCGGCAAGACCACGATTGCGATCGACACGATCCTCGCTCAAAAGGGCCTGGGCGTGAAGTGCATCTATGTCGCCATCGGACAGAAGGCGTCCACCGTCGCACAAACGGTGGCACTCCTCGAAGAGCACGGAGCCATGGCCTACACCGTGGTTGTGGTCGCTCCGGCGTCCGACCCGGCCCCCTACAAGTTTCTCGCCCCCTACGCCGGTTGTGCGATGGGCCAGCACTGGATGGAGAACGGTGAGCACGCCCTCGCCGTCTACGACGATCTCTCGAAACAGGCTGAGGCCTATCGTCAAGTGTCACTGCTCCTCCGTCGTCCGCCAGGACGTGAGGCCTACCCGGGAGACGTCTTCTATCTCCACAGCCGTCTCCTCGAGCGAGCGGCCAAGCTCTCCGATGCGAACGGCGCCGGATCGCTCACGGCCCTCCCCATCATCGAAACCAAAGCCGGCGACGTCTCGGCCTACATCCCGACCAACGTGATCTCGATCACCGACGGCCAGATCTACCTCCAGGACGATCTCTTCAAGTCGGGCACCCGCCCCGCCGTCGATGTCGGTATCTCGGTCAGCCGGGTTGGTTCGGCTGCACAGATCAAGGCCATGAAGGCTGCGGTCGGCACGCTCAAGTCCGATCTCCAGCAGTTCCGTGAACTCGCAGCCTTCGCAGCATTCGGCTCAGACCTCGATGCGGTTTCTCAGGCCCAGCTCGATCGCGGCTACCGCCTCTCCGAACTCCTGAAGCAGGGCATCAATGTGCCGGTGCCGGTGGAGGAGCAGGTAGTCGTGCTCTACGCCGGAACCCGTGGTTATCTCGACGGAGTCGACGTTGCCGACGTGAGCCGCTACGAAAAAGAACTGCTCGACTGGTTCCGCTCGCGCAACAGCGATCAGCTCCGCCACATCGTCGACACCGGCAAGGTGCAAGACGAAGAGGCGCTCGAGGCGGCCATCGGGGCGTTCACCGATCAGTTCACCGGCAGCGAACACCTCGCAAGCGAGCCGGAGATCAAGGCTCAAAAGGCCGCCGAATCCCGGCTGGTCGACGCGTCGAACACGCTGCCCGAAGAAGACATCCACCGGGGCGAGGTCTGATCGATGCCGGGTGGAGCTGAACGCGTCCTTCGCCGCCGAATCGGCAGTGTGAAGAACACCAAGAAGATCACTCGCGCCATGGAGTTGATCGCCGCAACCCGGGTTGCCCGCGCCCAACAGCGCGCTCGCTCGGCCCGGCCCTACAGCGAGCAGCTCACCGGCGTCATCGAGAATCTGGCCGCCGCGGGGGCCGAAGTGGATCATCCGCTGCTCCGCCAGGCCGAGAAGGTCGAAACGGTCGCCTTCGTCGTCTGTGCCGGCGATCGCGGTCTTGCTGGGGCCTACAACACCCAAGTGATCCGCGCTGCCGAGCGTGAGATCCAAGCCGTCCGGGCCGAGGGTGGCACCTACCGGTTGATCGCCGTCGGCAAGAAGGTCCGTGAGTATTTCGAATTCAGAGGGTTCCACGTCGACGCCGACTTCGAAGGTTTCACCGATAACCCGACCTACGAAATTGCTCGCAAGATCGCCCGAGCCGTCACCGATTTGTTCGACTCGGCCGAGGTCGACCAGGTCGATCTGATCTACACCGAGTTCGTCAGCATGGGAACCCAGAATGCCGTGGTTCGGCGCTTCCTTCCGCTGGAATCGACGCAAAGCATCGCCCAAACGGCTGGCGACGCGAAAGCGCTCGCAGGTTACAGCTTCGAACCCTCACCAGAAGGTGTGCTCGAAGACCTCTTGCCTCGTTATGTCGAGGCCCGCCTCTTCGCCGCCTTGCTCGATGCGGCAGCCTCCGAACACGCCAACCGCCAGCGAGCCATGAAGGCCGCCACCGAGAATGCGGAAGAGTTGATCATCAAGCTCTCTCGCATCATGAACCGAGCTCGCCAAGAGTCGATCACCACCGAGATCATGGAAATCGTGGGTGGTGCCGAATCGTTGGCCGCTGGTAACAGCTCAGACAAGAAGAAGGCGGCGTTCGACTTCGCCGCCGCCGAATAGCTCGATCGCAAACCTCGCCTTTCTCGTGATCTCCACCTTCCGAATCCACTCTCTTTCCACCCGGCTCTCATCGTTCGAGCCGAGCACCACCGCAGGAGCATGCAGATGACTGCAACCGAAACGCAGCGCAAGTCCGGACGGATCGTCGGTATCGCCGGCCCTGTCGTCGATATCGAGTTCCCACCCGATTCGCTGCCCGAGATCAACGGCGCCGTTCGGTTCTACGTGGAGGTCGGCGACGAGGTCACCCCGGTCTTGGCCGAGATCGCGCAGCAGTTGGGCAACGGCCGGGTTCGAGCGATCGCCATGAAGCCCACTGACGGGCTCAAGCGGGGCCAGCCGGTGGAGAACCTCGGCCACGGCATCCAGGTGCCCGTGGGCGACGTCACGCTCGGTCACATCTGGAATGTCATCGGCGAGCCGCTCGATGTCGGACTCGACGAAGTGAACATCACCGAGCGCTGGGAAATTCACCGTCCCCCTCCCGCCTTCGACACGCTCGAGCCGAAGAAGCTCGTGCTCGAAACGGGAATCAAGGTCATCGACTTGCTCACCCCCTACATGCAGGGTGGAAAGATCGGTCTGTTCGGTGGAGCGGGTGTGGGAAAGACCGTGCTCATCACCGAAATGATCACCCGTGTGGCCTCCAACCACGGCGGTGTTTCGGTGTTCGCCGGCGTCGGTGAGCGCACCCGGGAAGGAACCGATCTCTTCATCGAGATGGGCGAGACCATGATGGGAGACGGCAAGACGTCGGTTCTCTCCAAGGCAGCACTCACGTTCGGTCAGATGGACGAGCCGCCCGGAGTGCGTCTCCGTGTTGCCCTGTCGGCGCTCACCATGGCCGAGTATTTCCGGGATGTGCAAGGCCAAGACGTGCTGCTGTTCGTCGACAACATCTTCCGCTTCGTTCAGGCCGGATCCGAGGTCTCGACCCTGCTCGGTCGCATGCCTTCGGCCGTGGGTTACCAGCCGACGCTGGCCGACGAGATGGGCGAATTGCAAGAGCGGATCACCTCCACCGGCGGTCGATCGATCACGTCGCTGCAGGCCGTGTATGTGCCCGCCGACGATTACACCGACCCGGCCCCGTTCACCACGTTCACCCACTTGGACGCAACAACCGAACTCAGTCGTGACATCGCGGCGCTAGGCATCTACCCCGCCGTCGACCCTCTCTCGTCCACCTCCACCATTCTCGCCCCCGAGGTCGTTGGCGACCGCCACTACAACGTGGCCCGGCGGGTGCAGGAAGTCCTGCAGCGGTACAAGGAACTCCAGGACATCATCGCCATTCTGGGCCTCGACGAACTCTCCGAAGAAGACCGCATCACGGTCAACCGTGCTCGTAAATTGCAGCGCTTCCTGTCGCAGCCGATGTTCGTGGCCAAGGTCTTCACCGGTCTCGACGGAAACTTCACCCCGGTGGAGGAAACGGTCGACAGTTTCGAAGCGCTCATCAATGGCGACCTCGACGATCTTCCCGAGCAGGCCTTCCTCAACGTCGGTGGTGCCGATTCGGCTCGTGAGAAGGCGGAGCAGCTCCGGAAGTCGGTGAACTGATGGCATTCGCCGTCGAGTTCGTCTCTCCCGAGGCATCTCTCTACTCGGGTGAAGGCACACAGGTCATTGCCCGTACCCGCGGCGGCGGCGAAATCGCCTTTCTGGCCGGCCACGAGCCGTTCATCGGAAGTCTGCAGGTATCCGAGGTGCGGGTCACCGAAGGAGGCGGCAACGTGCAATCGTTTGCCGTGCGAAGCGGGTTTGTTTCCGTCACGGGCACCAAGGTCACGGTGCTGAGTGACGAAGCGATCTCTACGGACGAACTCGATTCCGTAGCCGCACAGGCAGATCTCGTCCGGGCCCAAGAAGAACTCAAGAACAACGAGCACGACCACTACGCTCTCGAGGACCAGCGTTGGGCCGAGCTCCAGCTACGCCTGATTCAAGAACGAAGCTGATCAGCGTTCGCCCCTGCGGCGTCGCCGGTGATATCGCTTTCACGACTCCACCCCGAATGGCACCATGAACGTTGAACGCATTCGTCCCGACCGCAACCTCGCTCTCGAGCTGGTTCGAACCACGGAGGCGGCGGCGCTCGCTGCGGCCCGCTGGCTCGGCCGAGGCGACAAGATCGGCGCCGATCAGGCCGCGGTCGACGGTATGCGAAGCGTGCTCGACGGCGTCGAGATGGACGGGATCGTTGTCATCGGCGCGGGCGAGAAATACGAAGCGCCCATGCTGTACAACGGCGAGAAGATCGGTAACGGCCAACCGCCGCTCACCGACATCGCCGTCGACCCGGTTGATGGAACCACACTCACAGCCAACGGTCAGGGTGGCGCGATTGCGGTCATCGCCGTGGCTGAGCGAGGTTCGATGTACAACCCTGGTCCGGTCGTCTACATGGACAAGATCGCCGTTGGCCCCGAGGGGGCCGGCATCGTCGATATTCGCCTTCCCGTGGATCGCAACCTCACCGCTTTGGCCAAGGCGAAAGGGGTGTCGGTTCGTGATCTCACCGCCGTGGTGCTCGACCGTCCCCGCCATGACGAACTCATCGATCAGATTCGCGGCACCGGGGCCCGGATCCGATTGATCCGAGACGGAGACGTGGCCGGGGCCATCGCCACGGCTTGGCCCGACAGCGGCGTCGACATTCTGTTCGGCATCGGTGGAACTCCAGAGGGGGTGATCACCGCCTGCGCCATGAAGTCGATGGGTGGCGACCTCCAAGGCCGCCTCTACGCCCGCGACGACGACGAGCGGGCCGCAGCCGAGGCTCTGGGCTATGACTTCGACCGGATCCTCACGCTCGATGATCTCGTGCGTTCCGACGATTGTTTCTTCGCCGCCACCGGAATCAGCACCGGTGATCTTCTGCGAGGTGTCACCTACCGACGAAACCGTGTCTTCACCCAGTCGCTCGTGATGCGAAGCCGATCAGGAACGGTCCGGATGATCGAAGCCAATCACTCGCTGGAAAAACTCAATTCCATCCGCTGACGGCTTCGGTCAACGCGTGGGTTGATCCGTTGCTTGCGTTGACTGATCCATGGCTGTTTCGCCGTGGGGGCGGTCGCGCAGATCGATTTTCGGTACGAGCTCGGTCGTCGAGGTTCGGGCCGAAGGTGCGTGATGGTCGGGGAGGAGCTTCTTGCGTTCCAAGAGCCCGGCCCAGAACCCGACGCCTTGTCCTATGTGCATCGCCATGAACGCGGGAACGACGAGGAGTCGCTCGACGGGCGACAAATCGGCACCGTCAGGCTCGGGTTGCTCGACCTTGCTTGCGCCGTAGCCGAGAAGCCCGAGGTAGGAGCCGAGAATCAGGAACCGCGACCGGAGGAAGAGGGACACCATCGTCGAAGGAACCACGATCGTCGGCAGGGCGATCGACGCGAGCCCGGCAACGAAAATGGCCGGAACGAGGTGACGAGGTCGAGTTGAATCGGGATGGAGACGAGTGACGACCGATTTGCCGTTGCCGTAGCGCCGATATTGGCGGAACAAGGCGCCATGGGATTGCCGGCATTGCCAGAAGATGACCACCTCGGGGTCGAAGAGCAGCGGGCGTCCGGCGAGACCGACCCGATGGTCGAACTCGAAGTCTTGGTTGGTGAGGACGGTTTCGTCCCAGCCGCCGAGGCTCCGAGCCAGGTCGACCGGGTAGGCGCCGAACGGAATGTGCTCTACCTCCTGCACCTCGTGGCCATGGTGGTAGGTGGAGTTGCCGACGCCGATGGGCGAGGTCATCGCCGCCGCAATCGCTCGGCCCGCCCGGGTGTGACCGACACCGAGCTTCAAGCCACCGACACCGCCGTATTTGCCGGTCTGCAGATGGGTGACGACTCGCTCGACGTAATCGACGGGAATGGCACAATGAGCATCGATGCGCACCAGCCACCGGCCCTTGGCTTCCGCCAGGGCGAGATTCAAGCCGGGTGAAACGATTCGCTTGGGGTTGGAGATGATCTTGATTCGTGGGTCGTCGAGTGCTCGCAGCTTCACGATCTCGACGGTTCGATCGTCGGACATCCCGTCGACGACGATGATCTCCAGATTCCGGTGGGACTGGGCCTGGACCGAATCGAGGCAGGCTTCGATCGAGGCTTCCTCGTTTCGGCACGGAATCACCACCGACACCGAGACGGAGCGGTCACGGTCGCTTGCGCCTCGCTCATCGACCGAATCTCGAATGTCGTCTCGAAGATCGATCACCAGATCGTCGGTGAGGTCGACGTCTGGGGTCGCTGCGATCTCGGGGGCCTCGAACGTGGGTGCGCTGACGGCAATCATCTCGACCGCGTGTAGCTGAGCTGCGGTGAACTCGGGGGCGCTCGTGTCGTGAGCCCCCATCGCTGCGGACTTCGGGTCGGTGGCGTTCATGTCGGTGGCGTTCATTTGGAGGCGGGGAGATACAGCCGCGTGATGGGCGGTGGAGACGGGCAGGAATGAATGTGATTCATGATTGTCGAAGCGATCGCTACCGGCTCCGACGAAGATCGGCCGGGCGTGCGGCCGCGACAGATGCACGCGATCGAGCTTGTGAATTCCATTTGCCAACAAGCGGGTTCGGGCTTTCGACGCTCGACGCTCGACCCGACGGCCTGCGGTGCACAACAACACCTGATCGAACGACGCAGCGACGGATGCCGTGAAGACGTCGTCGAGTGCCGGAGGGAGTTCGACGATCACGAGATCGTTGGTCTCGTTGAGTTCCTGAATGACTTCGAGCAGCTCGTCTCGATAGGGAAGGAGGCCGATGTCGGCATGGATGGATCCCGGAGGGAGGTAGATCAGGTTGCCGGCGGTGGTCCGGATCGGAACGGTGACTTCGGACAGCGGCTTCTTCAGGGCGATTGCGGCCTGGAGTCCGGCCGCGAGTTCTTCGGCTGCGAGGGCCACGATGGGTTCGATGTGAGCGCTCACGAGAGCCACCGATTTGCCGAGGGACGCCGAGGCGATGGCCAGGCCGGCGGCGACGTGTCCGCTTCCATCCAGCTGACCGGCATTGACGACGGCCAGAGAACGGCATTCGAGCGCGCCAGCGTCGGCGAGGACGGCCCGAAACGCATGTAGGTATGGAACCGATCCCTCACCCTGGGCTTCTCCTGCTGATTCGTGCAGCAAGATCGGTGGACCATCGGTGGAGGAACCCAAGTCGAAGAGCCGGGGGCTGAGCTGTTGGTCGTTGCGTCGACGACCGTTCACACGAATTCCTGCTTGCGGAGCGATCTCATCATGACAACCGGCGTCCGAAGCGCCAGGCCGAGGACATCGCCGAACGTGTGATGTGTACCGAATTTGACGTCGTGCAGAACCCGCTCTTCGTAGTCTTCGGCGTTGCTGCTCAAGACCTGCCAACGGCCGGTCACTCCGGGGCGCACGGAGAATGCCACGGACGCGAACCCTCCGTACCGCCTGATTTCGGAAGGAACGACGGGCCGGGGACCAACGACACTCATGTCGCCCTTGAGCACGCTGACGAGCTGGGGGAGTTCGTCGAGTCTCGAGCGGCGGAGGAACGATCCGGTCTTGGTCAATCGTGGATCGCCCCGCAACTTGCGGTGGCGGGTGAACTCAGCGGCCAGTTCGACGTCTGCTTCGAGCAGTTCCTCCATGAGGCGATCGGCGTCGACCTTCATGGTGCGGATCTTCAACACGTCGAAGGGCTCACCGAATCGCCCGATTCGGCGCTGACGAAAGAAGAAGGGGCGCCCATCGATCGCAACGACGACGAGACTGATCACGGCCATGAGTGGCGCGAGGACCACGAGCCCCACTCCCGCCGTTGCAAGATCGAAGGAGCGGACCAGGATCGCCGGTGGATGATTTCGATGCCGCATCGCCAAGTGGAGGAGCTCATCGCTCCGTTCCGGGGCTGCGGGGGAATCATCGAATCGCGTCGGCGGGCCGTCGAGGGCTGCCATCGCGCGCCCTGCAGATGTGGCTGGGTCTGACTGATTGCTCGCCTCTGGTTGGAGAAGAGTCGTTTGCGTATTCATTTGTTCGCGCCAATCCAAACGGGTCGCCCGACCCCTGTCCCAAGTCACCGCATGCCTGGTGCTTCTGGCGATTCGACTGCCACGGGTGTGGCATCGCCTGGTAGGCAGGCTAAACCGAAGGTGAACGGCTCGCAAACGGCTGGGTTGTCCTACCTAGTCGCGAAAGCTGCCCGATTCGGGCAAAACACCCCAACATGGGGATAGTTGCTCGGTTCGAGAGCGGACCATCGCTGATACACCTTGGTGGAAACGATGTGGAAACCATCGGCGATGCAGCTGTGAACCGCTCCGAGTTGGGGTTCGAAGCAGCGTCTTGATCCCGACGGGTGAGGAACGGCAGCTAGGTGGCGATGGAAACGGAAGGGCAGACGGAGCGGTCGGACGGAGGTCTGTCGCGCCCCGAGACCGATGGGTTCGAGCCGATTCTCGATGATCTGCGCGACTCACCGGCGCTCCGATCCCTGCACGCCGACGACCGTGTGTTGCTCGCAGAGGTACCGGACCAGTTGCTTCTGGGGCTGGGGATGCCGCCGCCGGACCTTGCTCGAGATCGCAGCGCGGCATACCAAGCTGTGCTCGACGTCCTGCAGTCGGGGCCGATGGCCGGCAACACGGATCTGATCGACGAGTTCATCACGGTGTCACCGCTCGGACCAGCATGGTCGAGCGACATCGACATCGACGGCCAGATCGACAACTCGATCGACGGCGAGATCAACAACGATGCTGACGGGGCCCGCCGGCCGAACCTCGAGTCGGCGCTGCTCACCCGCTCGGGCTGGCTTTGTGCTGATCCCTTTCTCCAACGGTTGGGTAGCCCAGGCGCCGGTCGTTGGCTGATCACCGAGGACGATCGCGTCATCGGCCAGGCCGACGTCGGACCGAAGCCGGTCAAGGTCGAGTTGGCGACGAAGGTGATTCGCCGAGCTCGCGCTCGAGGGCGGGTCGATCTTCGAGACACGCTCGAACTCCGGCATGCCCTCCGCTCGGGATCCGAGTTGCCGGTGCACGAAGTCGTCACGGCCGCGGCCCGGGTCGAGGCCGCGCTCGGCGGCGCCGACCTTGGGGACCACTTCGACGGACAAACCTCGGCAACGCCGGTGGAGATCCGAAGTGGGTCGCTTCGTCGGCTGGCCGGCTCAGCCAAACGCTTTTTCCGACCCCGCCCGATCCTCGCTCTCAGCGGGGTCGACGGTGCGGGCAAGTCCAGTCTCACCAAGGCGCTCGTTGCCGACATGGCACGGTTCGGACTCACTCCCGACGTGATCTGGGCCCGACCCGGGATGCGGATGGAGTGGATCGACCCGATCGTTTCTCTTCTCAAACGTTCGAAAGCAGACACCCCCACCGTGGCCCGGGTGGCGTCGGGTGAAGCAGTCGACGCCTCGAGTCGTCGAGGTCTGGTCGGCTGGTTCTGGACCATGCTCGTCACGGCCACCTTTCTCTCCCACGTCTGGTGGTCGCAACAGCGTCGCAGCGGCCTCAAGATCTACGACCGCCACCTGGATGACGCCGTCGTGAGCCTCGACTTCGTCTACGACGGCGTCGATCTCCGGCTCCAGCGCAAGCTCATCAGGTGGCTTCTGCCTCGCGCCGCCATGACCTTCTACCTCTCGGTCGACGCCGACACCGCAGTGGCCCGCAAGCCGGGCGACACCTTCGGACACCACGCCGTCGAGACGCAGCTCATCGAATATCGGCGACGCATGAATGGTCGAAACGACGTCGTCATCATCGACGCAACGGATGATCCGCGAACGCTGGCGTCTCACGTGTTGGCCGCCGTCGTTCGAGGAATCTCATGACCTCGGTGTTGTTCGGTGCGGCTGGTGTCTTGGTTCTGGCCGGATTGTTGTGGTGCTGGTCCTTGACCGAACGAGGACACGCCGGGACGCTGCTTGCGCTCTACAGCTTTTGGATTCCATGGGGTGATCTCGTGCCCATTCCAGCCCCGGGTCCATTTTCGGCACCGTCCACCACGTTCGGCCTGGCCGCCGCCAGCGTCATGGTGCTCGGCTTGTTCTTCAATCGAGCGACGAGGCAGCGTCCCAACTCGCTCTTTGCTCCCTTTGTGATGTTCGCCGGTCTGGCGGTGCTCACCACCCTCTGGAGTCGATCGCCGCTCGTGAGTCTGAAGGAGTTGGGTTTCCTCCTCGGAGCCATCGTCGTGTTCCTGCTGATCTGCATCCATCGGTTCGGCCAAGCAGACCTTCGAAAGTTCGAGCTCGGAACTGTCGCCGGCGGGGCCTCTGTTTCGGCGGTGGCCTTCGTGCAGGCTCAACTCTTCGGCTTGTCTGCCGGAAAATCGGGGATTCCTCGGTTCGAGACGGTCGGAGGAGATGCAAACGCCACTGCAGCCAGTCTCCTGTTGCCCTTTGCGATTGCCTTCGGACGGGCGATCGATTCCGGGCAGAGCAGCCGAGCCAGGGCCTGGTGGGGTATTGCTGCCGGGCTGAATCTCGTTGGCATCTATCTCACGGTTTCTCGTGGTGCGCTGGTTGCGGCTGGGGTGGCCGTGATGGTCGCATTATCCGTGGACCGTCGGTGGCGAGTTGTCGCCGGTGTCGCGTTGGCCGGTGTCGTCGCGGGGCTTGGTCTGGTCGCTGCATCGTCGGCCGCCATCGGTGGGCACTTGTTCAACACGAGCTCTACCGGACGAACACAGATCTGGAGGCTCGGGCTGAGCGTCTGTGAGCGCGAATGCGGCCGCGGTTCGGGATTCGGTACCTTTCCCGAGCTCTATCGCGAAGAGTTCATGGCCAATCCCACGGCCTCAGGATTCCAATCCGATGCCTTCAAGGCTCACAACGTTCCGCTTCAACTCGCCGTTGAAACCGGTGTGGTCGGCCTGGCCCTCTTTCTGATCGGGATGGTACTCCTGACCCGCACGGCCGTCCGCCTCCCATCGCCATGGCGAATCAGTGCGGTGACCGCAACCATCAGCCTGCTGATCACCAGCAACCTGATCACCAACTCCACCTTCAAGTACTACTGGCTCGTTCCGGCCTACGTCGTCATGGCAGCCGGCGTCGCCGCCGTTCGACCGAGCCAGTCGGACCCGGCGCCGCTTCCCCAACATTCTCGTCCCCCTGCTCTGCTTCGCCCCGTCGAAGCCTCGAGGTGAATCCCATGCCCGATGCCAACTTTCGAACCAGCTTTCTCGGCCTCATGCTCCGTCGGTCGCCGGTGCTGATCGCAGCCATGCTGCTCGGTGCTCTCGGTGCAGTGTTTCTGGCCGACACCGGCGAAAGCGACGGCCCGCAGTACGAGTCTCGGGCTCTTCTCATCGCCAGTCGATGGGAACTACGGATCGAGGGCCTGTCGAGAATGATCGAGACCGTGCTGCAAACCGACGACTTTCGGCAACAACTCCAGGTCACCTCGCCGACCGCGTTTGCCGACCCTGGCCTCTTCGATGACGCGGTGACACTCGTGCCGGTTCAAGACACCGTCGCGGTGTGGGTCGAAGCCACGGCCGACTCTGCCGAGTTGGCCCAGATACGAGCGAACGCCACCGCCGACACACTCGTCGTCGAACTGAACCGGCTTGGCACCGACATCGGTCTGTTCACGGTGCAAGACCGGGCACCACTGCCGACCACGCCGGTCGCCCCGGAATTGAACACCGGCATGCTGGTCTCTCTCGGCCTTTTCGCCGGGTTGGCACTGGGCTCCGGTGTGGCGGTCGCCTGGCCCGATCGTGAGCGGCAGGCCGCTGAGGCGTCCAAAATGCTGGAACCGGTGCAAGACCTCGGGGCTGCGGGCGAGGGCCAGCAGCGGGCCGTGTTCTCCAAATCCATGGAGGACCAAGAGGCGGTGCCCAACATTCATTTGCGGCCTGACGACCAGCTGCTACCCCCGCCTCGGCATCGACGGTCCTGAACAGTCGGACGGGGTCCGTGTCGTTCAGGTTGGATTCAGGCCGCGCCAAGTATTCTTGGACCCGCCCGCTAGGCGGTAGGGCGTGGACAGTTACGGCGTCCGGAGGTAGGGCACGATGAGAACTTCAGTGGTTCGGCTGCCGCTCGTCGTCTCACTTTTTCTGGTTGCCTCGCTCGCGGCGTGTTCGGCCGTGGCCGATGGCAGCGTCGAAAAAGCTGCTTCGCCGACGACCGAGTCTGTTGCCGAAACGACAAAAGCGACCGCGCCCACACCCGTTGCCCCACGCCTTCGATTGGCGGCTGTTGGCGACGTCGGCACAGGCCGCGAATCGGAGTACCTGGTCGCAGCGAGCATGGATGCCGTCGAGGGATCCGATGAATACGACGCGGTCATTCTCCTGGGCGACAACGTCTATCCCGATGGGGATCCGACCGAGCTCGATGAGAAGCTCTTCGCTCCCTTCGCCGGAGTATTGGACGGGCCCACGAGGCTGCTGGCGGTGCTCGGGAATCACGATGTCATCGACGACAACGGCGACCTGCAGGCGTTGGCCCTTGGCATGCCCGCCCGGTGGTACGCAAGCAGGTTCGACGATGTGTTGATCGTGTCGCTCGATTCGACACAGCGGAACAATCCCGAGCAGTTCGTGTGGCTCGACGAGGTTTTGAAAGCCACGGATGCCCGCTGGAAGATCGTCACGATGCATCATCCGCCGTTCTCGGCCGGGCACCACGGGTCGTCCATGTCGATGCGAGAGAATCTGCAGCCGATCGTGGAAGCGAACGGTGTCCAGCTGGTACTGGCCGCACATGATCACGACTACCAGCGCAACGTGCCGATCAACGGTGTCATCTACATCGTTTCCGGCGGCGGCTCGGAGCTGCGAGCGGCGGGCCGTGAGGATTTCACCGACGTGTCTCTGTCGGTCAACCACTTTCTCGACATCGAGGTGTGGCAGGACGAACTCATTGTCCAGGCCATCGACATCAGTGGTAACGCGTTCGACGAGTTCATCATTCGCTGAGAGCGAGCCTTGGTCAGCGACCGAGCTCGCGGTACATGGTTGCGAGACGGGCGTGCGTGATCGCCAAGTTGTGTTCTGACTCGGCTCGGGACCGTGCGGCGCGACCCCGTTTTCGGCGCTCGGAAACGTCGGAAAGAGCGGATCGCAATGCGTGAGTGAGCGCCTCTGGTTGCTGAGGGCTCACCAGCCACCCGGCATCTCCCACCATGCTCTCGATGTCGCCCACGCTGGTTGCCACGATCGGTAGGCCGCTTGCCATCGCCTCGAGTACGGAAAGAGGCGTGGCCTCCCACCAGCTCGGCAGACAGAAAACGTCGGCGGTTCGATACATGCCGGGCATGTCGGATGGGTCGACGGGCCCGAGCAGTTCGGTGGAGGCGGTCACGGCCTGGTTGATGGCATCTCGATCCGCATCGCCCTCGTCGGGAATTCCGCCGGCAAGGAGCAGGTGATGCGCGACGCCCGCCGCCTCGAGCCGTTGCGACGCCTCCAGGAGGTCGAGAACACCTTTGCGGCGGGAGAGATGGCCGACGAAGAGGATCGTGGGGATCGAGTCGGGATCGGTGTTCGATTCGCTCGACGGCTGGAACGCCGAAATGTCGACGCCGTTGCTCACGAGCTGAACCGGTGGCCTCACCGACGCATCCTTCATTGTCTTCACGAGCCCCTCGGAGACAACGGCGATCTGATGAGCGGGCCGCACGGCCAGTGCCAGAAATCGTCGACGGCGGGCGTTGTTCGACCAGTCGACGAGACGTCCGCCGTGGGCATGGAGGAGAATCTTTCGACCTCGCCGCCGACCGGCGAGGCAGAGAATCGAGGCTCGGATCAGGGTCGACAGCGGAGCAAGCGCGGTGTGTAGGTGCACGATGTCGACTCCCTCGACGCGACGGAGCCGCCGAGCATCGGCCAACGTGCGCTTGATGTTGCCGCCGGTGACCTGACCGCCCTGCCGCTCGCCGTCATGGGTCAGATTCAGGAGCGAGACCTCGTGCTCTGGCCATTCGGCATCGACGAGCTGATGCAGATAGGTCGGTATGCCCCCCCGCTCGGGATTCCCTTTGCCGACAACGAGTACCGAGGCCATCAGGAGACCAGCCTTCCGAGGATGGGTAGCCGAGCAAGAGCGGGAAATGCTTCGGCCAGGTCGAGCGACCGTTGGGCCGCGACGAGTAGGACGAGGCTGGCGATGGCGGCGGACGGGAGGAGAGCGAACAGCGGTGTTCCGAGCCAGGCCAGGCAACCGAGAACGCCGGCGAGTGCGACACTCACGGTGCTGATTCGGATGATCACGGGATCGATCCAGGCGAAATCCAGATGCCGATGAAGGCCCACCTGGTTGGCGACGTTCTGGACGGTCAAGGCGGCAAGCACACTCCACGACACGCCCACGGCCCCCAATGGGGGAATGACGAGCAGCCCGACGATCACCGAAGTGGCCATTGCCGCCACGTTGGTGGTGAGCACCCAGCGAACCCGTCCGTGGATCTGGAGAACCAGTGCGTTGTACCCGAATGCGCTGTGCAGAAAGTAAGCCGATCCGAGCACGGCCAGAACGGGAGCGGCAACGGCATATTGCTCACCGAACAGCCAGGGAACCAGAGCCCACGCCAACGGCACGCTGACGGCAAAGATCGGAAACGACAGGACCATCAGGTAGGCCGAGGTCTGCCAGTAGGCATGTTCCATGCCCGCTCGGTCAGATCGGGCAAAGAACCGCGTTGCCAGCGGAGCGAAGAGAACGCTGAAGGTGAGCAGCACCATCTGGTTCAGACGGCCGAGCGGGAACACCGATCGGAAGTCGGCCACGGCCTCGGGACCGTGCCACCAGCCGAGAAACATCACCGTGACCGTGGTCATCACGATGCTCACCATTTCTACGGTTCCCGCCGGTAGCGAGAACTGGAGATAGGGCTTGACCCGGGGCTTGATTCCGGACCGGACCTCACCCGGCTCGGGTCGTGTGCCGAGCATGGAGATCGATCGTCGTGCCAGCGTTGCGTACAAGAGCAAGCCGAGCACCTCGCCCGACACGTAGGCGATGGCCAGCGCCTTCACACCGAACCCGCCGAAGGCCAACAGGAGGACCGCCGCGAGCCGCACGAGGGGGGCGTAGAGATACTTGCGGAGCAGAACCATCCGCACCTGTCCGAAGACGGCGAACACCGCTCCGAGGGCGGCCCCAACGGCTTCCAATGGGGCGAGGAGCACCAGAATCAGCACCACCGATGAGTCGCTTTCGGCCGACAGGAACGTATTGGTGAGTTGGCGCACCCCGACGGCGACCGCCCCGATCACGAGAAGTGAGACCAGCACGATCCGACCCAGTACGACGATGAGTGTTGCCCGGAACCCCGCCCGGTCGTGGTTCTCGGCGTCGAGGGTGAGAAAGCGGCCGACCGATTGACTGTCGCCGAAACTGACCAGCACTCGGAAGGTGGAGACGAGGGTCAGACCGAAGGCGAAGACGCCGAATTCGGCTTTGTCGATCACGTTCACGATCACGAATTGCGTGCCGAGGGCAATCACCATGGCCAGCAATCGACCCACCAGCAGCGACGAGGAGCCGCGTATGTGGCGAACGACGTCGTCGTCCTTCGTGGTGGTCATCGTTCGAGTCGTCTCGGGATGTTCTGTGCTGCACACTCGGTTCTGGCCAGGCGGTCAACGAGAAGATCTCGGGTGCTGGGAAGACCGCGACGGAGGACGCGACGCGGGAGTGACTCGTGGTGCGAACCCCGGACGTGATCGGCCGCCATCGCATCGAGCGTGACCAACACCCCGAATGCTTCGTAGCGGAAACGGTCCAGGCCCGTGAACCCGAGGCCCGGTTGGTCCGATTCGCCATCGGCGGTGTCTGCTCGCCCGGGGGCGCGGTATCCGAGCAACAGCGCGTTCTCGAGGTGATCGGCCTGCCGGGGCGAGAGAACAGGAAGCCACGGGACGAGTGCCCCTCGTCGCAACGACAGCGCAAAGTAAGCGAGGTCTTCTTCGATCGGGCATCGCTGGCAACCGAGCGGATCGATGATCGTGACCGTGCCGTCGTGGGAAACCAACACGTTTCGCGGCGCGAAGTCGCCATGTCCGAGCCCCAATTTCGGAGGGTTGCGCTCGACTTCGGACGCGAGACGGTCGGCCACATCGCTGAGGCGCGAGGTCAGGCCCATCGATCCCAGTTCGGACTCCAGAAATTCTTGGAAATCGGTGAATGCAGCGGCGATCGATGGGCCATCACCGCGAACCTCTGGGGTGTCCAGGGCGGCACCGTGGAAACGGCGGAGCCATTGACCGGCGAGGCAGACCGCTCTGTCGACCCCGAATCCGTGTCGTTGCTTCATCCGTTGGCCGAGGTTGGATGCATTGATTGCCTCGATCACGAGACCGTCGTCAAGTCGTTCGAAGAGCCGGACGGTTCCGAGCCCCGGAGCCTGATCGGCTGGCCCGATGGCCCGGCATGCGGCTTCGAGTGCGTCGGCCTCGAGGAGATGTTTGTTCTCGAACCCCGAGCGGAGACCCAGCCTGGGTCGATCGGGCGGCGATTCGTGCAGGAGGTTGCGCTTGATGATGACGGACCGCGGGGCCTTCGAATCATCGATGAGATACCGAGTCAAGCTCGATTGGGCGCGATCAGACCGCCATTCCGTGCTGATCGCCGCGCCTGGGTCGAGGTCGGAAAACCACGACGAATAGGAACGCTCGATCATGTCGATCGTGGTCTCCCGCTCCGCCATGAAGCTGAAAATGTACTGGCTCCACGCCGATTGACACATGAGGGCAACTACCCGGAACCAAGTGTCGTGGCTGCTAGAACAGATGGCTTGCCGGGCGAACGATCGAGATGGGTGCTGGTCACCGACGGAGGAACTGGGCAGGGTCGATCGGCGTTGGCCGCGACGCGTGCCCTTCACGACGCCGGCTATCGGGTTGCGGTCGGTGTCACCGCCGACTTCAACCTGGCTGCGAGTTCGCGATCGTGTCAGCACATCGTTCACCTGCCCTCGGCGACAGAGCCGGGTTATGCCGACGCCGTTCGGGCCGACTTGCGTCGGCTTTCAGCGTCCAGTCCGCTGGCCGCCGAGGCCGCGTTGGTGGTTGCCAGTGATGCGGCGATGGTGGCGCTCGAGCTGCCCGAGGCGGAACTGGTGGACAAGGGCGCTCTCGAGGCGCGCTGTGCTGCTGTGCCGGGACTCGACGTTCCCCCGTCTGCCGTGTGCGCCACAACCAGCGAAATGCGTCTCGCCGCCAAACGCTTTGGCTTCCCGGTCGTCATCAAACCCGTGGTTTCGACTTGGCCGGCTCGAACCATTGGTGACGTGTCCGAACTTCCGAGCGACCTCGACGGATCGGTGGTTGTGCAGCCATTCCTCGAAGGACAACTCGAGGCGATCAGTGGGGTGATGCACAATGGATCGTTGATCGCCGCTGTGCACCAACGAGCCCTGCGAACGTGGCCGGTTTCGTGCGGGCCGAGTTGCGCGGCCGTGACAGTGGAGCGAGATCGGGAACGCGAGAAGCAGATCGCCGCACTGCTGGTCGACCACCGCGGTCTGTTCCAGGCTCAGTTCCTCGGCGGCTATCTCATCGATCTCAATCCGCGGGTCTACGGCTCACTTCCGCTTGCCCTTACCGCCGGTGTCAACTTGGTCGCCGTCAGCGTTGACGCCGACCTGGCCTCGGGCCCGAATGGCGCTCGGCCGCTGGCCGCGGAGGTTGGTGTGATGTATCGCTGGATCGAAGGCGACGTGCGGAACGTCATGGCGCAGGTCAGGTCGGGAGACGTCGGTTTTCTCGCTGG
>JBBKXQ010000019.1:0-42519 GCA_037969565.1 Acidimicrobiales bacterium | reverse complement strand
TTCGTCGGCTTCGAGCCCGGGATCGGGGAGGTAGTACTCGTCGGGCAGGATCCGGTATCCATCCACCGGCGGATCGACGCCTGGAACGCGTTCGACTCGGATCGGAATGCCGAGCGAGCGGAGATCGTCCTTGTCCCGTTCGAAACTGCGTCGAAACCCGGGACCCGGTTCGGGATACCCCTCCACGCGGAGCCGAATCGCCTCGGCGGAGAGGGGTCGTGGCGTGTCGAGCAGTACCGCCGTGAGGTTGAGGAGCCGTTCGAGCTTCGACATCAGCTCTGTCTAGCCGGGAACTCGGGCGGTCAGAGGCTTTCGATGAGCTTTGCGACCCGTTCGTCCTCGTGCTTGAACGGGTCTTTGCACAGAACGGTGCGCTGCGCCTGGTCATTCAGCTTGAGGTGAACCCAGTCGACGGTGTAGTCACGCTTTCGTTCCTTGGCCCGCCGAATGAAGTCGCCCCGGAGCTTGGCTCGCGTGGTCTGCGGCGGATTGTCGATGGCATCCATCATCTGCGCATCGGTGAGCGTGCGCTCGACCATGCCCCGATCCTGCAGCTTGTAATACAGACCCTTGGAGCGGCGAACGTCGTGATATTGAAGATCGATCAACTGCACGCGAGCGTCGCTCAACTCGAGGCCGTGCTTCGCCCGATAGGCCTCGATGAGGTTGTGTTTGATCACCCAATCGAGTTCACGATCGAGTTTGAAGGGGTCGGTTTCGAGGTGGGTCATGACGTGCTCCCACATGTGCAGCGCCTGCATCTCGTCGTCGGGCAGTCCCTTCTGATCGGCGTAGCGCAACGCTCGATTCAGGTACTCACCCTGGATTTCGAGGGCCGTCGCTTCGCGCCCGTTGGCCAGCCGAACCCGACGTTTGAATTCGAGGTCATGACTGATCTCGCGAATGGACCGGATCGGATTCTCGAGGGTCATGTCTCGCAGGATGCACGACGGATCTTCCACCATCCGGAGCAGGATCGCCATCGCTCCGACCTTCAAGAAGGTGGTGTACTCACTCATGTTGGAATCGCCGACGATCACGTGCAGGCGGCGGAAGTGCTCGGCGTCAGCGTGCGGTTCGTCACGGGTGTTGATGATGGGACGGCTACGAGTGGTGGCCGAACTGACACCTTCCCAGATGTGCTCGGCCCGCTGGCTGACGGCGAACATCGACCCTCGAGCCGTTTGCAGCACCTTGCCCGCCCCGGCGTAGATCTGACGGCTGACGAGGAACGGAATGAGCACCTCGTTGTAATGACTCATGTCGTCGTTGCGGGCCGTGAGGTAGTTCTCGTGGCATCCATAGGAGTTGCCGGCAGAGTCGGTGTTGTTCTTGAAGAGGTGGATCGTGCCGCGAATCCCTTCGTCGCGGAGACGTTCCTCGGCGGAATCGAGCAGCTGCTCGAGGACGCGCTCGCCGGCCTTGTCGTGGATGACCACGTCGCCCACGCTGTCACATTCGGCCGTGGCGTATTCGGGGTGCGAGCCGACGTCGAGGTAGAGGCGGGCCCCATTCACCAGAAAGACGTTCGAGCTGCGGCCCCACGAAACGACCCGTCGGAACAGATATCGAGCCACCTCATCGGGGCTGAGGCGCCGCTGACCGCGTAGCGTGCACGTCACGCCGTACTCGGTTTCGATTCCGTAGATCCTTCGTCTGTGCGCCACCGGGTTCAACCTAGCCTGACCGGCCGGGCGTGCTCGGGTCGGTTCGGACCGGTGACCGCAACGGTTCACACATTTGATGGCCCACGCCTCTCATCATCAGCCTCGTTCTAGACCGAGGCGAGGAGCGTGTCGATTTCGACCGTGTCGAGCCGCCGAAAACAGCGACCCTCCTCGAGCCGGTCGAGCACGGCGACTTCGAGGAGTTCGGCGTCGATCGCCCGCTCGGGGCCGGCGAGGGCCGAAACCCCTAATTTGAGCGCCGATCCGATCGTGAGGTCGTCGTTGTAGCCCTCGGCGATTCGCTCGCGAATGGCATCGGCCTCGCCCCCCAAGGCGGCATAGCCGTCCTCGTCGGTGACCGAGCCGTCGTAGCGAATGTGGAAGAGTCGATCACCGTCGCGTGTGTGACCCACGGCGACCACGAGAATCTCGACCTCGAGCGGCTTCATTTCGTGGGTGAAGATCTGGCCCAGCATCTGGGCGTACTGGTTGGCGAGCGCTTGGGAATCGACGTCGTCGCGGCTGTAGGTGTAGCCCTTGAGATCGGCATGGCGGATTCCGGCGATTCGCAGCTGGTCGTACTCGTTGTACTTTCCGACCCCGGCGAAGGCGATGCGATCGTAGATTTCCGACGTCTTGCGCAGATTGCGAGAAGGGTTCTCGGCGCACAGCATCACGCCGGTATCGAATTCGATGGCGACGAGACTGCGGCCACGAGCGATGCCCTTCTGGGCGTAATCGGCGCGATCTTTCATCACCTGTTCAGGGGCGACATAGAACGGCATGTTCATCGGATCTGGTCCTCCGGAAGTGTGTACTCCGCAACAATCGAACCGAATCGGGCGGCGATGTCGCTCTCTTCGACCTGGATGTAGCCCTCTTCGCCGATGGTGGCGATGGTGGGGTAAATGCCGCGCATGCTGTCGGGACCGCCGGTTGCGGTGTCGTCGTCGGCGGCGGCGAAGAGAGCCCGAATCAACAGATCGATGGTGTCGTCGCGACTCAGGCTGCCACCTCGCCCGATCTTGATGACCGTGCGTGCGTGCAGGCTGCCCGAACCCGAAGCGACGTGGTCTTCCTCTTCGTAGCGTCCGCCGGTGACGTCGTAGGCGAACAGACGGCCCTTCTTGCGATGTCGGTCGTAGCCGGCGAAGAGCGGCACAACGGCCATTCCCTGCATCGCAGCCGGCAGGTGTTGACGAACCATCTGGCTCAGCTGATTGGCCTTGCCTTCGAGCGAGAGGATGTGCCCCTCGACTTTTTCGTAGTGCTCCAATTGGAGCTGGAACATCTTGACCATCTCGATCGCTGGTCCCGCCGCGCCGGCGATGGCGACGCCGCTCCAACGGTCGGCCCGGAACACCTTCTGCATCGTGCGATGGGCGATGAGATTTCCGGAGGTGGCACGGCGGTCACCGGCAATCACGACACCATCGATGCAACGGGCGGCCACGATCGTCGTGCCGTGGGTGATGTCGAGGCTCGCACCGGCCTCGGAGAGGGATGCGGCCAACCGATACGAGGGATCGATCCCGAGTTTCTTCATGAGTGCGGGCAAACTCGGTCCCGGGTCGTCAGCGGGTGAGAAGAGCGGAAGCGTCACCTTGCGCACCGTAGCGGAGGAGTCCGACACAGTTGACCACCGGACGCGACCTCGATCCCGCTCGGATAGTTTCTGCGACCATGACGCAGGCCTCCAGCACAGAACATTTCGGGTCGATCGACGACATCACCGCTGCCCGCGAGGCGCTCGAGGGTGCCATCGATGGCTATCAGAATCCAGCCGCGTTCGGAGTCGGCGTGGCCACGATCGCCGACAATGGCGACGTTCTCGATGTGTCCTATCCGCATGTGCAGGCCGGTGGTCAGTCGTTCCCCGGCGCAGCGTTGGCGAAGGTCGCCGGCCATGTTGCCGGCACCGCCACCTACCAACTCAGCGAGGCGCAACTGGCCGAGGCCATCGCGCTGGTCGTTCCCGCCGAAACGGTGCCGATTCCTCACCCGAATCTCGCAGCCTGGCGCGGATGTCTGGAGGTCGCTCGAACGCCGGCGTTGGGCGGCACTCGCCAACTCGTCGTTTCGTTCGTCGGCAGTCTCGACGATGCGCCGATCGACGCAATCGACGGCTACCTACGCCTGCACCTGCTGTCGCATCGGGCCGTTCAGCCCAATGGGATCAACGTGACCGGCATCTTCGGTGTGCTCACCAATGTGGTGTGGACGAGCGTCGGACCAATGCCGGTGCCCGACTTCGAGATCACTCGGATGAAGCTCAAGGCGCTCGGTCACAACGTCGTGGTCTACGGCGTCGACAAGTTTCCTCGCATGATCGACTACGTCGTGCCGACCGGAGTTCGGATCGCCGATGGGGGCCGGGTTCGTCTCGGCGCTCACTTGGCCGAGGGCACCACGGTCATGCACGAGGGATTCTGCAATTTCAATGCAGGCACGCTCGGGTCATCGATGGTGGAAGGACGGATCTCGGCGGGTGTGGTGGTGGACGACGGATCCGACATCGGTGGTGGGGCGTCCATCCAGGGCACGCTGTCGGGGGGAGGGCAGGTGAGGATCAGCATCGGCAAGAACTGCCTACTCGGTGCCAACTCGGGGGTCGGGATTTCCCTGGGCGATGATTGCATTGTCGAAGCCGGGCTCTACGTCACCTCCGGCACGCTCGTCTCGATGCCGGACAGCTCGATTCGGAAGGCTCGAGAGCTTTCTGGCTCGAACGGACTGCTGTTCCGTCGCAACTCACTGACCGGTGGAGTCGAAGCCATCGCCCGCTCAGGGGCATCCTGGCAAGGCCTGAACGACGATCTCCACAAGAACGACTGACCGCACCTCCGCCCTTTCCCCACCTCAGCGCTTCCCCGACCCCGGGCGGTTCTGCAAGACGATGGGGCCTGATAACGACCCTGACGTCTTGCAGATGCGCCAAAGGAGTGGTTACTGGCCGCCCTTTTGGATGTAGGACTTCACGAAGTCTTCGGCGTTGGTTTCGAGAACATCGTCGATCTCGTCGAGAAGGTCGTCGAGTTCCGCCTTGAGTTTCTGCCCCGACTCGCTGACTGCGGGTGCTGCATCGGCCTCCCGCTCTGCGGGTCGACTTGTGGTTTTCTTGATCTGCTCACGTTCAGCCATCGAGCTGCTCCAATCCGAATCAGGCGCCCAGTTTGCCCAAGAGGTCTGCCACTGTGTCACTTTCCTCGATCAACGCGCCAACGTGTTCCATCGTACCTCTGGTCGGTTCGAGCATGGGAACGCGGCGGAGGGGGTCGTCGCCGACGTCGAACACGATGGAGTCCCAGTTGGCGGCCACAACGTGATCGGCGAACTTCTGTAGGCATTTACCTCGGAAGTAGGCGCGGGTATCGATCGGGGGCTCCCGCTTGGCGATGTGGGCGTCGACGTCGTCGACCAACGTTTCGAGGCCGGCACGAGCAGCGAGCGACTTGCCGGGCCTCAGGTCGTGGTATTGCAGATCCAGCGCACGGAGGCGGTCGTCGCCCCACTCACAGTCATGACGCTCCCGGAAGCCATCGAGAATGCGCTTCTTGGCCAGCCAGTCGACCTGATCGCTGACCGAGCTGGGGTCGCACTCGAGCCCGGTGAGCACGCGTTCCCAACGTTCCAGAATGAGCTTGCCGACCTCCTCACCGACCGATTCCAAACCATGGCGGTCAGACCACTCTTTGGCCTGCTGCAGGATGTCGAACTGAATCTCGAGCGCCGTTGCCGTTGTTCCCTTGGCGAGTTTGATCGGTGCCCGAAGCGACAGGTCGTGGCTCACGTGGTGCATGGCTCGCACAGGATCATCGGGTGTCATCCCGGTGTCGAATGCGTGATCTTCCAACATGGCGAGGACGATGGCCGACGTGCCCACCTTCAGGAATGTTGCGACCTGGGACATGTTGGCGTCGCCCGCAATCACGTGCAGCCGGCGGTAACGAGAGCTGTCGGCGTGGGGTTCGTCTCGGGTGTTGATGATCGGCCGCTTCAGGGTTGTCTCGAGACCGACCTCCTCCTCGAAGTGCTCGGCTCGTTGCGTGATCTGGTAGGGAACGGTGCTGATTCCCACACCTGGCAATTCGCTGCCGACCTTGCCCGAGCCGGTGAAGATCTGCCGAGTGACGAAGTGGATGGTGCAGCCGGTGATGATCTGACCGAAGGCGAGCGACCGGTCGACGAGATAGTTCTCGTGCGTCCCATAGGAGTTGCCTTTGCGGTCGGTGTTGTCCTTGTAGAGGATGATCTCCTGGCCGGGCGGAAGGGCAGATCGGGCTGCGTCCATCGAGTCGACCGCGATCAGTTCGGCCGCCCGATCGAAGAGCACCACCGACAGGGCGTCGCGGCATTCGGGCGTGGAGATCTCGGGATGGGCGTGGTCGACGTAGTAGCGGGCGCCGTTGGTGAGGACGGCGTTGACCAGGTGGGTCTCGATTTCGGGGGGCATGGCGAACTCGGGTGCGAGGAACTCCCGAGCATCACTACCCGGCATTTCGTCGATGAAGTCCCAGGCCACGGGTGTCGAGCGCTCGTCGAGGCTGCCCGGATCGGTGCCGACATAGGCATTGATCAGCAGGGACGAGGCGCTCACGGGATTCCAGTCGTTGGTGCCCCGCACCATGATGCCCAGTTCGGTTTCGATGCCGATGATCTTTGCGATAGCCATCAGCAGCCCAGACTAGAGGTATTGACCAGTAGCTACTTGCTCGATTGCGCGGCCACCGGTTTCGTCACCATCATCGCGTTTGAGGAGCGTGCGGACATACACGATCCGCTCGCCTTTCTTGCCGGAAACCTTGGCCCAGTCGTCGGGGTTCGTGGTGTTCGGCAGATCCTCTTGTTCCTTGAATTCCTGCGTGACGGCGTTGAGGAGGTCGTCGGTGGTGATGCCCTTCTCGCCATTGTCGAGGAACCGTTTGATGGCGAGCTTCTTGCCCCGTCGAACGATGTTCTCGACCATGGCTCCCGACGAGAAGTCTCGGAAGAAGAGAATCTCCTTGTCGCCGTTTTGGTAGGTGACCTCGAGGAAACGCGTGTCGTCGTCGGCCCGATACATGAACTCGCTGGCAGCGTCGATCATGGCCGTGATTGCTTCGGCTCGACCGCCGTGCTCGGCGATCTCGGATTCGTGGATCGGGAGCTCACTGGTGAGATAGCGACCGAAGATGGAGCGAGCGGCCTCTTCGTTCGGTCGTTCGATCTTGATCTTCACGTCGAGACGACCGGGGCGAAGGATGGCCGGATCGATCAGATCCTCTCGGTTCGAGGCGCCGATGACGATCGTGTTCTTCAGCGTTTCGACACCGTCGATTTCGGCGAGCAGCTGCGGCACGATCGTGCTCTCGATGTCGGAGCTGATGCCGCTACCACGGGTTCGGAACAGGCTTTCCATCTCATCGAAGAAGATGATGACGGGCATACCTTCCTCGGACTTCTCCCGAGCGCGCTGGAAGATCAGACGAATCTGACGCTCGGTTTCGCCCACGTACTTGTTGAGCAACTCCGGGCCCTTGATATTCAGGAAGAAGCTGCGGGCTTGATCGTCGCCCGACACCTCGGCCACCTTTTTGGCGAGGCTGGCCGCCACCGCTTTGGCGATGAGCGTTTTGCCACAACCGGGAGGGCCGTAGAGCAGGATTCCCTTCGGCGCGGGAAGCTCGTGCTCGGCGAACAGATCGGCATGGAGGAACGGAAGCTCCACCGCATCGATGATCTGCTCGATCTGCTCGCTGAGTCCGCCGATGTCGTCGTAGCTGACATCAGGCACCTCCTCGAGCACTAGATCTTCCACTTCGGCTCGTTCGAGCTTCTCGATCAGGAGATTGGAGCGGGGCTCCATGAGCATCGAATCACCGGATCGAATTCGGGTGCCGATGAGGTAATCGGCCAGCTCGACGACTCGTTCTTCATCAGCCCTACCGATGACGACGGCGCGATCGCCGCTTTCCATCACTTCCTTGATCGTGACCACTTCGCCCGCCCGGTCAGGAGCACGGACCTTGATGATGTTGAGCGACTCGTTGAGAACAACCTCGTCGCCCTTGTTCAATTCGTCGGTTGCAATGGCCGGATGCACTTCGACTCGCATCTTGCGGCCGCTCGTGAAGATGTCGGCCGTGGCGTCGTCGTTGCGGCCGAGGAACGTACCGTAGGCCGACGGTGGATTCGTGAGTTTGTCGACCTCTTCGCGAAGCGCGGCGATGTGTTCCCGAGCCTCACGAAGTGTGTAGGTGAGCTTCTCGTTCTGGCTGACAGCCTGAGCGAGTTGGCCCTTCGTGTCGAGGAGCCGCTCCTCGAGACTACGCACCCGCTTGGGCGCGTCCTGAAGCCTGCGGCGGAGGGTGACGACCTCTTCCTCCATCGCTTTGAGTTGATTCTGCAATTCGGCCATTCCTACTTCGTAGGACGACAGCCGGTTCTCATATTCAGACTCGTTCACGGACAACCTCCGGTGTTCCCGGACCCTAGCCGTCCCGTCGGCCGCAAGGATGACGGGTTGAGGGAGTCTGACAACACCAGCCATCCTCGATCAAGTCGTTTCATGGCACTTGGTCGACCAGAACTTCGATCAGGAAGGCCATGGTCCGCGCCTCGTCGCGCCAGCCGTCATACCGGCCGGTCGGGCCGGCGTGACCCGCACCCATCTCGGTTTGAAGCAGAATCGGGGCCGTCCCGGTGCTGATCGAGCGCAATTGTTGCACCCATTTGGCGGGTTCCCAGAAGCCGACCCGGGGGTCGTTGAGGCCGGCTGTGGCCAAGATGGCCGGGTAGTCGGTCGCCCGCACATTCTCATAGGGCGAGTACGCCCGCATCCGCCGATAGATCTCCTCGGACTCTGCGGGGTTGCCCCACTCTTCGTACTCGGTGACGGTGAGCGGCAGCGTCGGATCGAGCATCGTGTTGAGGGCGTCGACGAAGGGCACTTCGGCCACCGCCGCGCCGAAGAGTTCAGGCGCCAGGTTGAGGGTGGCCCCGACCAGGAGTCCCCCGGCCGAACCGCCACGTAGACCCAGCTGGGAGGGGGTGGTCCAACCGGACTCGATGAGGTGGCGAGCGCAAGCAATCGTGTCGCTGAAGGTGTTGGTCTTGTGCTCGAACTTGCCGGCGAGATACCAGGGCCGGCCGCCCTCGCCTCCGCCCCGCACGTGGGCCAGCGCAACCACGAATCCCCGGTCGAGCAGCGAGAGCCGGTGGGTGGAGAAGCCAGGATCGAGAGACACTTCGTAGGCGCCGTAGGCGCTGATGAGCGCCGGCCCGGGTCCGGCCGGACGATCCTTCTTCCAGACGAGGCTGAGTGGGATACGTGTGCCGTCGTCGGCGATGGCCCACTCGCGTGAGGTTTCGTAGAGGTCGGGATCGAAGTCTCCGAGGACTTCCGTTTGTTTGAGAACGGTTCGCTGGCGAGTGTCGAGGTCGTAGAGCAAGACCGAAGGCGGCGTTTTCATCGAGCTGTATCCGTAGCGGAACGTGGTGGTGTCGGCGCTCGGGTTTGCCCCTCCCCACACCGTGGACACCGGCTCGGCCTGCTCGACCACGTGGTCTTTGCCGGTTTCCCAATGTCGCACTCTCATCTGGACGACCGCGTCCACTCGTTCGAAGAGCACGAGGTGATCCCGGAGCGCATCGAAGCCCGACAAGTTGACGTCAGGCCGATGGGCGATCAGGTCGACCCAGTTCTCCACCCCCGGAGCGTCCTCGGGAGCCTCGACGAGCTTGAAGTTCTCGGCCTGGTCGTTGGTCTGGATGATGAAGCGGTTGCCATGGTGAGCCGCTCCGTACTCCACACCGTGACGCCGGGGCGACAGGCATCGAGGTTCGGCCGTCGGCTGGTCGGCCGGCAGGAGCCACGCCTCGTCGGTGATTGCCGAGGAGGCCGAGATCTGGATGTAGGAGTCATCCCGTTCCCGTCCGACGCCGACGAAGAAACGTTCGTCGAGTTCCTCGAAGACCAGAACGTCTTCGGAGACCGCCGACCCCAATTCGTGTCGCCAGACCTGGAATGGCCGATGGGCGTCGTCGGTGCGGATGTAGAAGAACGTGCGGTTGTCCATGGCCCAAGCCGACCCGTAGCTGACACCGGCGATCTCGTCATCGAGATCGAGATTCGTCTCGAGATCTCGGACCCGGAGAAGGAACTGCTCGTCGCCATCGAAGTCGGCGGCCCAGAGAAGCAATCGATGATCCGGTGAGATTTCGTAGACCCCGAGATCGAAGAAATCGTGCTCCGCCGACTCGAGGTTCTCGTCGAACAGGATCTGTTCGGGTCCTGCACCCTGATCGGCCCGGCGGCAGTGGATCGGGTAGGACAATCCCTCCTCGGAACGGGTGAAGTAACTCCAGCCGTCCTTGACGACCGGGTAGGAGAGGTCGGTCTCCTTCACTCGGGCCTTGAACTCGGCAAAGAGTTGCTCACGCAACTCGGAGAGCTGGGAGAGCACTGCGTCGGTGTGCTGGTTCTCGGCCTCGAGAAGACCGATCACATTTGGATCCTCGCGATCCCGCAACCAGGCCAGAGGATCTTCGGTTCGTTCGCCCCACAGCTCCCGGACGACCGGTTGGTGTGCGACGGATGGCAGCGTGGGAGGCGCAGGAAGGTCAGCGAAGGTCACCGGCCGAAGGCTACGGCCCGCAGGTCGCGGTTACCGTCGCCGGCCCTTGGTTCAGCCGGTATCTTCGCCCAGGATGATCGAGCCGAAGACCTACCCGCAGCCCTTCTTCCAGCCGACGCCGGGAGCATGCCAAATCATTCTCGTCCGGCACGGACAGTCGGCTGCGTTCATCGAGGGTGAACCGTTCACGCTCGTCGGAGGCCACAGCGACCCACCGCTCTCCCCGCTGGGTGAGTGGCAAGCCGAGCGGGTCGGTGAGCGCTTGGCCCGCGAGCCCATCCAGGCGATCTACGCCACCACCCTGTGTCGGACAGTGCAGACGGCCACGCCGCTGGCTCAGTCGCTCGGTCTCGATATCCGGGTCGAACACGACTTGCGGGAAGTGTTCCTCGGCAGCGGCGAGGGTGGCCAATTCCGAGTGATGGCGGCGGAAGGGCATCCGGCGGCCCTCGCCATGCACAAAAACCTCGAATGGGGCGAGATTCCGGGGGGCGAGACGAACGCCGAATTCGGGGCGCGGACCGTCCCCGCGTTACAAAAGATCGCCGACGCCCACGCCGATCAGCTCGTTGCGGTGTTTGCGCATGGCGGAACGATCGGTTCGCTGATCGGACACGCCCTCGGTGTGAACATGTTCCTGATGATGGGCGTTCGCAACTCGTCGCTGAGCATGCTCGTCGTCGAGGGTGACAAATGGATCGTCCGATTGTTCAACGACGGCGCACACGCCGGACCGCTCACCGCCGACGTCGATCCGCCCACCTGACGGGGACAACCCCCGCCGAGAGCCGCTTCAGCAACGGGCAGCTTCAGTCGAGAGCAGCCGCGAACTCGTCCAGGATGGCGGCGATCTCGTCGGCGTGAGTCGCCTCGTGCATCGCGTGTTCGCCCCCGGCGATCGATTGGAAGCGAGCGTTCGGCATCTTGCGTTCGAGGTACTCCCCGGCGCCCGAATACTCGGCCCGGTCGGCATCGCCGGCCAACACGAGGGTCGGTACGTCCATCTCGGAAAGTCGCTCCATCACCACGCTGTCTTCTTGGAGATTGAGTTCGGCCGCCTGGGGGACCACGCCGAATCGGTGGGCATTCCGTCGTGAACGGTCATTCCACGCCTCACGTTTGACCGGGTCACGGAAACCCGGGCCGGTGTTGAGGACCACGATGCCGCGGGCGACGCCGGGGCGAGTGGCGGCGTGGGCGAGGGCGAGATAGCCACCCAGCGAGTGACCGACCAGCACCGCAGGTCCGTCGAGGGAAGCGAGGACGTCGTCGAGATCATCGAGCGCTCGGTCTCTCGAGTATTCAGCCGGATCGTCGGGTACCGGCGAGCCGCCATGCCCGAGCAGGTCCCAAGCGGCCACGGTGTAGCGATCTTCCAATCGATCCATCACGGCGGCCCAGGTGGCCGACGTCGAACCGATGCCGTGCAGGAAGACCATTGCCGGGCCGGTGCCCCGCTTCTCCAGATGTATACGCATCGAGCCGAGCGTAGGGCCGAGAAGTCCGCACTCATTTGCGCCGTGCAGAAATCGACCCATCGGAGAATTCTTCCGTCCGGCGACCACCTACGGTACGGTTCCGTCCACGGAGTGTGGCGATGGGTAGTCACATGTGGGAGCGATGACGCAGTTTTTCTGGGCAAACACGTATCGGTCGGCTGCGGCAGCGTTGCTCGGCGCCCTTGGTGTGCTGGCCCTGCTCGATCGGGCCACTCGCCCTGATTTCGGTTCAAACAACGCCGAGCAGACCATGTCACTTCTGGCGCTTCTCCTTGCCGGCAGCGGAGCGCTGTGCTTGGCGATTCCGCTCGAGCGCTGGCGTCGACCCTGGCTGATGACACCGGCCGCGATCGCCGTTGGCGCGTTACTCGCAGCCATTCTTGCCGGCGACATCACGTCGTCGCCCGCAGCGCCGATCGGCCTCGTTCTCACGGTCGTACTCATTCTCACCTATCTCGGATTCGTCCAGCAGCCCGGAGTTCCGCTCGCGCTCGCACCGGTGTTGCTGGTCGTCCTCGTCCTCGCCCACGACACCGACCCCACGTCGGTCTCGCTGGCCTTGCCCCTGGTTGCCGTTCCGGTTGCGGCCGCGATCGCCGAACTCGTTGCCGCGCTTGCCAATCGCACCGCCCAAGCCGACGATCGCACTGATCGTCGAATGGCAAAACTCACCCGTCTCGAAGATGTGTTGCGTCGGTTCCGTCGACCGGGGTCCTTGCAGCAAGCGGCCAATCAGGTGGCCGTCGCCGCCCGCGAGATCTTCGAAGTCGAGCGATCCACCGTTGTCTTGCGTGATTCGCGGGGCGAATTGCTCACCGTCACGGTCGGCCCCCAGAGTGAACGTGAGCCGGAAGCAAGCACGGCCCGGATCGTGGCCGAAACCATCGCCGGTGATGAACCACGGCTCGTCCCCACGGGCACCAACGGCATGATGCTGGTCCTCCCGCTGCCCGCACCTGAAGCTCCCGCCGGCGCCGTTCTGGTGTATCCCGTACCCGCTGACGACCCAGATTTCACGCTCGACCTCGCCCGTCTCTTCGGTGTTCAGGTCGGGATCGCGATCGAGCACCTCTTCGTCATCGACGAGTTGGCTCGGGCGAACACGCGGGATGAACTCACCGGCATCGGCAACCGTCGGCACGCTGATGCGCTGCTTCGGTCGCTTCAGCCCGGCGACGCTTTGGTACTTCTCGACCTCGACGGATTCAAGACGGTCAATGACACGCTCGGCCACCCGGCCGGCGACCGCGTCCTCCAGCAACTGAGTTCCCACCTCAGAGAATGTCTTCGTGACTCCGACACGTCGGCTCGCCTCGGAGGCGACGAGTTCCTGATCGTCGCTCGCCGGGCCCACGCTGATCCGCTCGCCGTCGCCAATCGCGTTCTCACCGGTTGGGCCGAGATCGGTGGCACCACCACGTTGAGCGCCGGAGTCGCCCTCCATGAAACCGCTCAGCCCAGCGAAATCACCTTCGAACAGGCCGACCGTGCGCTCTATCAGGCCAAGGCCAACGGCAAGAACCGCGCCCAGTTGTGGGCCGAGACAGCGCCAATCGAAGACCCCGATTCCGCCCACCCCTGAGTCTTCGATCGACAACCCCAGCGTTCCATTGGCCGGCCTGCCAACCCATCCGCCGACTCGCCGATCTGACGACGAGGCGAAGAGGAATTAGATTTTCCGGATGACCGACGTCGACTCAACGCTCCGTGTCCCCCGTCCTCCCGCCTTCGACGACCTCGAGGCCGAACGTCGACACCGCAAGGAACGACTGGCTGCCGCCTTCCGGTTGTTCGGCCGGTTCGGATTCGATGAGGGCGTGGCCGGGCACATCACGGCCCGAGACCCCGAGTTCCCCGACCGATTCTGGGTCAACCCGTTCGGCATGAGTTTCAAGCAGATCCGTGTTTCCGACCTGATTTGCGTTGACCACGACGGTGCGGTCGTCGTCGGCGATCGACCGGTGAACGGTGCGGCCTTCGCCATTCACTCCCGGGTGCACGCGGCCCGTCCCGATGTGATCGCGGCTGCGCACTCACACTCCACCTATGGCAAGGCATGGTCCGCATTCCGGCGCCCGCTCGACCCGCTCACGCAAGACGCCTGCATCTTCTATGACGATCATGCCGTTTTCGCCGACTACACCGGCGTCGTTCTCGATCTCGGCGAGGGCGACCGCATCGGCGCCGCACTGGGCGACCGCAAGGCCGTGATCCTGAGCAACCACGGCAACCTCACCGTCGGGCAGACCGTCGACGAGGCTGCGTTCTGGTTCATCACGATGGAGCGAACCTGCCAGGTCCAGCTCCAGGTGATGCAGTGTCAGGGGATCGAACCGGTGCTGATCGATCCCGAGATGGCGGCTCACACCGCCACGCAAGTAGGCAGTCCGGGAGCCGGCTGGTTCAGCTTCCAACCTCTGTGGGATTGGATCACCCGCCAAGAACCCGACCTGTTCGACTAGGCCGGTCGCTCCCCCGCTCGCACTCCTTCTGCACGACGACTGGGTTTTGGAATCGGCCGGTCGAGAATCGATCGAGTCGTCTTGCAGATCGGAAAATGATGGACGAACCGGGGTCAGACGGCGTCGGCGACCGGGCCCGGGGCCGGCGGGTGGAGTTCGACGATGGCGGCGTCGATCTGGTCCTTCACACCGGCCAGGGGCAGGATGTTCAGAACTCCTTGACCATTGCGGAGGATGTCGATCAGTTCCTCGCCGCTGTTGACGACCACCGACTTCGTGCCGTTGATCACGAGGTTGGCCGACGAGACATTCTGCCCGAGTTGATCTCGCAGGTACTCGAACGCATCTCGGACCATCTCGAGCCGAATGCCGGAATCGAGCAACGTCTTGATGACCTTCAGTTCGAGGAGATCCTGGTAGCTGTAACCACGTCGCGATCCAGACCCCTTGGCGTCGGAGACCGACGGTCGGACCAAGTCGGTGCGAGCCCAATAGTCGAGCTGGCGGTAGGTGATGCCGACGATTTCCGCCGTTCGTTTACCCGTGAAGCTCTGAGCCAGGGCAGGCAGCGAGCCGTCGAGCGATGGAGTTTGGGGAAGGGTTTCTGGGGATGTCATGGATCTCGTCCTCACGCGTCGATATCCGGGGCGCATGTGCGGAGCACAGCGCAGTAATTATCAACTGGTAATTACACCAAGGCAAGAGAATACGAATCTGCGCGCGCTGGGTCAATACTTGCGCGCGGGGAGTGCGATTTCGTCATCAAACTGACGCACATGTGGCGCCGACTCCGTTGCCTCGGCAGACTCCGAAGCCATGACCGATGATCAGGCCTCGTTGCCCGCCGAGTCGGCATCACTTCGCGAGACGGCGTCACTTCTCGAGGGAGCGCTCGGTCGTGGCGTCGACGTCCGCTCGACCGAGCGGATCGATGGCGGACGCGGCGTGTTCAGCGAGGTCATCCGAGTGGAATTCGCCGACGGCTTGCCATCGTTGGTGATCAAGCAGGCCAGAACCGATGCCAATGGAGCGGCGGCCATTGCCAGTGGCGCCTACCAGCGAGAGGCACTCGCCTACGAACGCATCCTCCCGGCCACCCCTGGCGTGCGCCATCCAGCCTGGTTCGGCTCATCCCGTAGCGGCGACGGTGGCATCAGCTTCGTGCTCGAGGACCTCACTGAGTTGCGAGCGGTGAACCAGATCGACGGACTCGACCACGCTGACGTGATCGCCATCGTCGCCGAGCTGGTCGTTCTCCATGAGCGCTGGAACGACGGGAACGAATTGGCCGACCTACCGGTGCGGCGGGACACACCGTCGGTCCTGTCCCCTGTCGGCATCGCGGCCGGTTTGGCCGTGCTCGACTCGCGCTGGGTCGATCGGGTCGGCCCCGACCAGCGCCGTGCGCTCCACCAACTCGTGTCGGCTCGTGAGCGCGTGGTGTCGGCGTTCGTCGCAGAAGGCGGGCCCACGTTGTGTCACGGCGATCCGCGGGCCGACAACGTCGTCTTCGATGCCGACGGTCGTGCGGTGCTCTTCGACTGGCAACAGATGGCCGTGCAATTCGGCGAGGCCGATCTCGCCTGGTTGCTCGCAACCAGCGTGACCCCCGAGACCAGGCGGTCGATCGAGGCCGACGTCGTTGCCTCCTACGCACTCGCTCGGGGCCAAGACGCGGCAACCACGTGGCAGCGCTATCGATTGGGCATGACGTTGCCCGGGCTGTCCGTGCTCTTCCTGGCCCAACGTGAGGTCGACTCCGGGACAACCGAGCAGCTCATCGCCACCAGTCTCGGCCGTATCGGCTCAGCCGTGGACGAACTCGGTGTGGCCGATCTCGGCTCGGAGGGTTAGCCCTCGGACTTGAAGTCTTCGGGGTTGACCTCGTCGAGAAACTTTCTGAGTTCTTCGACGATCTCTTCCTCGTCGTCGTCATCATCTTGGGTCGCTTCGATCCCGGCATCATCGACGAGTGATTCTTCGGCGAAGATGGGCGTACCGGTGCGAACCGCAAGTGCGACGGCATCCGAGGGTCGGGCGCTCAACGAGATGACCTCGCCGGCGTGGTCGCGAAGGTAGAGGTCGGCGTAGAACGTGCCTTGCCGCAGATCGGTGATCACCACTCGCTCGAGCGAAGCACCGAGTTGTTCGAGGAGATTCACCACCAAATCATGCGTCATGGGCCGAGCCGTCTTCGTCTCGGAGACGGCGAGGTCGATGGCGTGGGCCTCGGGTCCGCCGATGTAGATCGGCACCGTGCGACGTTCACCGGTGGTTTCCCGTAGAAGGAGGATGGGGGCATTGGTGGGCATTTGCACTCGGACGCCGACCAACTCCATTTCGATCGTCATTCCCTAACGCTAGTCGCTCATGACCGCGTGCACCGTACGGACGGGACAGGTAAATCTCAGGCCGGAGGGAGCTGTTCCCGGGTGATCTGCCGCATCAGAATTGCTCGGAGGCTGGCACCGAGATCGAGCAGGTCATCCATGGTTTCGACCGACTTGCGACGGGTTTCTGGGTCGCGCCGATGACGCAACGGCTCCACCACTTGTGCCAGCAATGCGACCTCGCGTTCGGCGCCAACGCGGAACGTTCTGAGGTGTCGGGGGTCGAGACCGAAGTTGCGAAATTGGGCGGCATGGCGGGCGATGGTGAGAGCTTCACCGTCATAGAGAACGGTGGGACCCATCGTGCGGCCGGCAATGAGCTTGAACCGCTCGAGTTCACGAATCATGGCGACGTCGCAGCCCGAGGCCGAGGCCATTTCGTCGAGGGTGAGCGCGATTCCACTGTCGACCGGTTCCATCGCCTTGGTCGCTGGGACCTCGGCAGGATCACGTTGCTCGACCGCTACGGAAGCCGACTCGGAGGTGTTGTCGGATGCGGTGCTGTCTGATGCGGCGTTGTCTGATGCGGTGCTGTCGGGTGCGGTGTTTTCAGCAGCATCGCCGACGGGCGCTTCGGAGCCGGCCGAAGCGGAGGGTGAGGATGTCTCGGAGCCGGGGGCAGCGCCACCGGTTTGCGGTCGATCGGCGGGCTCGCCCGTTGCTCCTGTGTCGCCACTCGCAGGATTCTGCGAGGCTGGCTCACCGTTGCGGATGTCGATCACCGGGGCCAAGAGATTCATCTGTCCGGTGCGGGGGGCGGCCGGCTCGTCGGGATGCTCCGGACGCTCCCACTCACCGGCATCAAGACGGTCTCGTATGACCTTCAGCGGCAGGTAGTGATCGCGTTGTTGGGTGAGAATCCACTGCAGGCGATCGAAGTCGAGTTGGTAGAAACGCCGATATCCCGATGGTGTGCGTTCGGGATCGATCAGGCCTTGGCTCTCGAGAAATCGGATCTTCGAGATCGTGACTTCGGGGAAGGAGTCCTGCAGTAGCGAGAGCACCTCACCAATGGACCAATAGTTCGAGGAATGATCACTCACTCCGTTGCCTCATCGCCAAGCGCTACATACACGAGCTTGAACTTACCGACTTGAAGCTCATCGCCATCGTTCAGGATTGCTGCTTCGACGCGATTGCGGTTGACATACGTGCCGTTGAGCGATCCGACATCACGAACTTCGTGACCGTTCGGCGTGATGTGGACCTCGGCGTGGCGGCGGGAAACGGTGATGTCGTCGAGAAAGATGTCGCTCTTCGGGTGTCGCCCGATGGTGACCAGATCGGTGTCGAGCGCCATTCGGCTGCCCCGCTTGGAACCCTGTCGGACGATGAGCATTCCGAGTCCGGGAGGAAGATTGCCGGATTCTTCGAGTTCTGAAACGAGCGCGGCCTCGATGGCCTCGGTGTGATGCTCTGCGTCTTCGCCCAGGGTTGCTCCACAGGAGCTGCAGAAATTGGACCCGAGAGGGTTGCGGTAGCCGCACGCCGGACAGGGATCCGCGTCGGTCATCCTTCTGTGAGCTCGCGATAGCCGGCGGCATCCATCAGCGACGACAGATCGACGCCGTCGTCCAATTCGAGAACACAGATCCAACCCTCGCCGTAAGGGTCTTCATTGAGACGCTCGGGGGCGTCGGCGAGGTCGGCGTTGACGGCGATCACGCTGCCGGGCAGCGGGGCATAAACATCAGAGACCGACTTGGTGGATTCGACTTCGCTCATCGCGCCACCAGTCGTGACCTGGGCACCTACATCTGGAAGTTCCACATAGACGACGTCGCCGAGGGCATCTTGGGCGTAGTCGGTGATGCCAATCCGAACCTTGTTTCCATCTTCGAAACGGAGCCACTCATGGTCCGTCGAGTATTTCAGATCATCGGGAACGTTCATCGTCGGAACGCTACCTCACCCAGGAGTGCCTGGCAGCACTCTCGGGCGGCTTCCTCGGCCCGACCGCGACTCAACGGGGATCGCGGGAGTTCGCTGCCGACCGGGCGGAGGGAACGTATTGAAAGACGAGTGAATAGAAACCGTAGAGCAATCCGGGAACTGCGAAGATCCAGGCGAGCCAGCCGAGTACGGGGGCGTACGAGAGTGTGCTCTCGGCCCCGAGGAACATCGGCACGGCGAACATCATCAAGAACGCTGCGGTCTTGCCTGCCCAGGTGACGGCGAGGGTGCCACCACCGATCGCAACCGAAGCAACCGATACGAGTGCAACCAGCAGTTCGCGACCAAGTCCGAGGATTGCGACAACCAGAGGGATCGAGCCGTCGATCAAGATGGCCGGAATGGCGACGAAGAACATCAGTCGATCGACGGTGGGATCGAAGAGACGACCGAACTCCGAGCTCATGTCGAAGCGGCGGGCCACCCAACCGTCGACCCAATCGGTGGCGCCGAGGGCACCGAGCAACCATGCCGCCGCTGCTCGGTTGTCGCGACCGAAGAGCAGCCACAGAAACAACGGGATACAGAGCAAGCGGACGAACGTGATGGCGTTCGGCCAGGTGAGCATGTCGGCTCGGGTGAACACCGAACGGACCTGCGGGTTGTGGGCCGCGGTCGTCGGTTCGGGCTGCGACGGTGACGAGTTCGTCGAATCGGTCATCGGCGGACGGTCATGGCCGGTAGAAGAGGGAGACGCCGTTGACCTGGTCGTCGAGGATGAGTTCGAATCCGCCGAGTTCCTCCATTCGCAGAGCGAAGTCATCGCGGCGTTCTTCGGTACGGGGCGGAATGTCGCGCTCGACGACGAGGACGGCCCGCACGTCGAACGCATCGAACTGCACCGATGGTTCGCGATTGGTTTGCAGCGGGTAGAGCCAAGGCCGTTCGGCCAAGACACCAATGGCGGAAGGGGACGCCCGCACGGCATCGCCGGGAGCGAGCATGGCTGCGGCGTCGACGATGGCCTGCTCGACCGGGTCTCGTTCACTCCACGTCCAGGGTGAGTCGTAGAACGAGATCGGCGAGGACCCGATGAAGGACAAGGCGGCGGCCGCCGTCAACGTCGTGAGGATTCGGGCGTCGATGAAGACTCGGCTGACACCCATGCTGCCCAATCGATTGAGTGCATAGGTGGCGGCGATGAACATGAAGGCGAGGAACAGCGAATTTCGTTCGGCGAACGAGCCTGAACCGCCGGAGTCGGCGATGAGGTACAAGCCGCCGAGGGGAACGGCCGGCAGCAGATGGCGGAGCGAGAGCAGAGGTAGGAACAGAATGGGAGCCAGCAAACCCACGATGAGAATCGTGTTGGGTTGGGACGCGAGGTTCTGGAGGAGCTCGATCGGATTCAGAACACCATTGAGCACGACTTCGCCGAGTGAGTCGCCATAGGTTCCGTACTGTCCGCCCACAACGGCGGCTTCCCCCACCAGCGGCTGGACCACCAGCAGAAGACCCAGGCCCCACATCAAACCGACGCCGAGCGTCCACAGACCGGCTCGCCGCTCGCCATCACCGAGCAGTACGAAACCCCACAGGCCAACGGCCAGCCCGAGGTCGGCTCGACAAGACAACGCCACCAGGACGAACACCCAGTACCAGAACCAACGCTTGCGGGCCCCGAAGTAGGCAAGGGCGATGAGCGCCGGGATTGCGAGTGCTTCTGGATGGAAGTCGTCGGTGGCGAGTCGGTGTGTTGCCGGATGGAGTGCGTAGGCCGCGCAAAGTGCCGATGCGGCGCCAATGCGCAGGTTGGCCACGTTGCGGGCGAGGCGCCACAAAGGGAACACCGCCAGCCCGATCGCAATCGACTGGGTGACCACGAGCCCTTTCGCTACGGGTCCGATGAAGCCGATGAGAGCGAGTGGATAGAGAATGAAGGACCAGTGCAACTCGAGAATGTGAACCCCATCACCGAACAGCGACGCCTCGGGGAAGTACCCCTCTTTGACGAGCCAGACCCCTTGGGTGTATCCGGCGAGGTCGCTCCCGGCGTCGAGAGCGTTCACTTTGGCCAAGTTGATCCAGATGAGAATCGCCGTGAGGGTTCCACCGATGATGAGCGGGATCCAACGGTCGCCGGTGCCGGCCTCGAGGCGAGCCTGGGCCCGAATGATTCGTCGTCGGAATCGACGCTGCAGGGTGAGGTCGCTCACCAGAGTTCCAATTCCTCGACCCGCTTGACGGGTTCGAGGAGGTCGGCGCCGTTGTTGCGAACGCTGTTCACTGCCGTGGAGATCGGATACATCGTGAGCAGCGAGTTCGGAGCCGGAACCAAGAGCGATTTCATGAGTTCCGGTTGGGTTTCGGGATCGAGCCAGTCGTCCCACCGGTTGGGCGGAATCATCACCGGCATTCGATCGTGGATCTTCGCCATCGTTTCGTTGGCCTCGCAGGTGAGGATCGTGCACGTGGCGATCGGATCTGCATCGGGGAGGTCGTTGCCCTCGTCGTCTTTGGGATGCCAGAACTCCCAGAGTCCGGCGAGGGCGAGCGGTTCGTCGTCGACCCGATGGATGAAATACGGCTGCTTGGTCTTGGATCCGTCAACCTTCTGCCACTCGAAGAACCCGTCGGCCGGGATCAGACAACGCCGCTTGCTGAACGCCCGACGAAAGGCCGGTTTGTCCGGAGCCGTTTCGGAACGAGCGTTGATCATCTTCGATCCGATCTTGAGATCCTTGGCCCAGAAGGGCACCAGTCCCCAGCGAAGGGTGGCCAGCGTGCGCTGACCGCCGCGCTCTCGTACGGCATGAACGTGGTTGGTGGGCGCGACGTTGTAGTTCTCCTCGAGGGCCTCCTCCGGAACGTCGGCACTGAAGTACTTGGCCAGTTCGTCGGGCGGCGCAGTGGAAACGAAACGACCGCACATCACTCGAACGGTAGCCGCCACCATCTCTCATGGCAGCGAGGGTGTTCGACGCCGACGTGGCGGGGGGCGTTGTCAGGCCTTCGTGACCCGTGCCGCGTATTCAGTACTGGCCAGCGTTGCCCGAATCAAGGCGCTTCTCGACGCCTGACCACCGGGTTGACGACGGCCCATCTCGTACTCGAATTGTGTGGGCGGCCTTTCGAGCATCCCCTCGTGGATGACGATGACGTCGACTCTGGCCTCGTAGAGGTTCCGGCCTTCGGGAGATTCACTGAACCCAGCCAACAGACCACCACGACTGAGGCCTGAACCCATCTGCGCGACCCAGTAGTCGTGGCCGAGTTGGTCGGGATCGCGACCGAACACGTTGCGATAGATCAGGCGCACGAATTCGGAACTGTCGGGGGTTCCGTAACGCAGATGGAATTCGGGTGAGTCGGCAAAGATCTCCCCCATCGCCTTCACGGGAAGGCCGATTCGCAGGTGTTGGTCGGCCCAATAGTCGTAACCCCCGGAGTCGGGAACCCGGGCGAAGGCGGCGAGATAGAGGCGAGCAATTCGGAGTCTGGGATCAAACTCATCGGAGGAAAGGAACCGCTCGATCACGAGCTCACGGCCAGATCCGTCGGCACCGAGTTGATTGGCCCAGAACTCCAAGCCGGGTTGATCAGCTTCACGGCCGAGAAAATCTCGGTATTGCTGACGCACGAAGGCGGCCGCAGTAGCAAACGGGGCGAACGGCTGAGGCTCGACGGGCTGCGCTTCGGGTTCGGTTTCCGGACCGAGCGGTTCGGGTTCGGTCGTGGTCGATTGGGTGTCCGGTGGCTGGGTGTCGGCTGGTTTGGTCGTCGTCGGCTGGGTGGTTGTCGTCGTGGGCCGGTTGGTTGTCGTCGTCACGACCGGCACCGTCGTGGCGACGGCGGTGGTTGTGACGATCGGCGGAACGACTGGTCCTCCACCGTCGGCCAACATTCGATTGAACAAGTTGCTCGTTGCCCGCTGGATGGCGGGATGGATATAGCCGCCACGGGCTAGTGCCCAGGCCCAGGAGATGGTTCCCGACGCAAATACCCAGGCTCCACTGGGCGCCCGGAACAACGAGGTGTGCGCAATCTCTGCACTTCCTGTGCTCCCGGTGAAGGGGGAAGCAGCCAGGATGGTGCGTTCAGTGCTGGCCGGAAGCGGATACTTCGGGTCGACCGAATCGATCTCGTAGCCAACGATCAATGGTGGGAGCGCAACTCCGGCACTGACGCCGGTTCCGTTCCAGAACCAGTGGTTCACATCCGTGGGTACGAGCTGGGTGTTTTTCGGGCTCCACGTGTTCCAGTTGACGCCGATGAGTTCTTGCTCGGATTTGGCGACGTTGCGGAATCGTTCGGTTTTCGGAGCACCCGGATCGAACGCTTCCTTGTAGCAAACGATCCGTCGATGTGGCCGGCCGTCAGCCGATGGCTCGAGGCGGATTCGCCAGTAAGCGCAGTTCGCCGACGAGACGAACAAGCTCACTCCGGCATCTCGTGCGTTCCGCCAGCCGTCGTAGACCTCTTGGGTCCAATACTCGTCGTGGCCGGCCGACACCAGCACCTTGTGTCGCCGGAGTGCGGCGGGGTCGCGGTGGACCTCGATGACCGACTTGTAGGTGACGTCATACCCCTCGCGCTCGAGCCACACGAGCATGTCGCTGTCGCCGCCGCCGAAGAACTGGGCCGCACCTTGTTTGTGGAGTGGTCGGTCGAGACTGACCACCGACGCCCGCTCGGCACCCGTTGACGTGACGATCGATGGGGAGCTCAGATGATCGTAGAGCGCCTTGCCGGTGCCTTGCGGCGTGGCGCAGTAGGCGGCCATCGTGGTGAGGGCGTGCTGGAACAGAACGTCGGCGGGCCGATCGTCGATGACGATGAACTGGGCCCACGCATCGAATCCGTTCTGGTCTTTCACCTTGACCAGGTAGACGCCGGAGATCCAGTCGTTGCCGACCGGAATTCGGAAGGTCACCGGCGCGGTCGAGGCGACCTCGCCCGTGGTCGGGTTGGGCTCCAGCGATGGGGACGGCGCCACCGCAGTGCCGGCGATGGTCTTCATCAGTCGTCCGCCGAGGCCGTTGTAGTAGCCGATCCTGAACACCTCGGCCGAGACCGTTGCCTGCTCGGGCACGAGTACACAGACCTCGAGGGTGTCGCCGGCTCGCACACTCGACGTACGGGTGAAGGCGCTCACCTCGGTCAGCCGGTCAGAGGCCAGCTTGGTGAGCCGCCAACGGTCGGTACCGGTGCGCTGATTCTCGATCTGGATGAGGTTCGAGGTCTGGGCTGATGCCGTGAACGGGCGCCACACGGCGAGGCTGGCCACACCGGCCGCTCCGACCAAGAAACCTCGTCGTGAGAACCAATTCGGGTCCGACCCGAATTCAGCGTCGTCCGGTGTCCCTGCCTGAATATCCGCCACTGCTCCACCACTTTGCGATCGCCGCCGTTGCCCACCAACAGCCTCGGGGGACGCTACCGGGCAACGGGGTGTTCGCCAGGTATGCGTGGATGTTCTCCCCGACCTCACTGACTTGTCCGCCAGCGCCGGCGGGCCCGAAAACGAGGAGAGCCGGCCCCTGGGGACCGGCTCTGACCTACTGTTTTACCGTCGGGCTGGCGAGATTCGAACTCACGACCCCCTGACCCCCAGTCAGGTGCGCTACCAGGCTGCGCCACAGCCCGTGGCAGCCGCTCACGTTAGCGCGGTATCAGCTGTTGCCGATCAGAATCGGCCCACAATCCACACCACACCCTGGACCAGTCGCCAGCCGAGATAGATCACCAGCGCAAACACCATCAACTTGAAGTGCCAGGGCGCCTTCGTGGAGGCCTTCGCCTGTTCCTTCAGGTCTTCGGTGTCGACGTCGCTGTCGCAGGCGGCGCAGTGACCTTCGACGGTCAGGGCGTTGGGCGCTCGGTATTCATCACAGGTGTCGCACCACGGCATGGGCAGTACTACACCCGACGCAGGACCAGAACCGCAACGTCGTCACCAATTGGTCCGCCCGCAAAATCGCGTGCGGCTTCCACGAGCACCTTCGTGAGCACATCGGGCGATGCCGTGGGATCGCGTCGGATCATCGAAGCGACACCGTCTTCCCCGAACAGCGCATCACCATTTCGGGCTTCGGCCAGACCGTCGGTGTAGAGAACGGCGAGGTCGTCTTGATCCCATGCCATCTCTCGCGAGTGATAGGGGGCCGTGGGGTCGAGCATGAGGAGGGGCCCGGTGGCACCGAGTGGACGGACTTCTCGGCCGTGCCAGACGAACGCCGCTGGATGGCCCGCCGAGGCATAACGAAGGGTTTCGGCCTCGGTGTCGAAAACGAGGATGCAGAGCGAGATGAACTCGTCGCCCCGAACGAGCTCGCTCATCTGGGAGTTGAGCTGTTCGAGTGCCTGGCCCGGATCACGGAACTGGATGAGGAAGGTACGAAGGAGGTATTTGGCTTGCAGCGCGGTGATCGAGGGCTCGATCCCGTGCCCGGTGACGTCACCGATGACAGCACCGACACGATGCTCGTCGATCTTGAAGACGTCGTAGAAGTCGCCCGCCATGGCGCCGCTTCCGGCCTGGTAAGCCTGGCCGATCTCGAAGCCGGGAAGGTCGGGAAAGTCCGATGGGGCCAAGCGGGCGGCCCATTGCAGCGGCGCCAGTTCTTCCTGGGTGAGAACCTCGCGCGCCTTCTTCTCGATCTCGGAGCGATCGGCCGAGATCCGGGCCACTTCGGCCAGACGGGTGCGGCGGATCAGTGTGACCGCGGGGCTGACGGCAAGGAGCGTGGAAACGATTGCGGCAATACCGTCGACTTCGGCAAAGACGATGACGGCCAGCACGATCGTGGCCATGATCGCGAAGAGTGACGACTGGAAATCTCGTCGGTATTCCTCGTCGGCGAGACGCCACAGGTCGGGGTCGATCGCCTCGCCCGAGAGCCGGTTGGACACCTGCCGACGAAAAAGGGTGGATCGAATCCACACGACGGCCGCGCCGGCGCACACGAGTGCGGCGAGGGCTGGCAGGAGCCGTTCCATCGTGGGATGGTACCTCGGATGGGTCTCGTGCTGGGATCGAAGATGAAAACAAGCGCAATCGACACGAATTGACGTTTCCGCGACGAAGTTGCAGAAACGCTAATTGGAGCGGCGACGAACCCGGATCTTGATCGGCGTGGGTCCGAGTTCGAGATCTTCGCGGAGCTTGCGCTCGATGTAGCGAACGTAGCTTTCGTGCAGATCCCGGTTGGAGAACAGCGTGAATGTCGGTGGGTGCACCGCACCCTGGGTGGCGTAGAGAATCCTGGCGCCATGCGGGGCGGGCTGGGCCTGTTGCGCCAACCGGATCACGTCGTTCACCTTGCGGGTGGGCGAACGCTTCTTGTAGGCGTCGAGCGCAACGTTCATCGACGGCAGCAACTTCTCGACCCCGCGCCCGTTGATCGCACACGTGCGATGCACTGGCACGTCGGGCAGGAAGCCGAGCTTCCGTTCGACCTGGAGACCGATGCCCTCACGCTGCTCGGTGGAGATGAGGTCCCACTTGTTGAAGACCAACACGATCGGGCAACCAGCGGCGTCGACCCGCTCGGCCAGTCGCTGGTCTTGGCCGGTGATGCCTTCGGTCGAGTCGAGCACGAGCAGCGCGACGTCAGCCGAGTCGACGGATTTGAGCGCCCGAACCACCGAGTAGTACTCGGTGTCGTCATCGATCTTGCTGCGTCGACGCATGCCGGCGGTATCGAGGAAGCGGATGGGTCCGCTGACGGTGTCGACCACGGTGTCGACCGTGTCTCGGGTGGTGCCCGGCATGTCGTGGGTGACCGAACGTTCCTCACCGATGAGTCGATTGAAGAGGGTGGACTTGCCGACATTCGGACGGCCCACGAGCGCGATCGAGAAAATGCGGTCGGCCTCTTCCTGTTCGGCGTCGACTTCGTCTTCGGCAACGTCGGGCAGGTGCTCGACGACCGCGTCGAGCAGATCGCCCACGCCCCGACCATGGAGTGAACTGACGGGATAGGGCTCGCCCATTCCGAGCTTCACGAGCTCCCAGATCTGGTCGTGGTGTGAGGCGTCGTCGATCTTGTTGGCAACGAGGAGCACCGGCACTCCGACGCCGCGAAGGGCTTTGACCGCGTTGTCGTCTTCTTCGGTGACCCCGATGCTGGCGTCGACGACGAAGAGCAGAACGTCGGCGGTTTTCATGGCCATTTCGGCCTGCCGGGACACCTTGTCGTCGATGGAAGAACCTTTGGCCATCCAACCGCCGGTGTCGATCAGCAGGAAGTTCGTGCCCTGCCATTCGGCTTCGACCTCTTTGCGGTCGCGAGTGACACCCGGACGCTCTTCGACGATCGCCTCGCGGCGACCGAGGATGCGGTTCATCAGGGTGGACTTGCCGACGTTCGGCCGGCCGACGATCACGACCGAGGGAAGGCCGGGGGTTACAGGGGTACTCATGCGTTCACCAGTGCTGGAGCGGGTTGCACGCCCAGCGCTTCACGAAGGGCGATGCCATCGGTTGCGATGACATCGACGGGATGGGGTAGATCAGTGACGGCCGTGCCGTCGAGGAAGGTGCCGCCGGAAAGGCAGACATCGGGAAGCAGATAGCGGTGACCGGCCGGTTCGGCGGCGAGCACCCGGGAGATGTCGGCGCCGACGAGGAGGCCGGTGACGGCGATGTTGCCACCGAAGAACTGGTTGTCGACGACGACGAGCCGGATGTCGGGTCGATCGAGAGCATCGATCAGTGGGCCGAGAATGCGGGCGCCGTAGGACGACGTGATCACCCCGATCGGGGCCTTCTTCGATGGTCGGAGCTGGAGGAGGCCTCCATCGGTTCCCGATGGCGAGAGCCGGGGCGCTCGATAACCCTCGGCCGGGGCACCGTCGACCCAGGCGAAGAAACCGGATTTGGGGCCGGTGGCCTCGTCGGTACGACCGGTGAACTCGAGTTCGAATGTGCGGGCCATGCCGATGCCGTCTTCGTGCATCGGAAAGCCCTCGTAGGTTTCCGGTTGGGGGAACGGACGGTTGGCGAGGAGGTAGTACTCGTCTGCTGCGAACACGAGTCGGTGCCCCAACGTGGCGAGGAAGGTCTGTTGCCAACCTTCGACCAGATCAACGACGAACTCGGCCTCGGCCTGAGTGTGATCCCGCATCTCCGGTTCGTCGGAGTGATCGCTCACCCCGAGCGGGACGATGGCGAGGGATGCCAGCTCGGGATATTCGTCGAGCACGCCGATCAGGGTGTTCTCGAGCGCTTCCGCATCGTTGATTCCGGGGCAGACAACAACTTGGCCGTGAACGTCGACGCCGTGATCGAGTAGAGCTCGGAGCCATCGGAGGCTGGTGGCGCCACGACGATTGCGGAGGAGTCGAGACCGAAGATCGGGATCGGTGGCGTGGATGCTCACGTAGAGGGGCGACAACCCCTCGGACACGACACGCTCGAGGTCGGCCTCGGTGAACCGGGTGAGCGTGGTGAAGTTGCCGTAGAGAAAGGACAGGCGGAAATCGTCGTCTTTGAGGTAGAGGCTCTTCCTCATGCCTTCGGGCAGCTGATAGATGAAACAGAACGAGCAATGGTTGTCGCACGTGCGGACCTGATCGAACAGTGACGACTGCACTTCGATGCCGAGATTGGCGCCTGCCGTCTTCGTGATCTCGAAAAGACGTTCCATTCCGCCTCGCTCGACTTCGAGCGTCACGTCGGCCTCGTCGACGAGGAGCTGATATTGGATGACGTCTCGGGGCGTCTCTCCGTTGACCGTGACCAGCACATCACCAATGACAACACCGGCCAGGGCGGCCGGCGAGTCTGGTGTTACGGCGATCACGGTGGGAAGAGCCACCGCACGAGTCTACGGCCCGGGCACCAAAGCCCTTCCGGCCCCATTATCAGACCTCGGACAGCGCGTCGACCTCAACACGCCGAACCGAGTGGGAAGCCGGGTTCCCGGCGTCGAGAATTCTGCCACTCGATCAGCCATGGCCGGCAACCCCATGGTTGCATGGCCAATCGTCTGGGCCGAAAATCGGCCCCGAAACGGTCTCCCCTATCTCGCCATCCAGCCATCCAAGGCGCGGTTGGTTCCGAATTGGAAGTCATGCGTATCGCCATCATCGGCTCGGGAATTGCCGGACTCACCTGCGCCCACGTGTTGGGTCCTCACCACGACGTCACGCTGTTCGAGGCCGGTCATCGTCTTGGTGGCCATTCCAACACCGTCGACGTACAGGATCCGGTGGCCGGGATGATGGCCGTCGACACCGGGTTCATCGTGCACAACGATCGGAACTACCCGAACCTCGTGCGGCTCTTCTCCGAGTTGGACGTGCCGGTGCAGGACGCCGAGATGAGCTTCGGGGTGACCGATCGCGATCTCGACGGCTCGGTCTTCACCTACCGGGCCACCAGTCTCGCCACACTCTTCGCCGATCGCCGAAACCTCGTGCGTCCGACGATGTGGCGCATGCTGTTGGACATCGCTCGCTTCTACCGGAGGGCCAAACGACTGCTGGATTCCGCCTATCCCGACGAGCAGCAGACCATCGCCGAATTCCTCAACGAGGGCGGATATTCGCAGGCGTTCATCGATCTCCACCTGATCCCGATGGGCTCGTCGGTCTGGTCGGCCGATCCGACCACCTTCGGACAATTCCCCGCCGTCAGCCTGCTTCGGTTCCTACGGAATCACGGACTGCTCGGTGTTGGTGATCGTCCGCAATGGCGCACCGTCACGGGAGGCAGTCGCGTCTATGTCGACGCAATCGCCGAGAGGTTTCAGGGCACCATCCGGTTGGGTAGTCCCGTGCTCGGTGTCCAACGCACTTCGACTGACGACGACAGGAAGTACGTGACCGTGACAACGGCCGAGATGGGTAGCGAGACCTTCGACCGGGTCATCCTCGCCTGCCATTCCGATCAGTCACTGCGGCTACTCGACGACGCAACGACGGACGAGAAGGAGATTCTGGGCGCCATTCGCTACCAACCCAACATTGCGACGCTCCACACCGACACGTCCGTTCTGTCGCCGATCGAGAAGACCTGGTCGGCTTGGAACTACGACCGACCCCAGGTGAGATCCGACCGCCAAGACGTTTCCACCCTCACCTACGACATGACCGACCTCCAGCGGTTGGCCGGTTCCCGGCGCTATCTGGTCACGCTCAACAGCGACCACCGAATCGATCCCGACCAGGTTCTGGCGTCGTTCAACTACTCCCATCCAGTGTTCGACGGTCCGGCGATCGAGGCCCAGCGTCGTTTCGACGAAATCGACGGGGCCGACCTCGTTCACTTCTGCGGGGCCTACTGGAGCTACGGATTCCATGAAGACGGAATGGTTTCGGGTCTACGAGTTTGTGACCGCCTCGGGGTGAGCTGGTGACTCCGGGTCCGCCCGCACTCTGCGAGGGCAAGGTCGTGCATCGCCGGGTCACTCCCACCGAGCACCAGTTCGTGTATCCGGTCAGCCAAGTGTGGATCGATCCCGATCGACCCGAAGATCTCTGTTCGCTGCATCCTGCATGGTCAGCCAAGCATCCGGCTCTCGCCCGGTTCCGTCGGGCCGACTACGGCACCTCCCCCACCGGATCACTCGGCGACCAGGCCCGACGGGAGATGAGCGAGGTCCTCGGTCGAGAGGTGGCCGGACCGGTGCGGATGCTGTCGCAGATTCGGCGCTGGGGCTGGCTCTTCAACCCCATCACGGTGTTCTTCGTGTGGGATTCGGCCGACGCCGACCCGGTCGGAGCAATCCTGGAGGTCACGAACACTCCATGGAAAGAGCGCTTCCGTTACGCAATCGAGCTCACCCGAGAGGCCGATGGCTTGCTCACTGCGGTGTTCCCCAAGGCACTCCACGTCTCACCGTTCCTGGGAATGGACTATCAGTACCGCTTCCGGGCCGCCGCTGGTGACGACCGGGTCGCCGTCGACATCGACGTGCTCGACCCCGACGAAGGCCTGGTCGTACACACCGCCCTTCGCACCGAGCGCACACCCGCCACTCGTCCGGTATTGACCGCCTCGCTCAGGTCGGTTCCTTTTCCCACCCACCGCGTCACAGCCGGCATCCACGCACAGGCCGCCCGGCTGTTCGCCAAGCGGGTGCCCTTTGTTCCACATCCTCACCAGACCGCATCCACTCCCCCATTGGAGCCTTCACGATGACCGCCCTCGAATCCTTCTCGCCCCCCTCGGATGATTCCCCGATCGATCAGGTGATCTCGGAGCCCCGAGGGGCCGTTCGTCCCGAGCGGCTCCTGGCCCGGGCCGGAACGGCATCGGAAGGCAACGCCGGGTTCGGGGCTCGAGCGGCCCGAGTCGCGGTCAAGAAGATGCTCGAGCGAATGAAACGAGATCGCTTGACGGTGATCGACGGAGGCGACCGCACCACCTACGGCACCACCGACCGGCAAGGCGACATTCTCGAGGCCACCATCGAGATCCTCGATCCCCGAGCCTGGACGGCGCTGGTGAAGGAAGGGTCGATCGGACTCGGTCGCGGCTACTTCGAGGGTTGGTGGGACAGCGAAGACCCCGTCGCCGTCACCCGAATCATCATCCGGAATCTGGAATGGATCGACGAGGTGCGCAATCGCATTTCCAATGCGACGGGATGGGCCACAGACCGAATCCGGGATGCGGTGCCCACGCCTGGACGGTCGAAGAACCAAGAGGACATCGCCAGCCACTACGACCTCGGCAATGACTTCTTCCGAATCTTCCTCGACGAGACGCTCACCTACTCATCAGCCATCTTTCCATCAGCGGAAGCAGCGTTGGCCGAGGGCAGCCAGCACAAATACGATCGCCTGCTCGCCAAACTCGGCGTCAACAGCGAACACACGATTCTCGAAATCGGCACGGGTTGGGGCGGCTTCGCCCTGCGGGCCGTGGACACGGCCGGTTGCAAAGTCACCACGACCACGATCTCCGAGGAACAACTCAAAGAAGCCACCCATCGGGTCGGGCAGGCCAACCGTTCTGATGATGTCACTCTCCTCGATTCGGACTGGCGAGACCTCGAGGGTCGTTTCGACCGCGTTGTTTCCATCGAGATGATCGAGGCCGTCGACTGGCGTGACTACGACCGCTACTTCGCAACAATCGAACGGTGCATGGAACCGAACGGCATGGCCGCCATCCAGGCCATCTGTGTACCCGACCGTCGTTACGAGCGGACCAAGAACACCGAAGACTTCATTCGCCGCTTCATCTTTCCCGGCGGCTTCCTTCCCTCCATCGGTGCGATCTCGAGATCGGTGAGCAAGGCCACACAAATGCAGATCATCGACGTGGAGGATCTCTCGGCCCACTACGCCGAGACGCTGAGGAGATGGCGTGAGAAGTTCGACGAGAGCATCGATGACGTCCACGCTCTCGGACTCGACGATCGCTTCTGCCGCCTCTGGCGCTTCTATCTCGCCTACTGCGAAGCCGGATTCCTCGAGCGGCACTGCACGGTGAACCAGATCGTGTTCGCCGGTCGGCAGTGGCGACCCGATGGTCTGGAGCTTCGACAGCGCTGAAGCCAGTCACGCAGCCGAGTCACTCAGCCGAAGCCACGAGAGTCTTGTTTGAGCGCCGTGTCGATGCAGAGCGCTGACGCAACGACCAACATGTTGAGCGGCTCGGGTGGTCGTTGGTGGATCTGTACGACGTAGTTGTCGGCGGTGGTGAACATCGTCTTGGCGACGCCCTCGAAGGTCTTGGAGATTCGGGCGATTTCCGTGCCTGCTGCGTCTTCGATCCTGAAGTTCCAGGCTCTCCAGTTCTCGGCCTTGATCGACCCGAGTGTGTGGCTGCCCGATTGAAGCCCGAAGTTGATTTTTCCCATCATCTTCTGCTGCACGATCCGGCCCACTTCGTTGCCGACCGCATCCTGAACGATGACCGTGGACTTGATGATCTTCGCCGGTCGCACCAACCGCATCACCACGTGGCCCCCGGCGTCAGTGACCTCGAGCGTGTGGGTGAGGAACTGGTCGACGCTGCTGACGAGGCGCAACATCTTCTTGGCCGCCGACTGACCGACCTGGTTGACCATGGCGATCTGCCGGCCGTCCTGGTCGTACACGCTGTACTGGTTGTTCAACTCGATGAGTTTGGCCTTCTGATTCACGACCAGAACCGGTTCGTTCAGGATCGAACCGCCGCCTCCGGGTACACGTCCGGTGAGTCCGGCGCCCCGAATACCGTCGCCCCGGAGCTGTTTCTGGATGCGGTCGGGGCGGCCCTCGTTGCCCAGGGTCATCGCCTCGTCGATGCGATCCATGCGGGTGGGCGGCGGCGGTGCGTCCACCGAATCGATGCCCTGTACCCCGTTGTTGCTGATGTGCTCGGTCCACGCCGTGCCATCCCAATAACGCAGCTCGGCTCGCCCACTCGGGTCCGGATACCAACTCGCAGGTTCATCAGCCATGGGCAGAGAATATGGGAGAGATGCATCGACGCTGCGTATCAGCCTCGAAGTGGGCCACTGTTATGGTCCGTCGATGAAAGACGAGCCCAGCCGTCGCACTGCGAGCGACATATTCGACCTGGTCATCGCCGAAGCGCAGACGGAGCTGGAGCGCCCCTCGCTCAACGTGGCCTTCTCGGCAATGTCGGCCGGTCTGGCGATGGGATTGTCGGGGGTCGGCGTGGCCACCCTCACCTCGATCCTGGGCGACAAACCGTCGACGCCCGCACTGGCCTATCTCGTCTACCCGATCGGTTTCGTCATCGTGATCCTCGGGAGGATGCACCTGTTCACCGAGAACACACTGTTCCCCGTGGCCCTCGTGCTCGAGAAACGCCGGATGTTTCGGGCGACGCTACGACTGTGGAGCGTGGTCTTGAGCGCAAATGTGCTGGGGGCATTCATGTTCTCGGTGTTGGCAACAAAGACTCCGGGGACCTCGCCTGAAGTCCGAGCCGAACTGGTGAAGCTGGGGCTCGAAATGGGCAGCAGGAGCAGCGGCGAGATCTTCTGGACCGCCGTTTTCGGCGGCTGGGTGATCGCCCTGGTGGCCTGGTTGGTGACAGCGAGCCGCGAGTCGACGGGGCAGATTCTCGTGATTCTCCTGGGCACCTACATCGTCGGCGTGAGCGGCTTCTCCCACTCCATCGCCGGTAGCAGCGAGGTGCTGGCCGCGGTGCTCGGAGACGACCTCTCGATTGCCCGGTTCGGCGCCTGGTTCTTCTGGGCGGTGTTGGGCAACGTGGTCGGCGGCGTGCTGATCGTCGCCATCTTCAATTACGGGCAGGTCCACAACGACGAGCCCTGAGCGGGTCGGGGTCGGTCACGAGCCGAGCAACTGCGCCGACTCGAAGGCTTCGAGAACCGGACCGGCAAAGAGCCCGAGGGCCACAACCAGGATGACGGCCGTCATTGCGGCCACCGTCACCCGCCAACCAAGACGGGCGGGCACATCGTTTTCCACCGGCTGCAGGTACATCTTCTCGAGAACTCGCAGGTAGTAGGCCAACGACAGCACCGTGTTGGCAACGGCGACCAGGGCCAGCCACCCATAGCCGCCGTCGATGGCTGCGGTGAACAATTCGAGCTTGGCCGTGAACCCACCGAGCGGGGGGATACCGACCAGCGACAACAACGAAATGGCCAACACACCGGCCAACAACGGTTGTTTGGTGCCGAGACCCTGGTAGTGGTCGAGGGCAGTGAGGCCTCGAAGTTCGGCTACGACGGCGAAGGCGGCGATGTTGGCCAGGGCGTAGGCCGCGACGAACATGAGCAGGGCCGGAATGGCGAAATCGGTGCGATCGACGACGACGACGGCCATGAGCCCGTAGCCGGCCTGAGAAACCGACGACCATCCCAACAACCGTCGGACATCTTCCTGTCTCAAAGCGCCGAGATTGCCGATCGTCATCGTGGCCACCGAGATCACGGCCACGATCGGGCGCCACGCAATTTCGTCGGAGACTGCGGGAATGAGGCGGGCGAAGGCCACGAGCGCGGCCACCTTGGGAACCACGGTGAGGAATGCCGCCGACGGGACGGGCGCTCCCTGAGCGACGTCGGGCACCCACTCGTGGACGGGGGCGGCGCCGACCTTGAAGGCGAGTCCGATCACCAAGCTGACGACAGCGATCACCCCGGCGGCACCAGCGACCGAGCCCGGTGCGAATCCGGCGTATCGCGTGGTGCCGGCGATCCCGAACATGAAGGTGGCGCCGAGCAAGAGGGCGGTGTTGCCGAAGAGTCCGATCAGGAAGTACTTCATTCCCGCTTCGACCGAAACGGGCGAAGCCCGGTGGTAGGCCGCCATCACGTACCCCGTGATCGACGACAGCAGCACCGCCAGAACCAGCTCGGACAGATCGGCCGCTGACGCCATCGCCATGGCCCCGGCCCCACCGAACAGCAGGACGGCGTAGTACTCGCCGTGACGTTGATCGGTGTGAAACCAATCGGGCGACATCAACACCACCAGCCCGGACGAGATGATGATGATCATCTTCGACCATGCCGCGGTGTCGTCGAGTGCCCAGACGCCAGAGAACGTGACCTGCTGCTCGAGGTCGATGATCCGTGCGATCTCTGCGGCTGCGACGATCAGGGTGAGCCCGGCAACCGCAGCCGACCACGACTGAAAACGCTGCGACGCAAACGTGGCGAACAGCAGGGTTGCGATCGCTCCGACGATCATGGCGATCTCGGGACCAGCATGACCGATGGGCATCAAGCAGCTCCAACCAGAACCGCCGCCGTGTGATCGATCAGGGCGAGGAGCCACCGCGGGTAGATCCCGAGAAACACGACGAGACCGAGCAGCACGGCGAGGACCGCGACTTCGGCCTTGCCGAGGTCGGCAAACGACAACGATCGGCCGGCCGGTTCACCGAAGAAGATCTTCTGCAACATCTGCAGGAAGAGCACGGCCGTGATCACGATGCCGATCAACCCGATGCCGGCGAGCACCGGGAAGACGGCGAAGACCCCCACGAAGATCTGGAACTCGGCGACGAAGCCGACCAACCCGGGCAGACCGAGCGAAGCGAACGCCGCGACCACGGCCGCGGTGGCAAGCTTCGGGGCCGAGGCCGAGAGACCACCGTATTCGTCCATGACATACGACTGGGTTCGTTGCCAGAACGATCCCGCCATCAGGAAGAGACTTCCGGTGATCAATCCATGGGCGACCATCTCGACCGTTGCCCCCGTGAGCGCCAGGTTTCGGGCCGCATCGTTGCCCGAGGCGAACGCTCCGGCGGCGGCAATGCCGAGCACGGAATAGCCCATGTGGTTCACCGATGTGTAGGCGATTCGGCGCTTGAGATCGGTCTGCCCGAGGGCAACCAGCGAGCCATAGAGAATGCTGACAACTCCGACGATGGCAATGACCAGGGCGAAACGATCGAAACTCTCGCGCATCATCGAGAAGGGGATCCGGATGAGACCGTAGGTGCCCATCTTCAGCAGCACGCCGGCGAGGATGGCCGAGACAGGGCCAGGGGCGTTCACGTGGGCCGGCGGCAGCCAGGTGTGAACGGGAAAGAGTGGCGTCTTCACGGCCAAACCGAGAACGATCAGCAGCAAGGCGACTCCCCCGCGAACCGTGTTGCCGGCCAATGGCTGCTGGTTGATGAGCTCCTCCATGTCGAAGGTGAGGGGATCGGTGGCGGTGTAGAGGGCCAAGATGCCGAGGAGCATGACGAGCGATCCGGCCAGGGTGTAGACGAAGAACTTCATGGCGGCGAGTTGGGACTCGCCGTGTCCCCAACGGCCGATCAGGAAGTACATCCCGACCAGGCTCAGATCGAAGAACACGTAGAACACGAGCAGGTCGGTGGTGAGGAACAAGCCGAGTGAGACGGCCTCGAGGAACAGCATCCAGGCGTAATACGCACTCGGTCGGCCCTTGGTGTCGACCGGATAGACCATGGCGGCAACGAAGATGAGGGCACTCATCGTGGCGATGGCCAGCGAGATGCCGTCGACACCCATCCGCCAGCCCACACCAAGGGTGGGAATCCACGTGGCGGTCTCGGTCAACTGGAACATCGCGTCAGAATCGAAGTCGAACCGAGTCCAAGTGATGACGAGGAACACCAGGGGGATTCCGGCAAAGACGGTGGCCACCCAGCGATCGTGCCCCGCCTTGGCCAGGCCCACGAACAGAGCGCCCAGAATCGGAATGAGAACAACAAGAGTCAGCACATCAGCTCCATACGATTGCCAGCAGGGTGATCGCGGCGGTGCCCGATGCGATCATGAGAAAGTAGTGGTGGGTCATTCCGGTCTGGCTCTGACGCACTCGCTTGGCGGCCAGGCCCGACAACCGGGCCGCACCCATGGGAATGCCGTCGGCCAGCAGTTCCCCGACGCGATCGAGGGCCTTCGCGAGCCAGCCACTGGTTGCGGCCACCAATCGAATACCGGCATCGACCACGGCGTCGTCGAACTGGCCCAAGCGATTGGCTCGTGATCGGACCGCGGCAACGGCGCTCATGAGCCCATGATCGACGGTTGCGTCGTCGAAGGTGGCCAGACGGGAACTGGCCGAGCGAGCCACCGAAGCAGGGAGTGTCATTCGCCGATCAAGTCGCTGGTCGTCGAACGTTGCGCTCGAAAGAGCGAGCCGCAGGGTTGGTCGAACGATGTAGCGCTCAGTGGCCGCCGGAAGGGCGAACCAATCCTCATCGACACCGGCCTTTCGAAGTCGGAGAACCAGCCCGGGATAGAAGTGCAGGAGCCAACCAACGGCCGCGCCCACCACCACCGTGAGCAGCGAGGCGAACAGCTCCCAACGCTTGCCGGGGGCCAGGTCGCCGGGTAACCAGTCGGTCACCCGTTCCTCGACGATGGGGAGCCAGAGAAGGCCAAGGAGGAGAGTGGCGCCGGCCAATCCGAAAACCGCGGCTCGCTCCACCGGACCCGGCGACTCGTGAACCATTTCGTCGGCGTTGGAGGGGCGGCGACCGAACGTGCCGAAGAAGAATCTGGCGGCGTACACCGCGCTCAACAACCCGGCAGCCAAGACAACGAAACCTAGGTATGTGTTTTCGTGCACGGCCGCCGAGAGGATCTGCTCCTTCGAGAAGGCAGCACCGAGGGGAGGAACGGCGGCCAGCCCGAGAGCACCGACGGCTGTGGCACCGGCCATCGCCGGCAGGCTGCGGCCCATCCTCTGTTCGCTCAGCAATTCGCTTCCGGCGGCCTCGATCGCCACACCGGCCGAGAGGAACAGCTGCGATTTGAACACGGCGTGGACCACGAGGTGGATGAAGGCCGCCAGGGGGTAGCCCGCTCCGATCGCAACGAACATCAATCCGTATTGAGCCGATGTCGATGCGGCGAGCAGCTTCTTGGAATGTTCGTGCACTGCGGCGATCACGCCGCCACCGAGCGCTGTGGCCAGCCCGAAGGCGATGGTGACCGGACCGAACCAGGCGACCTCGGAGAGCACCGGCTCGAGACGAATCAAGGCGTAGGCGCCAGCAGCCACCATCGTGGCCGAATGAAGCAGCGCCGATGCCGGGGTGGGCCCCGCCATGGCCGAGAACAACCATGGGGAAAAGGGCAGCTGGGCCGATTTGGCCAGTGCGGCGAGCAGAATCCCGGCAGCGAAGGCGTGGGCCTGCCAGCCATCGAGTTGTTCCAGAGCGCCGTAATCCAGAGACTCGACCGAGGCGAAAGCGGCGCCGGCGGCGAGGAACAGGCCGAGGTCGCCGAACCGAGTGACGTTGTAGGCGTGAGCGGCCCGAGCCGGCCGCGATTCGTCCCGCCACTCGTGAGCGATGAGCGCCCACGAACAGGCGCCGACGAGCTCCCATCCGATCAGCAGGGTCAGGAGATCATCGGCGAGGACCAAGAGTTGCATGGCGCCGACGAACACCAGAAGCACGGATATGAGCCGGGCCGGAGCGCGGTGGCGCTCGTGATCGACGGCGTACACGACCACCGGCAGGGAGATCACGCCGACGAGGATGCTCATGGCCGCCGCATACGGGTCGGCGGCGAGGCGAAGCGAGAGTTCGTCGCTCCACACCAAACTGCTCGTTGGCGCTTCGAGTGCGGCCCAGATCGAAATTGCGAGTGAGCCACCGATCACGAAGCTGCTGACGGTCAGCAGGTGAGCCCGCGGGGTTCGGCCGCGCCCGAAGAACAAGAACACCCCGGCGACGACGGGAAGCAACGCGGGAAGCCAGAGCATCATCGTTTCAAGGAGGTGAGACCCTCGGTCATGTCGGCTTGACGTGCTCGGTAGACCGCGGTGACCAATGCAAAACCCACGGTGATCTCCACGGCCATGACGGCGAGGGCGACGACGGCCAAGAGTTGGCCGGTGGGCTCACCGTCAGTAGCGAGAGCCCAGAAGCCGACGATCGCCAGCAGGACCCCATTGATCATGAGCTCGATGCCCATCATCACCATCACGATCGATTGCTGGGAAAGGGCACCCCAGAGCCCGACACCGACCAGAGCGGCCACCGTCAACAACACCACAGTGAGGCTCATCGGTGTTCTCCGGCATCGTGATCAGCGCTGGCGCCGTGATCCATGGCGCCGTGATCCATCTCTCCCTCGCTCATGGCGCCGTGATCCATGGCGCCGTGATCCATGGCGCCGTGATCCATGGCGCCGTGATCCATGGCGCCGTGGTCCATGCCGCCTTCGTTGGGATCGTAGAGATCGTCCTCGGGTCGATTCTCGCTCCCGGGACGAAGCGTGGGCGGCAACGAACCTTCCAGCCCGTCTCCAAACCTCCCTTGCGAACTCGTGAGGGCGACTGCTCCGACCATCGCCGCCAACAAGGTGACGCCTGCCGTTTCGAAAATGACCATCGAATCTCCGAGCAGTTCCTCACCGAGTGCGGCAATGGAGTCTTCGGCTTGATCGACGGGACGATCCGGATAGTCGCCGAGCACCGCAACAGCCGCAAGGGCGGCGAAGCCGACGACTCCCCCGAACGCCGCCATCCGGGGTTGATGCACCATGTTCATCGGGTTCAAGCCGGCGGGATTCATCATGAACATCAGCATGAACAGGGCCATGACGACCATCTCGACGGTCATCATGAACATCAGGGCCACTCCCATGTAGGGCGCAGCCAGGAGCAGCATCATCGCACCCACATTGAGGAATGAGGCCAAGAGCAGAAACGTCGCCCTGATCATCGAATCGGTTCGGAAAACTCGGTAGCCAGTGGCAATCGAAGCTGCGGCCAAGCCGACGAAGGCAACGTCAACAGATGTGAACTCGAACGACGCCACTTCCATGGCACCAATCATTTGACCGCCGCCGTGCTCACAGTGCGACCAGCCCTGCTTCGGCCAAGGCCAGGAAGCTGGCGGGGAGTGCGCCGAGCCACAAGAGGGTGATCAATCGGCGGGGCGGCACACCGGCGGCGGCGTGGGAGGCGGCAACCAGTACCACCAGGAGGAACACGGATTTCAGGAGCATCCACACCGAACCGGGCAGGAGTGGACCATGCCAGCCTCCGAGAAAGAGTGCCGATCCGATGACGGCGAAGCTCGTGAGCGCGGCATGACGTCCGGCCGACCAGAGCAGATGATCGACACCGGACGACTCGACTGAACTACCACCGGCCAGGTCTCGACTGTCGATCACATCGAACGGTCCGCGCATGGTGGCGCCCAGAGCAACGAGGAGGAACAGCGGAAGTCCGAGCGGCTGCCGGATGACGTTCCACAGGCTCGCTTGGGAGTCGACGATGGCGCTGATCGAGAGGGATTCGGCCGGAAGTGATGCTCCGATCAGGATGAACATGCTGATCAAACCGTATGAAAGTCCGACGGCGATGAAGCGGAAGCCTGCAACCATGGCGAACGGTGAGTTCGGACCCCACCCGTGGAAGAAAACGGCGACGATGATGAGGGCTTCGATCGTGCCCCACACGACAACACCCGTGGGAAGGTCAGCCCCCACGAACCCTTCCGACATCGGGACGATCACCAGCCCGGCTGCGGCCAGCGTGAGATAGATGGCCGGAGCGATCGCCACGATCGGAGCATCGGGCCGCTCGGTGCGAACGGTCTGCTGCGACAGCCGCCACGCCGCCGATCGCATTGGGTCGAGAAGCACATCCGACGACAGCTCTCGTCCCGCAATCAAACAGGAAGCCGCTCGGTCGAGGACCGCAACCAAGTATCCGCCGACGGCCAACACGCAGAACACCACGATCACGGCACTGAGCGGCGACGCATGGGCGATCGGAGTCATGGCCGGACCCGACTGCCCTGCGGCTGGAGGAGATCCAGTGGGAGCGCGGCCAAGGTCATGACGGCCTCGCGCCATTCCTTGCCGACGAGTATTTCGGGAAGTACCGATTCCAGCGCAAGCGAGTCGAGCGCTTCGGGAAAGACATCCCGAACGTCTCGGCTGACTGGGGCGGTCGAGGAGGCTGCATCGTCGGCGAGCATCCGAGCCTTGGCCAGCAAGCTCATCAGGCGGTGTTCGAGATCGAACAGTTCGTCGGATTCCTGACTGAGGCCGAGGGCGTCCAAACAACCCGACGGAATCACGCCAACTCTCCTGGTGGCCAGCGGCAGGCCCGGGCTCAGTCGCAACACCTTCGCCAGCTGTTCGATCCGGAGGAGCAAGGCGTCGTCGGGAGCCTTGGAGGTCAGAAAGGCCCGCTCGGCCTGCGGTCCGAAGCCGATGAGATCGAGGATGGGAGCGAGGAAGCGGAGACAGAGGCGAGAGAGATCACGGGCGTGGTCGGCCGGGTTTCGTTCGTCGTCGTGCAGGACAGCGAGTGATGAGTCATGCCGGCGGCTGAAGGGCGGCCGCTCGACCCTGGCCTGCTGAATCACGTCTCCTTGGACGGAGACGGCCAAGACCAGACCGGAGGGCAACATCGGTGCGAACGGCCCGACGGTGAATCGGAGGGCATCGAGAGCGAGCCCGTCGCGGTCGTCGGCGGTCATGGCCATCGGACGCCCGTACGGCACCCCGCCCATCATGCCCTCGCCCCCCTGTCCGTGATCGCCCCGGCCTCGCCATGGAGCAGGTGGTTGGTCGGGCAACACATCCGGTTTGCTGGTGGAAGGGTCGGCAAGCACAGCCCCGTAGGCGTCGGAAACGAGGGAGTGCAGCTGGTTCGGCTCCTCTCCTGCGGGCCGAACCTGGGGCTGGTGCCAAACGGTTGTTCGCGGGTGGGGCATCTGATCGTGGACGCGAGCGACCGCTTGACGATCCTCGGGCCGAATCTGGCCGGCAACGACGAGAACGCTGGCTCGTCGCGGCGTGTCGCAGGCATGAATGCGCTCGTTCCATCGCAATTCAGCTGCGTCTTCGAACCCGCCGACGCCCGTGACGATGAAGACGGGAGTGGGCGCTCGCCGAGCCAGAGCCAGCAGCCGCCTCATTGCCATCGGAAGGCTCCTTCTCTCCAGCCATAGGCGATCCCGGCCGAGAGGATCGACAGGAACATCCCCATCTCGATCAAGGCCCGGCTTCCCGATTGGAGATACACGACCGCCCACGGATACATGAACATCATCTCCATCTCGAAGGCGACGAACAGCAGGGTCATCGGGTAGTAGCGCACGTGGAAGCGACTCCACGCATGGGTCGTGGGCTCACCACCGCCGAGGAAGGGAACGCTCTGGGATGCCGTCGGCTCGACGTGGCCACGCATGGCGAGATACCGCAATCCGAGCGAGGAGCCGAATGCAGCGATCAGGACAACAGTAAACGTGACCAGTGCTTCGTTCATGTTCGACTCCGCCCCCGTTCGTTCTCGCCCAACGTACTTCGTCAACTACTGGCTGTCGTACTCGGTATCAAGAAGCCCCGGATGACCTGCGGCTGTCGGTGCGGTGGCTCGCTGCGTTCAGCGCCTCGCCACTCCTCGAGTCGGTCGGGTTTGGCGTTTGCCCAGGGTTGGTTGTCGGGTCTTCGGATCCGAAGGGTTCGGTCCGGTAGGAGTTCGATCGACCATTTGCCTTCGTGGACAGCGTGATGATGTCGGTTGCACAACGGCACCAGATTGTTCAGATCCGTGAGCCCGCCCGATTGGCCTGGGTGGGGGTCCCATTC
>JBBKXQ010000018.1:0-8265 GCA_037969565.1 Acidimicrobiales bacterium | reverse complement strand
CGATCGCGGCCCCGAACATGCCAAATGTTGCAGCGCATCAGCGGCACGACGTGAGGCTCCCACAACAACGTGATCTCATCGTCGACACGGCACCGCTCGAACCAGTGCTTCGCGACGGGGGCGGCAACGCCGGCGCCACCTCAGCGTGCGCAGCCGTAATCGACAGCGCAACAAAACCCTGAGACTCGAGCTCATCGACAAGCCCCTCAGGCATCGTCACCTTCCCGAGCGCACGTTTGAACCCCAACTCCCAAGGCGTCACCGCCGAGATGAAGGCCTCATCAGCGTTCCGAATCAGTTCCCGACACCGAGGACCCATCGCATAGCGACTGGGCCAGACAACGGGGCCCGCTCACGTGGACGAAACTACGTGAAGGTCGCCCGCTCAACGTGACGTGTTCGGTTTATCTGCGAGGTTGGCTGTGCTACGCCGCCGCCAGGGGGACGCGATGAGGAGCGACGATCACCGGCCTGCCGCTGTATATCGCGATGCGCTCAACCAGTTTGTCGGTCACCAGACAGGCCGGAATTGCAATAGCTGTCGTGTCGGCTGTGACGTACCTCACCACATCACTGCCAACAGGCCCGAAACGGGTCACGGTCCAAGCCACGCCGCCGATTCGATCGCTGCATTGCGAGCGCAGTCGATCGAGTGCAATCGCCTCCGCCTCACCAATGCCGAGCCCTTCGGACTCGGCGTACGCCCTGATATCGCGCTCGACGCGCTCGGTTACAACCATGAGCACTGTCGCAGTGCCACCTCGGGCCACGGTCTCTTGGGCCAGGTCGAGTGTGCTATCGCCACCGCTAGTGGGTTCGACGATCGTGAGCAGGTGCTCGTGTTTAGTCATTTGTGTTTCTCTTTCATTGTGAGAGGCTGGCGGCGATGCCGCCGTCGTGGTTGGTTGATTCGGGGCCGTCAGTCCACGCGCTCTGATCGCCTCCGGCTGTCCGGGGAACGGCGATGACCAGATCCCACAGGTACTCATCCGCTATTTCGGTGCCGGTGAGGAGAAGCCGGTAGTAGATCGGGCCAAGTACGCGATCGAGGTTCGCTTCGATGGCTTCCTCCGTAGCTGCAGGGCCCAGCACGTCTCGAACGAGAGGCCTTGCGATCGCTCGCCGTCGAACCCAGAACTCAGCAAACCGCTGGGCGAAATCATCGTTCCGAGCGGCTTCGCCGACCATCCCGGCCAGCAACAAACCGAAGTCGGTGTTGCGGTAGAGGCGAACGATGTCCTTGACAAAGAGAAGTAGGTTGAGTCTGGGGTCCGGGTCGATCGGCGCTGGCCGCACGGCCTCGCTGGCGAGCGTGTCGATGAGGTCGAGAGCGAGTCGCTCCTTGGTCGACCAACGGCGGTAGAGCGTGTCCTTGCCCACATGAGCGAGTTTGGCGATCTCTTCCATCGATGCGCCGGTGTAACCACTCGACGCAAACGCAGTGCGAGCGGCACTCAAGATTGCTCGATCCCGACTGGGGTCGCGAGGTCTGCCGCGGGTCTTCACCATATGAATGTCAGTATATACCATACGATGCCGTTTGGCAATTATGAACTAGCTCACCGGTGAGCACGGGGATCGGTACCGGGCAGCATGCGAACAACCGTGTCGAGTGTGATCACGGGACACTGAAGGCGAGGCTCAGACCGATTGGAGCATTCGTTGACGCGTCGAGGTCGATGCAAGAGTTCTCTTGCAATGATTGAAGAGGCACCTACGGGAGGCGAAGCTGACACCCGAAGCCGCATCGTCGTGGCCGCGTTGAAGTGCTTCTCTCGGCGAGGGTTCGCAGGCACCTCCCTTGCTGACATCGAGTCAGAAGCAGGTCTGTCACCTGGGGCCGGGAGCACCTATCGACACTTCGCTTCCAAGATGGCAATGCTCGAGGCTGCGGTCGATGACGCACTCACTCGTGCGGATGAGCTGGTTGTCGCTCAACCTCTATCCCTCTACGAGGCAGGCCGCCACTCCCTCGACTCGATGGACCAGCTCGAGGACCTCACTCGAATCGTTCTGCGAGACCTCGATCAGTTTCCCGACCTACTCATGCCAGTGGTCGATCGGCTCTTGGAAGGCCCAATTCGTGCGGTCGCCACAAGTCTCTCAGCGGCAGCCCCCGGCATCGACGGCGACGCCATGGCCACCCTCCTGATCGGAGCGTTGGTGAATTTCAAGGTCATCGAAGCGATCGCAGGCAAACGCCCGGGCGCGGTGGATGAAGACCGACTGCTCGCCGCCTGGACACACCTTTACCGAATCGCCCTGGCGAACCCGACATGACAACCATTGACCTGGTCGCTCTCGATGCGACCGAGCAGGCTGCAAAGGTCCGCTCCCGAACCATCTCTGCGAGGCAACTGGTCGAAGCCACACTTGATCGCATCAACGAGATCGACCCGCTTGTCAACGCCTTTCGGATCGTGATGGGTGAACAGGCGCTCGCCGAGGCTGAGCGAATCGATTCGATGCCCGACGCAGAGCTCGCTCAGCTCGAGCTCGCAGGTGTTCCGGTAGCGATCAAGGACGACACGGATGTGGCCGGCCAATCCACGATGTGGGGATCAGCGGTCGACCGGGGCGTGAGCAAGCGCGACGCGGAAGTCGTCAGCCGACTCCGTCGAGCCGGCGCGGTGATCATTGGGAAGACCAACGTTCCCGAACTCACTCTGTGGCCATGGACGGCAACGGAGCGCTGGGGCATCACCCGCAACCCATGGAACCTCAACCGGACACCCGGCGGCTCATCAGGCGGTTCGGCTGCCGCTGTCTGCACCGGCATGGCCGCTCTGGCCCTGGGTAGCGACGGCGGAGGATCGGTTCGTTACCCCGCAGGCCTGACGGGCCTCGTCGGCCTGAAACCACAACGTGACCGGGTGACCCTCGGCCCCGAACACGCCTCCGGCTGGCACGGGCTCATCGCCCTTGGCCCCTTGACTCGTTCGGTGCGAGACGCTGCACTCTTCCTCGATGTCAACCGGCCCGACGACAGCGGCACAGGCTTCAGTGATGCGGCCAACACGCCGGCACAGCGACTTCGTATTGCGGTCTCGACCAAAGCGCCACCCGGAAGCCAGGTGAAGCTCTCCTCGGCCCGCCGAGCCCAGGTCGAAGAGGCCGCCGAACTGCTCGCCACGCTCGGCCATGAGATCTCCGAGGTCGAAGTCAACTACGGGTTCGCATTGTTGTGGAACTCCACGGTGCGCTTCCTCAAGGGGGCACAACACGATGTCGCCACTGTCCCCGACCGTGGCGAGCTAGAACCGAGGACCAGGGCAGTTGCCAGGATGGGCGGGCTAATCCCAGACCGTTCGCTCCGCTCAGCTCTCCGGCGAGAAGCACGAATCGCCTCATCGATCAACAATGTGTTCGATGACGCCGACGTCATACTCACACCATTGTGCGAGTCACCCGCGCCGAATATCCACGATTGCCCCACCCGAGGCGCCAACCGCTCACTCCGAAAAGCCAACACCTCAGCCTGGCTCATCCCATGGAACCTCACGGGACAACCCGCAATCGTCGTCCCGACGGGAATCGACGACGACGACATGCCTACAGCGATTCAGTTGGTAGGACGGGCGGGCGACGAAGCCACTCTCTTGTCACTTGCTACGCAGATCGAATCCGCCCAGCCATTCCCGGTATGGGCCGAATCCTCGCTGATTTAAGCCAGCGTCGGGCCGCACAGCCATCGACACGAAACAACCGCTTCACTGCCAACACCATGACCCCCAACCGCTCGAACCGACCGCTCCCTAACGCTCCAGGATGCCAGATGCCATTAGCAAACCATTAGCAATGCGACCCCCCTCGCCTCACCCGGGGACATCGAGAATGAGCCCAAGCAACTCCCGAACCTGCACCAACACCGTCGGACCAACATTGCCTCGGGTTCGTTCGATTCGCCCCGCCGCCACTGCTCGAATGTGCTGACACTGAGCAGACGACATTTGCTCGAGACCGTTTGCATCATCGGCATCGATCTCGACCTCAGAGGAGAAACCTCGCAGCGTCGAAGTGAGGGGCACAATCTGCACAACACTCGGTTCTGCGTCCAAGACTCGCTGCGCCGTCACCACGATGGCCAGATGAAGAAACCCCGCTTCTCTTCCTGCAGGAGCACCAAGATCCAAGTCGACGACATCACCCGAGGTCAGCATCGAGCCAGTCAACCTCTTCGGCGCTCAGACCCAGAGCAAGATCAGCCCCGATCCGATCCTGACGAAGCCGACGAACGGCAAGCGCGACGGTATCCCCAACGCTTACACCCAAAGAAGCAGCGAGCACCTTGAGTTCTCGATGGGTCCCAACATCAATCCTCACGCTCGTACTCTGCATGCAATCATGGTAACAAAAACGCATGCACACGTCCGCCCACACGATCTGTTGAAAACACCGACGGATGAATTTCCGGCACCCTCAGGTCACAGATTCGCACCTGGCCTTCGGGGTATTAGGTTCTGTGGGCAGCGACGGTGAATCCTCGGATCAGCCCGTCCACGTCAGTTTCACCGAACAGCTCCGCAATCCGGTCAGTCGCAACGAAAGTCACGTGGGCCCGAGCCAGGAAGTCGGGCCGATTATCCGGAAAGACCGAGGCCGCTGCGGTGGCCACCGCGTTGGCAAACTCTTTGGTCTCAATTCGATCCGACGATCCAACAACGCAACAGCACCCCCGGCGGATCATGCGAATCCGGCTCATGCCGTTCCTTCGTTCATGCGGTCGACTCGGCCAACTGATTGAGAGTGGGCGGTGCGCGTCTTCGCTGTCGTGGAACCGAAGGACGTGCACCACCATGACCGGGCCGTCGTCATCGGTCGGGGAATGCGGCACGTCAGTCCACTCGGTTGCGTTCGAACCCCGACGGGGCCGATGGCAACGCCATGGGCTGGCCACCCATCACGATCGTGAATTCGATCCCGGCGTCTTTGTGCTTGTGTTCGAGAACGCTCCGATCTCGTCGGTGCCGGTCGACGTCAGTGGGGCCACCTCACTGGCCAGTGCCCGGTTGGTCGTGACGGCCAACGCCCTGGGCCACCTCGACAGCGGTACCTATGCCGTCGAGGTTGTCGATGCGGACGGATCAACCCGCGTCGTCCCGGTTGAGATCGGGACGATCGCAGGCCGCAACGTGGAGATCATCGGCGATGTGAAGGAAGCCACCGAAGTCATCACGCCCTGACCCGCAATGGTGATCGCTCCCGGATAATTTTGGCTGCCACATGATTCCGCCCAGCGACAGCCCCCTTCGGTTCGTCATTCACGAGCACTACGCAACCACGCACCACTTCGATCTTCGTTTGGAACGAGGCGGCACGCTCTGGTCGTGGGCCGTCCCGAAGTGCATGCCGACCGATCCGGGCCGCAACCGACTCGCCGTGCGGGTCGAAGACCACGACCTCGATCACATCGACTTCGTCGACTCGACGCCCGTTCCCGATCGCCCATCGGGAACCATCCGAAAGTCCATCTGGGACTCGGGCACGTACGCCCTGGTGAAGTTCGAGGCCCACAAGCTGGTGGTGGATCTTCGGGGCGAGCGGATCAACAATCGCTACGCGCTTTTCCAGACGAGCAAAGAGGATCCGAAGAATTGGATGCTCCACCTCATGGATACCTGACCGTCGGCAGTGGTTCCCTGAGCTGTCAAGGATCGATCGGCGTCCTGCTCGTTCCAAAGACCTCGAGATCATCGTGCTACGCCGCCAGATCAACCGACCCGTACTCGACCACGCCGACCGGACTCTGCTCGGCACCATCGCCGCCGCGCTCCCCCGCCCACAACGAACACGCTGGATCGTCACACCCGACACCCTGCTCCGATGGCACCGACGCCGCATCGCCCGCCCCTGCCGCCACCAGCCGCCGAGCCCGATCTGCCCTAGCTCCGAATGGTCATGTCGACCCGGTGCGATGACTTCATCAACGAGTACCGAAACGCAGCCTGACCAGGCACCACACAATATTCGGCCCCTACAAGCCATTAACGGTCACACGCACAGGAGGCGTCTTGCCGGACTCCAGCTGTCCAATCACATCTGCCGGTACCAGGATGCCTGTCGCCCTCTTTCAGCGGCCTGCTGAAGCGTGGCGGTTCAACTTTACTGAGGGTGGGGTCGACACAAGGTTGCTTCTCATCTCAACTGCAGTCGGTGGCAACACAGAGAGCGGCACAAACCTCTTGCATGCGGGAGACACTCAGCGTCCCCAGCCGCTCGACTAGTACACCCACGGATACCGACTCGACCGAGTCGAGGTTGACTGCACTGAGCCGGGGGACCGGGTCGTCGCCAGGCTCGAGGATGACCTCGCTCGCTAGACCCCTAATCGTCGTCGTGCACGGTGCCACGAGGGCGCGCCGCAACCTTGGTATCGCCACGCTCCGACTGAGCACCACGACGGGGCGACGGCCGATCGCCGGTGGCTCACACCACCAGACTTCGCCGCGCTGGGGCAGGTCGCTCACGTGGCCGAGGCCGCTTCGCGGAACGAGCCAAGGTCGCCGCCCCATTCGTCGGGCTCATCGATCGGGTGCGCTGCGTACGCGGCCTCATAGGCCTCATCGACCTCCACGCGCCGGTAGCGGTCGAGCAAAGCTGCCAGAGCGGCATCGACCAGTTCGGCATCGTTCGACCCGGCCCCGGTCTTTCGAGCGTCTCCAAGCAAGTCAGTGTCTACGGTCGTACTGATCCTCGTCCGTGCCATGGCATGACTATGCCACATCTATGCTATGGGTGCAACGTTTCACTCCCCTGCTGATCGACGCTGCACGGCCACGTCGCCACAGCGTTGGTGGACGCTGGTTCGTCGACGAGACCTACGTAAAGGTCGCCGGCACCTGGCGCTACGTCTACCGAGCCGTCGACGAGCGCGGCCAAGTCATCGACGTGCCCAACACCTCCGAATCGTCGCAGCATTCGACGAACTCATAGCGACGATCTGACCCGATACGTCGACCCTCGGCGGGCATCAAAGCGCCCGCCAATCCGCTCCCTACCGCTCCAGGGTGCTGGATGCCATTGGCAAAGCATCAGCAGGGCGACACCCCTGCAATCGTCATCGTGGAGCCACCACGGCGACACCGTTCGAGACTGCGGCATCTGCCAGACGGTCGTCGTATGTGATCAGCCCGTCCAGGTCGTCGCCAAGGTCGAGCGCTGCAGCGAGATGAATCGCGTCGAGCGACCGCAGCCCGGACGGATCAAGCCTGCCAGCATTCTCGAACACCGCCGGCGTGACGTTGACCAGAGTGATCGCGTCCAAGACTTCACGCGCCCGCAGCACTCGGTTTGGCCATGCTCTGCGAACGGCCCACATCAATTCGGTCCGAGTCAAGTCGCACGCGACCAGCTCTCGACCCGGCTCCTCCAACCATGCCCGGAGCGCAGCCGTCTCTGACTCTGCAACCACCAGCTTCACCAACGCGGACGTATCAACGTAGAAGGCCACCTCAGTACCGCTCGTCGTCTCGCATCTCCAGCAGCGCACTCGACAGATCAGGCCCAGGCTCGGGGGCCGGCAGATCGATCAATCTGCCACGTGCAGGCCGAGCATGGCCTTCTTCGATCAAGGCCAGTAGGCGCGACTTCGGAATCGCCGACATGCGAGCAACAGGACGGCCACGATCAGTAATCGTGACCGTCTCCCCGGCAGCAGCCTCAGCCACCACCGCCGACGCGTTTTGCTTCAGCGCACGAATCCCAACCTCAGACATGTGCTTCAATGTAGCACATCGGCGTTCGAAGGTGAACCAACGAGTGGAACGCCGCGCACGAGGGGTGCACCAATCCTTGCGTCGGAGGGGGGAATCAACACGCTGCCACGGCCTCATCAACGAATACCAAAACCCGCCTGACCAGGCACGACGCAATATTCGGCCCCCACACACACGTCAGTGACTCCCCACGCTGTGCTCCGTCCGGCCGCCAGATCTCGCTCCTTGCAACCGCGCACTACGATTCGTATACTACATTGTATGACAACTCCGGTACCGACTCGCTTCAGCGACGAAGAGCTTTCCCTCATCGACGATCTGGTCGACCAAGGCGTCGGAGACAGCCGGTCGGCGGTGATCCGCCAGGGCGTCCACCAACTTGCGGATCGTGTCCGTCGAGCGCGAGTCGGCGCCGACATCGCAGCGTCTTATCGCGCATTCCCCCAGACCCCCGAAGATGATGACCTCGCAATGGCCAACGCTACCGCTATGACCGAAGCTGAACCTTGGTAGCCCAAGCCGAGCTCTGGCTCATGGAGACCCCCAACCA
>JBBKXQ010000017.1:0-44732 GCA_037969565.1 Acidimicrobiales bacterium | reverse complement strand
GTTGGTCTCGACCCACTTTGCGCACACCGAAATAGCGACTCTCGGGGTGGGAGAAATAGAGGCCGGAAACGGCAGCCGCAGGGGACATGGCGAAGCTCTCCGTGAGTTCCAGACCGATGGCGTTCGTCGCGTCGAGCAAGCGAAAGATCGTGGCCTTCTCGGTGTGATCAGGGCATGCCGGGTAACCCGGGGCCGGGCGGATGCCCTGGTAGCGCTCCTTGATCATCTCTTCGTTGCTGTATTCGGCGCATTCATAGCCCCAGAATTCGGTTCGGACCCGATGGTGGAGGTATTCGGCGCACGCTTCGGCCAAACGGTCGGCGAGGGACTTCACCATGATGCTTCGGTAGTCATCGTGCTCTGCTTCGAAGGCGGCGGCCCGCTCGGCCACGCCCTGACCGGTCGACACCGCAAAGGCTCCGATGTGATCCTTGACTCCGGCATCGACGGGGGCGATGAAATCGGAAAGAGCCCGATTCGGCCTGCCGTCGGCGTGAACGACCTGCTGGCGAAGTGTGTGGATCGTGGCCAGCGGGCTGTGCCTGGTGGCGTCTGCGTAGATGTGGATGTCGTCGCCGACCGAGGCTGCGGGCCAGAGCCCGATCACGGCTCTCGCATCCAGCCATTTCTCGGCGATCAGCTGGTCGAGCATCGTCTTGGCATCCTCGAAGACCGCACGAGCGGCCTCCCCAACGACGTCATCGTCGAGGATTCGTGGATAGCCACCGGCGAGGTCCCAGGTTCGGAAGAATGGTGTCCAATCGATGTACGAACGAAGATCCTCGAGGTCGATGTCGTCGATCACCCGGACACCCAGCGTGCCCGGGCCCGGGGCAACGTTTTCCGACCAGTTGATGGGCGAACGATTGGCCCGAGCGGCCTCGATATCGAGAATCGGTTGCTTCGTCGCCCCCTCGCGTCCGAGCCGGACGCTTGCGTAGTCGTCAGCGGCTTCCTTGATCGCATCGGCTCGCTGATCTCCGAGCAGACGTGAGACGACTCCGACGGCGCGGGACGCGTCCGGGACATGGATCACTGCCGACTGGTAGGCCTGATCAATTTTCACGGCCGTGTGGACTCGACTGGTCGTGGCTCCGCCGATGAGCAGGGGAACCGTGAACCCCTGCTGCTCCATCTCTTTCGCAACGTGGACCATCTCGTCGAGGCTGGGAGTGATCAGTCCCGAAACCCCGACGATGTCGGCTCCGACGTCGCGCGCAGTGTCGAGGATCGTTTGTGCCGGGACCATGACACCGAGGTCGATGACCTCATAGTTGTTGCATCGGAGAACCACTCCAACGATGTTCTTGCCGATGTCGTGAACATCGCCCTTTGCGGTTGCGAGAACCACGAGGCCCGCTTTGGCCCCTTCTTCACCTTCGCCCCGCACGTACGGCTCCAGGTGCGCAACCGCCTTCTTCATCACCCGGGCGCTCTTCACCACTTGCGGAAGAAACATCCGACCGGATCCGAACAAGTCGCCGACGACGTTCATACCGTCCATGAGCGGACCCTCGATCACGTCGAGAGCACGCGACGACTCGACTCGGGCTTCCTCGGCGTCGGCAACGACGAACTCGTCGAGTCCGTGTACAAGGGCATGCACCAACCTGTCCCGAACGCCCGCCTCGCGCCACGAGAGATCGGTAGCGGCGGCTGTTGCGGTGCTCTTCGCGTCACTGGCCACATCGACGAGGCGATCGGTGGCATCGGTTCGCCGATTGAACAAGACGTCTTCAATGCGGTCGCGAAGGTCAACCGGAACGTCTTCGTACACCGGGAGTCGACCGGCATTCACGATCGCCATGCTCAGCCCGGCCTGAACTGCGTGAAAGAGGAAGATCGCATGCATTGCTTCTCGTAGGGCATCGTTGCCCCGGAACGAGAACGAGAGGTTGGAGAGACCTCCGGACACGTGGCAGTGGGGGAGCACCGTTCGTAACTCTCGACAAGCGTCGAGGAACGCCTTGCCGTATTCAGCGTGGGCTTCGATCCCCGTGGCCACGGCAAAGATGTTCGGATCGAAAATGATGTCTTCGGGTTCGATCTGGGCGACCTCGGTGAGGAGGTCGTGGGCCCGTCGGCAGATCGCAACCTTGTGTTCGAAGCTCTCGGCCTGTCCTGACTCGTCGAACGCCATCACCACGACCGCGGCCCCATAACGCCGGGCAAGTTTGGCGTGGGCCAGAAATGGCGCTTCGCCTTCCTTGAGGCTGATCGAATTGACGATCGACTTGCCCTGCACACAGCGGAGCCCGGCCTCGATGACCGACCACTTCGATGAGTCGATCATCACCGGAACCCGGCTGATGTCGGGCTCAGTGGCAATGAGGTTCAAGAACCGAACCATTGCCGCCTCGGAGTCGAGCATGGCTTCATCCATGTTGACGTCGAGAATCTGCGCACCATTGTTGACCTGGTCACGAGCGACGGCGACGGCAGCCTCGAAATCTTCGTCGAGAATGAGTTTGGCGAACTTGGCCGATCCGGTGACGTTGGTGCGCTCGCCGATGTTGACGAGCAGACTGCTCTGATCGATGACGGCGGGCTCGAGTCCGGAGAAGCGACTGGCGATCGGGACCGATGGTGTCTTCCTCGGTTCGATGCCGTTGACGGCCTCGGCGATGGCGGCAATGTGGGCCGGAGTCGTCCCGCAGCATCCGCCCACGATGTTCAGCGCACCTGCTCTCGCCAACTCGCCGAGAACTCGAGCCGTGTGCTCCGGAGCCTCGTCGTAGGTGCCGAGTTCATTCGGAAGTCCGGCGTTGGGGTGGCAGCTGACAGGAACGTCAGCAAAGCGAGCGAGCTCCACGATGTGCGAGCGGAGGTCGTCGACACCGAGGGCGCAGTTGAAGCCAACCGAAATCGGATGGGCGTGCCTGATCGAATACCAGAACGCCTCCGGGGTTTGTCCGGACAGCGTCCGACCGGACCGGTCCGTGATGGTGCCGGAAATCATCACCGGAATCTCGATCTGGAGATCTTCCCGCACCTCATCGATCGCGAACAGCGCAGCCTTGGCGTTGAGGGTGTCAAAGATCGTTTCCACCATGATGACGTCAGCGCCACCGGTGAGAAGTCCCTCCGTTGCCTCGCGATACGCGACCCGGAGTTCCTCGAACGTGGTGTCTCGGTGAGCAGGGTTGTTGACGTCGGGGGACAGGCTCGTGGTCTTGTTGGTCGGTCCCAGCACCCCGACGACGAACCGTGGACGATCCGGGGTGGCCCGGGTGGCCTCGTCACAAGCCTGGCGAGCCAGCTCAGCGGCCCGCTCGTTCAACTCTCGGGTGAGATGCTCGGTGCCGTAGTCGGACTGCGAGATCGTGGTTGCATTGAAGGTGTTGGTGCTGATCAGGTCAGCACCCGCCTCCAAAAATGACCGATGAATCGACAGGACGAGATCGGGTCTCGACAGGACGAGCAGGTCGTTGTTGCCGAGCAGGTCACTCGGATGCTCGACGAATCGCTCGCCACGAACGTCTGACTCACTCAGCTGAAGGTCTTGGATACTCGTGCCCATTGCGCCGTCGAGCACGAGAATCCGCTGCTTCATCTCGTCCTGCAATGACCAGACTCGTTCGTCTCGTTCGGTGATCGCCCAACCACTCATGATGCACGTTCTTCCTGCTTGTCGGTTGGGCTGCTTGCCGAGCGAGCGTCGCTCGACTGGTCGCCGTGAGTCTCGTGTTCGGTGGAACGGACCCCGAGAATGTGGCACGTGGACGCCGTGAGTGCCGGTTGGTTCATCGTGTAGAAGTGGAACGTGTCGACGCCGTGCTCGGCGAGTCGGCGGCACTGTTCGGCCGCCACGGTGGCAGCAACGAGTTGTCGAATCTCGGGCGCTCCGTCGAGATCGCCGAACAGTTCCGGCATCCACGCAGGGATCGTTGCCCCACATCGTTCGCTGAACGAACGGATCCGGGCGAAGTTCGTCACCGGCATTATTCCGGGGACGATCGGCACGTCGATTCCGGCCTTTCGGGCCCGTTCCACGAAACGAAGGAACGAGTCGGTGTCGAAGAAGAACTGGGTGATAGCCCGTGTCGCGCCGGCGTCGATCTTCTTCTTCAGGTTGTCGAGATCGGCTTCCGCCGACTCCGCGAGCGGGTGCACCTCGGGGTAACAGGCCACCGAGATCTCGAAGGATGGATCGTCGACCTGATGACGGATGCCCTTCACCAGATCTGCGGCGTCGACGAATCCATCGGGATGTGGTCCGACCTCGTCGGTGGTGTCGCCCCGAAGGGCGACGATGTGCCGGACACCCTCGTTCACATAGCCGTCGATGACGTCCCTGACTGCGGCCTTGGATGCGCCGACCGCCGTGAGATGCCCTGCGATCGGGGCTCGTGTCCGCAAACTCAGATCGGCCACGGCATTGCGAGTGCGGCTTTGGTTGGTTCCTCCGGCGCCGTACGTGACGCTCATGAAACGGGGTTGGAATCGGTCGAGTTGTTCGGCGCACTCGAAGAGGTTTCGTGTGGCGGTCGGCGACGCTGGTGGAAAGAATTCGAAGGACACGGCGATCTGCCGTCGAATGGGAGTGGCCGGCCACTCACGGCGTGCGAGACGCTCCGTCGCATCGTTCTGCAGATCTTGTTGGGTGGTCATGATGCTGCCTCGAATGCCCGAAGCTCAGGGGCATCGGATCGTTGGGTGGCGGACCAGATCGTGGTCGTCAAGCGAGTTCTCCCGTCGGGTTTCGGTCTCAGGTCGGTGCGTTCGAGCTGCCTGACCTGGACATCTCTCAGTCCACCCTCTTCGCACCACCTCGTGACCTCGTCAGCCCCGAAGCCCAAGAAGCGATGGGCGTAATCGGTCCGGAAGTCTTCATTGTCGTGAGGGGCGAAATCGACGATCAGGAGCGTTCCGTTCGGGCGGAGCATTCGGGCCGACTCCGCAACCGCCGTCGAGGGATCGTCCAAGAAGTGCAGCACATGGTGGAGCACCGCAACGTCCATCGATCCGGCCGGCAGGTCGAGGTCATAGACGTCACCCTGCCGCACCGAGCAGTGTCGAAGGCCGGCTCGATCGAGGTTCGTCCGAGCCACGTTGAGCATTTCCCGACTCAGGTCCACGCCGACGCCCCGCCTCACCTGGCCGGCGAAGAGTTCCAGCATTCGACCGGTACCCGTTCCGACGTCGAGCAGATCACGGATGGGACGACCAGCCAATGCTTCGATCAGTGCGTGCTCGACATCCGAATCGGAAACGTGGAGTTCGCGAACTCGATCCCACTCGTTTGCATTCCGCTCGAAGTAGTCGGCGGCAGCCTGGGCCCGCCCGGCTCGCACGATCTCCAGACGAGCCCGATCGCGAGCAAAAGCTTCATCGTTCCAATCGATCAGTCCCAGAACTGCCTCGTAGGCCGGAAGCCGCCGGGCGCCGGCCAGCGGCCGGAAGAACGCGCTGGTTCCCTCGGTGTGACGTTCGAGGAGGCCGGCATCGACCAACAACTTGAGATGGCGGCTCACTCGGGGCTGAGCCTGACCGAGCACTCGACACACCTCGCCAACGGTCAGGTCGATACGACCAAGAATCGCCAGAATCCGGAGTCGGGTCGGTTCAGCCGCGGCACGGAGGGCAGCCAGCGTGTGGTCAAAGCTCGGTTGGGCCGACGAAGTCGGCCGAGCGACGGAGCCGGAAGAAGGATCATCGACGGACATAAGAAGATCAACATATCTTGATATAGCGATCTTGTCCAGGGGCCATTCGATTCGGACCGCAGTTTTGAAACAACATTTCGAACTGGAACGTTGAACGGCAATTTTGGACAGCCGTTCTTTGGGCCGCGGTTCCAGCCGGCAGTCTCAATCGGCGAACGAGGCACCGAGTTGGTCGGCGAGTTCGGAGAGCAATGTTGCGGCCTCGTCCTGGGCCCGATCGGACTCGATGTCTTTGTCGATTCGCTTGGCTGCGTCTCGCAGCCTCTGTTCGACCTTTTTCGTGTCGCCGTCGAAGAACGCAGCCACCGCCTCATCGACCCGTTCATTCAGGGTTCTTGCCTGCTTCTCGCCGATTTCGTCGTCGGACAGCGACGCCACGAGCTCCGAGAGCTGCGTCTGCAGCGCCTCGATTTCTCCTCCGATCGACGACGCGGGTGCCGGGTCGGCCACCGTGGTCGTCACCGTCGGTTCGGCGGTCGTTGTCGGGCCGGACTCGGTCGCCGGGAGACTGTCGGGCAACGACGGTGCCGCGGTCGATGGAATGCTCGAGTCGGCTGACGCCGCGGGCTCAGACACGGCTGAATTCGGTGCATTCGACTCCGACGGCTCGTCGTTGTCGTTGCCGAGTCCGGCAAGCGTCAGACCCATGGCCAACGCCAACACGGCAGCAATGGCCAAGACCCAGGCCGTTCCCCTCGAGACATCTGATCCTGACCTCACGGCAGGGGGAGTAGCGATCGCAGAGCCGGATTCGGTACCGAGGAGGGCCGTGCTCTCCGGATCGTGGCGGATCGGCCCGACCACCGGCGGGACAGCTCGCGCTGGTGGGTGTAGTGCAGCCAACGCGGCGCTGAATGCTTCTGCCGTCGGTCGATCATGCGGATCGGCCGACAACGCCGAACGGACGAGCACCGACCAAGGCTCGACCGATCCAGGGGTATCCCGACCCGGGCCAATCATGCCCAAGGACGCCGAGAATCTCTCGCCGGCCAACCTCTCGAAGAGCAAGAATCCAAGTGAATACACATCGCTGGACGGCGAATGATGGCCCCTCTCGAGCACTTCGGGAGCCGCATAGGCAGGTGTCGCATGGATGAGGTGGGCCTGCGTGAGGACGGCTGTTTCGACCGCCGAGCGAGCGATACCGAAGTCGGTGAGCTTGGCGCCGTTCGGAGCGAGAAGAATGTTGGCAGGCTTGACGTCGCGGTGGACGATGCCGGCCCGATGCAGGACCGCCAGTGCGGCGGCAACCTCAGTACCGATCGTCAGAACCTCATCGGCAGCAGGCCTGCTGTCAGCCAACGATGATCCATCCACGTATTCCATCACCAGGTACGGTCCGAGATCATCTTCGCCTGCGTCGTACACCGCAACGAGGTTGGGATGCGAGACGGTCGCAGCGATTCGAGCCTCTCGCTCGAAACGAAGGAGAATCTCGGAGTCAACGGGCGCCGGATGGGGACGTTTCAGGGCGATGGTGCGGTCGAGAACCAGGTCGCGGGCGCGCCAGACCGTCGCCATTCCTCCCGAGCCGACGACATCGATGATCTCGTAGCGCTGCAGTTTGGATGCTTGGCTCACCGTGTCTGCCTCACCGTGTCTGCCTCACCGTGTCACGGTTGGGGCCGGCGGTGGACTCGAGTATCGGCGCTCGACCACCCGACCGACAGCGTCTGATCAGGCCGGATGCCGGTCGTCGATCGTCGGAATGTCGTCGACGATGGAGGCTTCTTGATCCTTCGACTTCCATCGCCAGATCGCTGCGCCCAGGGCCGTGAGGAGGAGGATTGTCATGATCGTGCGCTTCGAACTGTTGCGCAAAACCGATTGAGCAACCGGTAGGGCCAGAGACATCGCAGCCCCCGGCACTTCCTCGAGGTGCAGATCTTCGATGTGCGCCCCGGCCGACGAGGCGACCTCGATGAGTGTGTTCGTGATCGGATTGTCGTGCAGCGATGTTTCCATCGGCCGGTTCTACCCTTCGACCGGGAGCTGAAACGTCATGTTGCTGGAGCCAGCCACCAATCAGTACCACTTGCCCTTGGCGAAACCGCCGAACGCCAGGAGTCCGACCAGAGCCACGATGATGCCGAGGAAGGTGCTGCCGAAGATCGCAATCAGCACGCCCGCGATCACGAGCAGGCCTCCGACGCCGATACCGGCGATGTTGAAACTGTCATTCGTTGTTGATGCCATGTTCTTGTCTCCTCTGATTCGCGAGTGTTGGTTCGCGAGTGTTGATTCGTATCGACTTAACCGATGATGGAGTGGACCAAACCGACTCCCCGACGATCACGGCGAGGGCTGATCGTTTGGTTGGACGATCTCATGGATCGCGGCTACCTCTGCGGGAGCGTCAGAACGCGCTTGTTCGTCTTCGGCCAACGCCTGTGCTTCTCGATCGATGAGATTTCGGGCCGCCGGGTCCGCTCCGTCGATGGAGGGATCCAGGAGATCAGTAGTACCGAGTGCGTCACCAGAATCAGTGGTGGTGTTGGTGTCGGCCGACAGCGCGTCTGGCCGTTCCCGCCACTCGCGGGTGCGCATGTCATCCTGCGTTTCGGCTCCACCCATGAGCAGTGCTGGGTCTTCGGACTGCAGGGGCCGGTGATCGGAGAATGAATTCAGACCCGGGAGTTCATGGTCCTCAGGTTGCTCTCCGAGAGCGTCACCATCGAGTTGCTCGGCCTGGTCCTGTTCGTCTGTGGTCATGGGTCCGCCGATACCCGCTCGGACTCGAGGTGAAACGGTACGCCGTGTCAGTCGGTGCGCCAAAAACCCAGCAAGCCGTCGCCGTAACCGTCGAGATTCAGTGAGTAGGTCGCAGCGGAGCCACTGCTGACGATGGCCGACAAGTCATCGAACTGGTGCTCCAGACCGGGGTCGATTCGGCGTCGTGTTCGCGAGGCCTCGTTGACCACTCGGGAGAGAACATTCGCGACTTCGCCATACGCCTCGAGCCAGCTCTCGTTCGGTTCAGTTCCCGCTTCTCTGACGATTCCGGCAGGGATCATCGCAAGTGCTGCCCCGACATGGTGGGCGAAGGCGAGATCTCCGCCGATCACGTCAGTGAGCCGATTGTCGTTCGTCACCAAGCCTCGCAAGGTCCCCGGATGGGGGGCGAAGTGAGGAGTGACAGCAATTTCGACGTCGTGGCGGAGGAGATCCTTCAGGATCTTCTTGATGCTGAGCGTGTCCAGTTCCAGTAGAGAGGTCATCGCCGGCTTCCCTCGAGCGCTCGGCACAGGAGGTCGGCGTCAATGGGCTTGTTCAAGAAGAAGCTCGCTCCGGCCTGGGTCGCCTCATAGCTGATGGCCACGCTCGACTCCGACGTCACGAAGCCGAGCCTCACGCGGTCACCCTCCTCGCGCAGCGCTTTCAGCATCTCGAGACCGCTCATGTTCGGCATGTTCCAGTCGGCCATCACCAGATCAGGACAATGCTCACGGGCTGAGACCAAGCCCTCGGCGCCATCGGAGGCCTCGAGGATCTCGGCATCGCGGAACCCGGCCTGCCGTATTGATCGAGCAATGAGTTTTCGCATCACCGAACTGTCGTCAACGATCAAAATTCTCACGGCTACTCCTTCGGTTTCAGTGGACGTGGGTCGGTCGTCATGTCTCGCTCTGATTCTTGATGAAATGGAATGTCGAACCGCCGAGCCTGCGGGCCTCGAGGTTCGGATCGAACCCGAAGAGCGACTCACTCGATCCGACCACGATGCAGCCATCAGGGGCGAGGACTTCGGTGCGGATTCGCCTCAGCACCTCTCGCTTGGCGTCGAGACTGAAGTAGATGAGTACGTTCCGCAGCATCACGACGTCGCAAGTAGGGATGCCGCGCCATGGGGTCAACAAGTTCAGCTCGCGTGCGTCGATCAGGCTTCGCAAGTGAGGCTTGGCCGACCACCCGTCGTGGGTCTGGTCGAAATGGGCGGCAGTCCTGCCCGGCGGAAGGCCGCGGTTGGTCTCGAAGTTCGAGTAGGTGCCCGCTTTCGTACGGGCGACCATCTTCGGTGACACGTCGGTGGAGATGATTCTCGCCCGCCCTGACCGGGCGAGGTCGGGAAAGCGCTCGGCCACAATCATGGCCAGCGTGTACGACTCTTGGCCGCTGGAGCAGGCGCCGTTCCAAATGGTCAGACGCCGTCCACCTCGGCGCACGAGTTCGGGAAGGACGAATTCGGCGAGATTGGCGAATGGGTGCTTGTCCCGAAAGAAGGATGTTTCGTTCGTCGTCATTGCCTCCACCGCCGCCGCCTCGACGGACGAATTTCCGGCTCGAATCGACGCGATCAGCCCGTTCACCGAATCCAGCCCAAATTGTTGAACCACTGGCATCAGCCTGCTGCGAATGAGGTAACCCCTTCCATGCAGCTGCACGCCGATTCGGCTGGCGACGAGGGCGGCGAAGAACGCTGCGTCTTCGTCGCTGATCGACGGGCTGGTACTCAGAGTTACCGGCATGAACGGAGTCATCATGCGCCGTTGCCGCCTTGACCAGCGCAGGTCGAAATGATCCAGGTCAAGCGCGGCCCGATCTCCTCGACCGGCAAAACCTCCGTCGCCAGCTCTGCAGCCGCGACCGCCCCCGGCATGCCCCAAACCACGCTGGTGGCCTCGTCTTGGACGATGACATGACAACCCTGATCCGAGATTCGCCGAGTTCCGTCCAATCCATCGTGACCCATCCCGGTCAACATGACCGCAACGACCCCCGTTTTGTAGACGTCAGCGGCGGAACCGAACAGGGGCTCCACCGATGGTTTGCACCAGTTGATTGGCGGACCATCGTCGACCTGGATCGCAACCGTCCCATTTGCTTGGCGGCGAAGGGACATCTGTTGCCAACCCGGTGCGATGTAGCAGGTTCCGGGCTCAGCTGGCATGCCGTGGGTCGCTTCGACGACCTCGGTGGCGACACATCCGTTCAGCCGTTCGGCGAGGGTCCGGGTGAAAATCGCCGGCATGTGCTGCACGACGAACATCGGCACCGGAAGCGGTCGAATGATCGAGGTGAGGACGACCTCCAGCGCCTCCGGTCCACCGGTCGAAGCTCCCACGACCACCGACTCGATCATCGATCTCGACGATCGCCTTCGACGAAGGGTTGGAAGGATTTGCTGGTCATGTGGTGCGGGCCGGGTGTTGGCCAATCGAATCTTTGGCACCAGGTCGGCGGCGATTTGGTTGGCGGCTTCCACTGAAGTGCAGGAGTTGGCAGGCTTGGTTGCGGACTCCGTGGGGCCGGAGATCGGTAAGGGATCTCTCGGTAATCGCTCTTCGGGCATCCCAGCACCATCAATCCGGGCATCGCTGAGGAGGATCACCGGAAGTTCCGGATGCTCGAATCGAATCCGGGCGAATGCGTCGTGTCCGGCGTTGTTCGGCAGGTCGACGTCCAGGATGACGACGTCTGGTTTGAGCAGTCGAACTTTCTCGACTCCTGACAACGCGTCGACAGCGGTGCCTATCAGTTCGAGATCGTCTTGGTCGGCCAAGGCGTGTCTGATCAGATTGCGAAAGAACAACGAGTCGTCGATCACCAAGACCCTGCTCGTTCTGGATGCTGCGTCAGCGTGCGCCATGACATCCCGTCCCAAGCAGTTCGCTGCGGACCGAGAGCACTCGCCGAATGTCAACGATGAGCAGCAGGTCATCGTCGAGTTGGTAAGCACCCCGTAGCAGGGCCCGCTTGCTCTCGTCGAGGGTGACGGGCGGAGGATCCACGAGCTCAGGATCCAAGGTGAGCACGTCCCCGATCTTGTCGACGACGAGGCTCACCGACTCCCCACCGTGACGGATCACGACATGGACCGGGTCGGCGGCGCCGCTCCGACTCAAACCCAGGCACATGCCGATGTCGATCGCAGTAGCGATCTGGCCCCGCAGGTTGATCAAGCCGTAGATCCCTCGTTCGGCGCGGGGCACCCACGTGACGTCGGCCCGAAAGAGCACTTCCTGGACGTCCAAGACCTCGATCCCGAGGTAGGCGCTTCCGATTCGGAAGGTGCAGACCTGTGAAATGGCGGGGAGGAGTCCGGTCACGAGATCAGACCTGCGCCGACCGGAACGAGCATCGGGCGTGACGCTTCCATGATCTGGAATGCGTCGATCAGGTCGGTGACCTGGCCGTCGATGATGGCCGATTCGATCGTCCCATCGGTCGCTCGGACGACGCTCGGGTTGGCCACGATGTCGAGGAATCGAGCGGCCGCAAGGCCAATCGAACGCCCCTCATACGTGTGTACGGCAACGCTCATCGTTTGACCGGAAACGAGCGCGCTCGCTCCCAGGCCGGTAGCCGGGCCGAGATCGATGATGGGTAGCACGCCACCCCGGTACTGCACGACATCTCGCTGCCGGGACTGTTCGATCGAGCCGACCGGGAGTTCCTCGAGCCGATCCACACCCGACAGCCGAAGCGCAATTCTGGCACCGTCCCCCAACCCGAGCACGATGAGCGTCAGGTCCTCGGTCAACTCCGGGTCGACGGAGGCCGCTTTCAAGCGGGACTCGCTTCTCGCCAGGCTGGTCCGAACGACGTTGGTCGCAACCGCAAGTCCGACGACGTCGATGATCAGAGCCACGGATCCATCACCCAAAATGGTTGCCCCGGAAAAGAGTTGATTGTCTTTCAGCGACCGACCGAGAGGTTTGACGACGATCTCCTCGGTGGATTCCACGACATCGATGACGAGCCCGAACTCCCGCCCGTCGCAGACGAGAACGGCGAGTTGTCGAGCGGCACCTTCTGCCGTCGGCGGCAAACCGAACTCCAGGCGCAAGTCCACGATCGGCAAGAGGTGACCTCGGTGTCGGTAGACCGGTGCTCCGCAGACCTCCTCGGTCGGGTTTTCAGCCGAAACGGGCTCGAGATGCACGAGTTCCAGCAGGCTGACCTGCGGAATGGCGTATCGGTTCGGTCCACAACACACGATGAGAGCGGGGATGATCGCCAGGGTGAGCGGTATCCGAATGGTGAACGTGGTGCCCTGGCCCCGACCGGTCGTGATGTCGACCTCACCTCCGATCCGCTCGATGTTGATCCGGACAACGTCCATCCCGACTCCACGTCCAGAAAGGTTGTTGACCGATGAAGCGGTCGAGAACCCGGGGGCGAAGATCAAGTGAACGACCTCGTTGTCCGTCAGTTCGTCGACCTCGTCCTTCGTGACGATTCCTCGCTCAACGGCTGTCGTTCGGATCTTGTCCACGTCCATTCCGGCGCCATCGTCGCTGACGTCGATCTGCACCTTCCCGCCCTGGTGGGACGCGGTGAGACGCAGGAGACCTTCCGGCTCCTTGCCCAGAGCCATTCGTTCGGGACCCGTCTCGATGCCGTGACCGATCGTGTTTCTGACCATGTGCGTCAGCGGATCCTTGAGCGCTTCGAGAATCGTGCGATCGACCTCGGTTTCCGCACCGTGCATTTCGATGCGAACGTTTTTCCCGCATTGCCTTGAAAGATCGCGGACGAGCCGTGGCAACTTGTTCCAGACCCGGCCAATCGGTTGCAGGCGCGTCTTCATCACCGCGTTCTGCAATTCCGTGGTGATCGAGTTGAGCCGCTGCGCCGGCGCCTGCAAATTCGAGGCATTCCCGTCAGACAGTTGGCGTTGGATCTGGTTGCGGCACAGAACCAGTTCTCCGACCATGTTCATCAACGAGTCGAGAAGCGAAACGTCGACTCGGATCGACGATTCCTCCGAGCGCTGTTTCCCGATCGCTTCATTGACCGACTCCTGTCGGGTCTTGCCCTCGTCGACCAGGATGTCGCCGAGGGTCCGACCGTCTCCTGCCTTCTGTTTCGCAAGCGCCCGTTCGATGTCGGACCGCTCTGCGGCGCCGGCGGAAACCAGGAGGTCACCGAGCCGTCCTCTCGCTTCAGGGGCAGCAATGGGAGGTAGATCGGTCGATCGCCGCTGCGGTTTGGTTGCAAGAGTCACGCGTTCGAGTTCTTCGATAAATGCACCGACGTCTGATTCACCTTCGGTCCCTGACCGCTCGAGCGACTCGAGAATCAGACGAATCGTGTCCATAGTCGCGAGGAGAACGTCTGCCATCTCGGTGGTCATTTCATGATCGGAATCTCGGATTGTGCTGAGGACGGTTTCCGCTCGGTGAGCCACTGACTCGAGTTTCGGAAGGCCGAGATAGCTGCAGGTGCCCTTGAGTGTGTGAAGGACGCGGAAGATCTCGCTGATGATGTGCAGGTCGTGCGGTGCGTCCTCGAGCGTCACGAGATGGCCTTCGATCCGATCGAGCCCTTCGCGGCTCTCCACCAGGAACTCGGCGACGATCTCCTCCATGCCGTCTGACTCGTCCACCCTGCACTCCTTCGTCGCTGGACCAGTCCCGGCGCGGTTCGATGCGAGCAGCTTCGGTCTCGGGGTCACGATGATTAGGTGGGGGAGATCGCACGCAACCGGCTGGGCCCGTTCCGACACTGTCGGCTCCGACGACGGCCTCTCCGACGTCGGGAAACAGCGTCGAACACTCATACCTGACTTCGCCAGCCGAAGCTTGGGTGCAGACCAGCGGTCTGCACATCGGCCGCCACCGCCGCAACCCACCCGTGACAACAGGAACTTTCTGATGACGAGTCCGATCAAATCTGCGCTCCGGCGCCACAGTCTCAAAGGCAAGATCGTCACGGGTTTCGGCGCGATCACCCTTGCGCTGTGTCTGGCCGCGTTGTTGCAATGGTCTGCCATCTCGAGCCTCGACACCACGATCCGCACCCTGCTCGTGTCCGATTCGCCGGCCGAATCCCTGCTTCTGAACATCGATCGTGACAGCTATCAGGCCCAACTGGCGGTCGAACAGCTGGCCTCGGCACCAGACGATGAGGTCGTTGATGCGCTGTACGTCGGCTACGTCGGCAACCGTGATCAGACGCAAAGTCGGTGGGACGACTACAAGGCCATCTCGAGAGACCTCGACCACGAGTCGGATCGCTGGCCTGCGTACGAAGAAGCGAGGTTGGCTTGGGTCGCGCAGAATGACGCCCTGGTGCAGTGGATGCGCGAAGGCCTGCGAAACGACGACCCGACGCTCGTCGCCGGGCTTGTGGTCAGTCGAAACCTGCACAACGAACTCCGCACCGTGCTCGACGGAATCGTCGAGGAGATCTACGTGCCACAACAGGCAACGTTCGCGTCTCAGTTGGATGCCAGCGTTGCCTATGTCCGACGGGTTCTTGCGTTCACCGTGCTCGTCGGTCTTGCGGCCGCGGTCATCGTCGGAGTGATGCTCGGACGTGCGGTTTCGATACCGATCGGCTTGATTGCGAGGCAGGCGAGTCGCATCGCGACGGGCGACCTCTCCACCGACCCGATCGGCCTGAGGCAGACCGACGACGTCGGCGCTCTGGCCTCTTCCTTCGATGAGATGTCGGCAATGCTCGGGATCGTCCGAGCGCAGGCCCAATCGATCGCCGACGGTGATCTCAGCGCTTCGGTGCTCGACGAGGCCGTTCCGGGTGAACTCGGCATTGCGTTCAGCCGGATGATCGTGTCGGTGAGATCCATGGTGAGCCAGTTGAAAGACTCAGCGCGTCAGCTGGCCGGGGCGTCCGAGGAGCTCACCGCGCTCTCGACGTCGATGGGATCGAGCGCAGAGCGGACTTCGAGCCAGGCAACGGCGACGTCGGCCACGGGTGAGCAGATCTCGAGCAGTGTCTCGTCAGTTGCGTCGGCCATCGAGGAGATGGACATCTCGATCCGCGAAGTGGCAATGAGCGCCACTGAGGCGTCCAGGGTGACCGCCGACGCCGTAGAAGTGGCCCGACACACCTCGGAATCCATTGCCAAACTCGGGGCCTCGAGCGAAGAGATCGGCAACGTGATCAAGGTCATCAATTCCATTGCCGAGCAGACCAATCTGCTCGCGTTGAATGCCACGATCGAGGCGGCCCGTGCCGGCGAGGCTGGAAAGGGCTTCGCGGTGGTTGCCAGCGAGGTCAAGGAATTGGCGAACCAAACCGCAGAAGCAACCGAGGAGATCTCGATCCGTATACAAGCCATTCAGGCCGACACCGCTGGTGCGGTCGAAGCCAACCTCCAAATCGGAATGACGATCGATCGGATCAACGCCATCTCGGGAACCATTGCGTCCGCCGTCGAAGAGCAGTCGGTGACGACGGCCGAGATCGCCCGCAGTGTCGACCAGGCGGCGGCCGGAACCGAGGCGATCGCCCGCAGCTTCATCGACGTGGCCTCGGCCGCGGAGGAAACCCGGCGGTCGACTGACGAGACGAAAGACGCTGCAACCGCGATGGCGCTGATGGCTTCCAAGCTGAATGACCTGGTGAGCAACTATCACTGATCGCCAAAAGGCGCGACGGGTTGGGCGCTCAGGAACTTGGCGAGCGCTTGGTCGCCCCGGCTGAAGCTGGCTGATGATCGTGACCTCGACCAATGGACACCCAGACTCTCGATCGGCTCGGTCAAGATCGTCGGGTGGATGTAGGCAGATCGGGCGACGGCTCGCGTGTTGCCGAGTACCTGCGCCGCGGCGTCGACGGCGCCGACAGGATCGTGACCCTCGATCCTGGCAACGAACGCTTCTCGGCTGCCTCCCCAAGTCCGAAAATCCTTGGCCGAGAACGACGCCCCGACGAGATCGAGAATCGCGGCGTTGATGTCGCCGGCGTTGATTCGCCGGGTCTCATTGTCGGAGGCATCGACGTACCAGAAGAGTCGTTCCTCGGCTGGATCAGCCAGCTCGCGGAGCACGTCGATCAATTGATCGTCTTCAATGACGACTCGCTGGTTTTTGCCTGATTTGCCAACGTAGGAAAGCTCGATCCGATCGTCGTCGATGAAGTGATCGGGTCCGAGGGTCGTCGCCCCGAAATGCCCTGCGAGCGCGGAGCGCTCGTTTCCCACCCGCAGAAGGCCCACGTCGATCAGACGAACCGATGCCGCGATTGCGTGCGGCTTCGTGCCCACTGGCTGATCGAGTGCGTCCGCAGTGAAGGTGCGGAGCTTTCTCAACGCCTTGGGAAAGTAGCGGAGGCGGGCGAACTTTCGATGTTCGCAGAGGGCACGGAATTCCTCGTGATAGCGGTATTGCTTTCGACCGGCGCCGTCGAATCCACTGGCGCAGAGGTAACCGTCCGGCGTGGGGCAAAGCCACACATCGTCCCAAGCCGGTGGCACGGCGAGGTCAACGAGTTGTTGCCGTTGCGAACCGGTGATCGTCGCTCCCGAGGGGTCGAGGAAACGGAATCCCTTTCCACACCGCCGCCGGGTCACTCCCGGTGTGTCATCGGTGATGAACTCCAGGCCGACAATTGACGCGAGCTCTTGCGGGTCGCGCGATTGGAACTCCTTCGGGACTCGGACCGTCACGGCTGGATCAATACCCCACCGGTTGCGGTCGAAACCGAAAGTTGCCTCGGTTGCGTCGGCCGTGACCCGTTGGTCTCGGGGCTGCCTGTCGTTGATTCGAGAGAGCTGGAGCTGGGTAGTCCGACCGTCATGAATGCACGCGCTTCGAGTTCAGATGAGAATCAAGGAGATCGAGACGAGGGTCGAGAAACGCTGAAGGATGGCCCCGGCTCTCGGGTGCTCGTGGGGGAATCCGACCATTCCGATCATGTGCTCAAGAACGAAACCGCTCGCACCTTTCCCGATCAGCGTGTCGCTCGGACCTCCCGGGGTTTGACCTTGCCGGCTCTGGGCTTGGGAACGTGGCAACTCGATTCCGACGAGGCCGCGTTCATGGTCGAGGCGGCCTTGGGCTGCGGGTTCCGCCACATCGACACGGCGCAGATGTACAAGAACGAATCAGATGTGGGACGGGGGATCAAGGCCTCAGGAGTCGAGCGCGACGACCTGTTTCTCACCACGAAGATCGCGAATGAAAATCACGAGCCCGACGACCTGGTTCGATCGGTGGAGCGATCGCTCGATGCCCTCCAGACTGACCACGTCGATCTTCTGCTGATCCACTGGCCCACGAGCTGGCCGCGAATCGGTGCGACCCTGTCCACGATGGCCGATGTTCAAGCAAGCGGACTGGCCCATCACATCGGCGTGTCGAACTTCACCATCGAACAACTCGAAATCGCTCGGCAGCATGCCCCCATCGAAGTACTCCAAGCAGAGTGTCACCCCTACTTCCACCAGTACGAGCTTCGTCAGTGGTGCGTCGACCATGATTGGATCTTCACTGCGTACTCACCCATTGCGCAGGGTCGCGTGGCCGACGACCAAGTCCTCTCCGAAATCGGCGAGCGACATGAAGCATCAGCCACACAAGTCAGCCTGGCTTGGCTCCAAGCACTACCGAACGTCGCCGCCATTCCTCGTACCAGCGCCGCCGATCACCTCAGCGACAATTGGCAATCTCGACACCTCGAACTGAGCGAGGACGAGATCCACGAGATCAACGCCCTCGATCGGGGACTTCGCCTGGTCAATCCAGCGTTCGCACCTTGGTGAGGGTCGGGACATCCAGGTCGACTCCACATTCGGTCGACGGCGTGAAACGCTGAGGCTAGTTTGACCCTGTCGTTCGTTTCTGTGGCGAACGGCTGAGCGATCCAGGGGCCCGAAGGCCGATTTCTCGCCCACGTCAAACCTCACGCAACCCAAACACGCGAAGGATGTCGTCATGCCGATACCCACCGAGAATGTCGGTTCGCTTCCCCGACCCATGAAGCTGCAGGAAGCCATTGCTGCCTACGACGAAGGTTCCATCGATTTCGCCATGCTCCAGGCGGAACAGGACGAGGCGTGTCGAGATTCCATCGAACGGATGGAAGCGACCGGATCTCCGATCGTTTCCGACGGCGAGCAACGAGCATCGAGCTTCGCCACCTATCCACTGACCGACACACTTGCGGGAACGGGTCTGGCCGACAACCTGGCGCCCGAGGGTCAATACTTTGCCATCTTCGACGATGGTCACCATCGTCAACTCCCGGCGCTCACCGGTGGCCCGTTCAAGTACAAGACATACGCCGCTGACTATCTGGAGAAGTCCCTGCCGATGGCGACGATGCCGATGAAGGCGGCCGTCATCGCACCATCGATGCTCTGGTTGCTGTATCCGCTCGACGGCGAGCTCGACGGCTACAGCCGTGAGCAGTTTCTCGACGATCTCTGCGACGAGTGCGAGTTGGACATACGAAAGGCGTTCGCAAGCGGAGCACAACGAGTGTCGATCGACTTCACCGAGGGGCGACTCACGGGCAAGAACGACCCCCGAAATCCATGGACCGGGCGCGACCTCCTTCAGGAGTTCATCGACCTGAACAATCGCGTGATCGACCGTTTTTCTGCCGAGGAGCGAGTGAACATCGGGATCCACACCTGTCCCGGAGGCGACTGCGACTCGGTTCACAGCGCCGAAGTTCCCTACGCGCACCTGCTCGAGAAGATGTTCCAGATGAACGCCGGCTACTTCCTCATCCAGCTGGCCAGCGAGCCCGACAAAGAAGCGGTGTACAAGCTGATCGGCGACAACATCAGGACCGACGCGAATGGCGTCAAACAGGTTGCGTTCATCGGGGTCATCGACCCGCTCAACCCCGAGGTCGAAAGCGCTGACCAGGTCCGAGCCGACCTCGTGCGTGCCTCTAAATACATAGCGACGGACCAACTCGGAGCCACTGACGACTGCGGATTCTCCCCCTTCAGCACTGACCTGAAACCGAAACACGGAACCCCCGATTTCGCCCGTGATGTCGCATTCAAGAAGATCGCCTCCCGTATCGAGGGGGCGGCACTGGCGTCGGCCGAACTAGGGATCTGACGTCGCGGTGATGGGAGCTGCAACGCGGGTCTGAGCGAGCAGGAAACACAGAGCCGGAACACAGAGCGGGAGGGAGTGAACTACGAACTGGTCGAGGCCAGACGACTTCGTTGAGGTGCTCTACGAGGAGCACGCTCGATCGTTGGTCGGTTTGGCGCGACTGTTCGTCGATCATCGCGACGCAGCCGAGGACATCGTGCAAGAGGCGTTCATTCGGCTCGACCGATCACAGCACCGGATCAACGATCCTTCGAAATCGGCGGCCTACCTCCGTTCGATCGTGCTGAACCTCGCCCGGGATCACAACCGCAGGGGGTTGGTCTCGCTCCGTCATGCGGCCCCAGCAGACGACCTGAGTGCGGCCGGCGTGGAGGAGGCGTTCGCCATTCGGGAAAGTCAGCAGCGCATCGTGTCGGCGCTACGCCGGCTGCCGAAGCGCCAGCGCGATTGTGTGACGCTGCACTACCTCATGGAGCTCTCGGTGAACGAAATCGCCGACACACTCAGTTTGTCCGCCAACTCGGTGAAGACTCATCTCAAGCGTGGCTTGACGACGTTGCGGATCGACGCGAATCTCGATTCGATTCCGGAGGCCCAATGACTCGGATCGAGACCCTGCTTCGCGACGCCCTGGCTGCCGCCGGCGATCAGACTGAACCCTCAGAAGACTTGTTCGTCAGGATTCGGCACGGGATCGATCTCGATCGACGCCGAAGGCGCCGTGTCTTCCAGGTCGCTGCGGCGTTCACTGCTGCCGGCAGCGTCTCGACCCTCACGTTGATCTACTTCCGAACAGGAGACAGACACATGGCATGGTCAACCTTCGAACTGATCAGCTTCGTCATCATGGCGACGGTTGCGCTCGTTCTCGGTCCCTTCATCAAGCGTTTCGGCCGCACGTACGCGGCTGACGTCTTCCGATCCAATCCGAGCACGGGCAAGAGTTTCATCGTTCTCACCGATTTCGCCTACTACTTGATCTTCAGCGCCTACATCCTGTTCACCACGAGAATCGAGCGACCGTCCAACTGGTCGGAGAACGTCGGGGCCGTGCAGTTGCAAGACGAGCTCACCCGACTGGGCGGAATCCTGCTCATCATCGGCCTTCTTCATGGTGTCAATCTGCTGGTGCTGCCGGTGATCGGCAGGCTGCTCACACTCAACCGACGACTGGATCAGCAGATGCGGCGCATCGCCAAACGTGAGGCCGACCCGAACGAACCCCGACATCCGGACGAACTCGACGGTCACCCGGGCCCGTTGTCGTGATGCCTGGTTTCTGAAGCGGCCAGGTATCCACCGATCAAGGACACCAAGATCTGCTCGCTGGAGGCTGCCAATCAGTGATCGACTCCGTCTCGGGCCCGAGCGGAGATCCAGCGACTCCGGGCTGCCAATTTGCTGGTTGCTGCTCCCGCACGGCGCTGGAGTTCGGTCAAACGACTGGTCGGCCCATCGTGTTCGTCCGGAATCGGAGCCGTTGGGAGATCCTCGAACAGTTTGCGGTCGATCACGAGGTCGATTCGATCAGTGGCGACCTTGGCCACCGATGACATCGGTACGACGACGTAGTGGTGAATTCCCATTCTTCCGGTTCGCACGATCACTCCCGACAGGCTCTCATCCTCAGCCAGAAATCCTTCGACATGGCCGACACAGTCGTCATCTGAACTGATCACCTTGCTCAGGCGCCGTATTTCGCAGTCACCCTTCGGGACACGGTCGTATCGCACCAATATCTGGTCGTCGAGACTGGGACTGAACTCGATGTCGAGATAGGGGAGAATCGCCACATCCTGAACGCCGACGTCCCAGTCCGGACCGAGGTCGAGCTGTTCCCCCAGTCGAACGAAATCGGATGTGCAAACCAGTTTGAGTTGGCGAACGTGCTCGGTATCGAGCCCGACACGAATGACGTCGTCGACGACCGATGTGAGCCAGATCGGTACCAAACGGGCCTGCAGATGTTGACGTTGTGGGTCGACGACGAGATGCGTGATGACCCGTCGCTGCGGGTCGACCACGATGTCACTCAGCGTCCCGAATGGCCCGTCATCGGCGTGTACCTGGTCACCCAGTCGAAGGCGCATCTCTGACTCCATCTTCTCGGTTGGACGCCCGCTTGGGAATCATAGGAAAGCATGCGGCCGGATCGAGGGCCTGTCCAGCGCTCGGAGAGAAATGAACGGGTCCGAAATCGGAGCCCACCAATGTGGTGTGGACACGCTCGTCTGACGGAGCCTGCTCAGAAGAGCTTGGGGAGCACCGGCGGAAGCACGATCGGAGGGACCAGAGTCGGTGGAGGACTCGACACTTCGGGCAATGGCAACGGTGGCGTGACAAGCGGAATATTCGGCACTGTCACCGGGGGGACCACGATTGGTGGCAGTGAGATCGGTGGCAGTGAGATCGGTGGAAGATCGAGTAGCGGCACATCCAGGGTTGGCAGTGCAATCGGTGGCAGTGCAATCGGTGGCAGTGCGATCGGTGGCACGAGGGTTGAAGAAGTGGGGGCCGGGGGCACGAGTGTCGGGCGCGGCGTCGTCGTTGAACCCGTTGTCCCCTGGATGTCTTCAGCTACGTCGTCCGAGATGGCCGACATTTCGGGACTGACGGGTTCGGTCGTCGAGGTTGGCGGCTCGCCCGACGGCAGGGTGGGCGGCGGCGAGGTCGGGTCGCCAGTTGGGATGGTCGACTGGATGTTGGCGGGGAGGCCATTGGCGGGTGATGTCGCGAGCAATGAATTGTCGACGCTGGCGACGTCCGTAGCGCTGTCCCTGCTGAAGGCCAGAAGAAATGGCAACCCATCGGCAGCACCGGCCACCGTCGTCCCGCCGACGATTGTGCCAACGGCGACGGCTGCAACGAAGAGTGAATTCAACGCCGGCGTGGAGGCTGCTCCGGCGAGATAGGGCAGATGGGCAAACCACGACAGGGGGCCCATGACTCGACGTAGTCGACCGGTCGAGATCGTGAGGAACGCTCGCACGACCTCTTCATCGAATTGGCTACCCGCACAGCGCGTGAGTTCTTCACGCGCAGCCTGCGGGGGCCGTGGCTTCTTGTAACTGCGGGCGGCCGTGATGACGTCGAATGTGTCGGCCACCGAAACGATGCGTGCTCCCAGGCTGATCTCACGACCAACCAGGCCCAGTGGATAGCCACCGCCGTCGACCCGTTCATGGTGTTGACCAACGGCGTCGACCCACTCACCCAACCACGGTCGAAGCGGCTCGGCCATGACCGCCCCCGCTGCGGGGTGAGTCTTGATGATCTCGAATTCGAACTCGGTGAGTCGGCCTTCCTTGTTCAGGATCTCGCTGGGAACGTCCAGCTTGCCGATGTCATGAATGAGTCCGGCCCAACGAAGCTTGGAGAGTTCTTGCTCGTTCAAGCCGAGTTCTTCTCCGATGAGGGCGGAGTAGGCCCGCACCCGCTCACCGTGACCTCGGGTGAAGCGATCGTGGCGACCGAGGGCGGCCACCAGTTCGATCAGCTGCTGAGCTGCCTCGATCTCATTCGAACTCACGCCGTTGGCCCGGTATTCGGCGACCCGTCGTTCGAGCTGTTTGCTCGTCGAGCTTCGAATCGCCACGCCGAATCGTGAAGGTGCCTGGTCAGGGAACACGAGCGAGAGCTGGAGAAGGGTCGCCAGCGGAAGGAGGCGGCGGGCGATGCGGTCGACGATCAGCATCGTCAGGGTGCCTACAGCCAGGAGGCCAACCCACCAAATCACTCGGATCGGTCCGGTGGGGCCGCTCCACACGACGGCGAACGCCGCAGTGGTGAGCATCGAGGCCAGCAGTGGGGTGACGACGGTCAGAATCCGCAAAAAGAAGGCGAGTCGAGGTCGCCCGTCCCATGTGTTGGCGGCCGAGCTTGCCGGATGAATCGGCAAAGTCGTGCGGGTGGTGGACATGTGAATCGAATCGACAGCGGACGGGATTTTCTGAAGTGCGGGGCCGTGGGTTGAACTACCCGGGCCGATCACGGCTCGTCGGTGGCTGTTGGGTCTGCTGCTGTGTTGCAAGTGGCCTTCCTTCGAGTTTGGCTGGGGGCATGTTGGCGACGATCGGTGACCTACTCGATGACATCGTGGTTCGGCTCAACGGACCGCTGAACGTCGCATCCGACACCGACGCCGAGATCGCCAGAAGGCGCGGCGGGAGCGCAGCAAACTTCGCCGCAACGGCAGCAGGTCTGGGAACCCGAACTCGATTTCTTGGTCAAGTGGGCGACGATCCGATGGGAGTGCTGCTCGTGGCCGAACTCGCAGGACGGGGGGTCGATACTCACTTTGTCCGGCGGTCCGGCATCACCGGGACCATCGTCGTACTGGTCGATTCAGCGGGCGAACGCTCGATGTTGACAGACCGAAAGGCAAGTATCGGCCTGGTCGATCCCGAACGTCGATGGCTCGACAACGTCTCCACCCTGCACGTCCCGCTTTACTCGCTGGTCGATCAACCGCTCTCCGACTCGGCCCGGACACTCATCGAATGGGCTCACGAGGATGGGATCGCCGTCTCGGTCGATCTGTCATCGGTTGCCCTCATCGAACAGATCGGTGTGTCCCGTGCCCTGCAGATTCTCGGTGATGCGCGCCCGACTGTCGTGTTCGCCAACGAAGACGAGGCTCGCCTGCTGGACATCAATTCCGAGCTGGTGGGTGCGTTGACCGTTGTCAAACGCGGGTCGCAGCCGGCCCGAATCTTCGAGCCGGGTCAGACCGTTGTCGAGATCCCGGCCTGTTCGGTCGATGTCGTCAGCGACACAACCGGGGCGGGAGATGCATTCGCCGGGGGTTTCCTCTCGCATGGCGACGGCGGATCGGACCATACGTGGCTGCGGGAGCCCCACGCGGCCACCGATGCGGGTCATCGGGCGGCTGCCGGCCTGCTGGCCGAACGCTGAGTCTCAGCACTCACAACGGTCGCCTGCGCCTTGCCGAGAGAGCGTTCGGTCGGGGGTGACCAACAAGATGGCTCGGGACCGATTACCAAAGACACTTCACAGTCCTTCGAGAGAGGTTCACGCTCGGGGTTGTGGGTACAACGCGGCAACTCGACTTGCTAAAAGGGGTGTTGGATGAAGATTGCACTTGTGGCGCCGCTCTATGAATCTGTACCGCCCGGCGCATATGGCGGAACCGAGCGAGTCGTCGCGGCGCTTGCCGACGAACTGGTCGTTCGAGGCCACGAAGTCACGCTATTTGCCGCCGCCGGCTCGCAAACCCGCGCCAAACTGGTTCCCGAAGTGGCCGCGCCGTTACGCCTGGTGATGTCTCGGGTCGAACTCGAGCAAGAGGCCCCGCATCTTCATCTCAAGATGCTCTCCGACGTTTTTGCCCGCTCGTGCGAGTTCGACATCATCCACTCGCACACCGATATCTGGACGCTGCCATTCCTGGAGCAGAGCACAATCCCCACGGTCATCACGATGCACGGTCGGCTCGATCTCGACATCGTCGATCGGGTTCTGCCCATGTACCCCCATGCATCGCTCGTTTCCATCAGCGAATCGCAGCGGGAGCCGGTTGCGGGCCACGAGATTCGCTGGGTTGGGACGTGCTACAACGGTCTGGACCTCGACGAGTATCTGTCGGTGCCTCGCGGCAGCGGAGACTACCTGGCCTTCGTCGGTCGGATCACCCGAGAAAAGCGCCCCGACTGGGCTGTGGAGGTGGCGAGACGGGCTGGCATGCCGCTGCGGGTTGCGGCCAAGGTCGACCCGCTGGACGTCGACTATTGGCACGACGAGATCGAACCGCTCTTCACCGCCAACGACGTCGAATTCGTCGGCGAGATCACAGAAAAGCAGAAACCCGAGTTCTTCGCCGGGGCCGCAGCCACGTTGTTCCCCATCGACTGGCCCGAGCCCTTCGGTCTCGTCATGATCGAATCATTGGCGGCCGGCACGCCGGTGGTGGCGCTGCGACGCGGTTCGGTTCCCGAGGTCTTGACCGACGGCGTGTCGGGATTCATCTGCGATTCGCTCGACGAGATGGTGAGCGCGGTGGGAAGGCTCCCGCTGCTCACTCCCGAGAACTGTCGGACCGAAGCCGAGCGATTCTCGGCGTCAGCGATGGCCGACCAATATCTGACCGTTTACGAGAGGTTGATTGCCGAGGGTGGCAGGCAACGGTCCGCCAACGTGATTGCCCTTCCTCCGGTTCGGGATCAGGATGAGTTGGACGATCGGCACCGCACACATCACGGTTTGAATGTCACGGCCTGATGTCACGGCCTGATGTCACTGCCGGATGTCACTGCCCGATCGGACTGGGCCACGAAGCGGGGGCTACGAAGTCGAGCCAGCCAACGAATCGGACTCCACCACTGGTGGAACAACGTTCAGTGATTCCAGCGGATCGGTCGTGAGCGGTTCGACGAGTGGGATGTGGTAAGTCCCGCAAACCTCGAAGCTGCTTTGGCAGGACGCACAAAACCAGCGCGAGTCGGTGATCGGCTCGAGGGTATGGCCACATTGTGTACAACGAAGCGCAAAGATCGAAGACGTGATTACTTCTCCCATTTCTCCTCTTTCTTCATCCGAAGGTGCCCAGGCGGGGCAGCATTTGATCGCCTCTATCGGGATCCCCGTACCCCGGTTCGGTTGACCTGAACCATGACCACTCCTTTCAACGTCGACAGCTCTGCGGTTTCTTCCCTCGCCGGGTCGCTCACGCTCGTCAATGGTCGCACATTCACCGTCGCCCGACCCGACGGGCAGTTGGTCGAACCCGGGGACGGAACGGTCTTCGAAGACATTCGCATGTTGTCGCTCTTACAGCTCCAAATCCACGAAACCGCTGGCGACGGCAGTTCGGAAGCACTGCCACAATTGATCCTCGAGCATTTGGGCACCGCGAACCCGAATCCGTTCAATTCGATATCGGTGAAGCGACCCCGAGAAGCCCACGGTGCCGGTGAACCCACCGAGCTGTTCTTGCATCGCCAATGGATCGGGCGAGGCGTCCGTCACGACGTCGAAGTCCAGAATCACGGCATGAGTGAGGTGAAGCGAACCGTCGTGCTGAGATTTGGTACCGACTTCGCCCACCTCTTCGACATGAAAGAGGGCCGAAGCAGCGGGGTTGCCGCCGACTTTCAGATCGACGACTCCGGCGCGTGGATGCGGCATCCGGACCCAACCCGAGATCTGGCGGTGAGCTTCCAATCCGATCCGTTGCCGAAACGAATCACGGCGTCCGATACCAACGGCACCATCGAAATGCAGTGGGATCTCCGCGTCGACCCGAAGGCATCGACCATGGTGAGCGTCCTGTTCGAACCGGTCTGGGATTCACAGCCGGCTGGCGCGTTGTTCAGTTTGGATCGAGACCCTCGCACGCTCACCATCGGCCACCACTACCACCAGGCCCGGGAAGCGAACATCAAGACAACCGACGGCAGGCTGGCTCGAGCGTTCGATCAGGCGCTCGAAGACCTGGCGTCACTGCGGATCTTCGATCCTGCGAACCCTTCGAACACGGTCGTCGCGGCCGGCGCGCCGTGGTTCATGACGCTGTTCGGGCGAGATTCACTCTTGACCTCGTGGATGGCGCTGCCGTTCGCTCCCGAACTCTCCGTTGGTGTGCTCCAGGCACTCGCCGAACTCCAAGGAACGGAATCGGTGGCCGAGTCGGAGGAGGAACCGGGCAAGATCATCCACGAGCTGCGGAGGCACGGCGGTTCCGACGCATTCTCCGAACGTGGGCGGTACTACGGAACAATCGACGCAACCCCGCTTTTCGTCATGCTCGCCGCCGAAACTCGGCGCTGGGGCCACCTCGACGACGACGCGCTCAAACGCCTGTGGCCCAGCATCGCCGCTGCGCTGTCATGGACTCGCCGGGCACTGGCGAAAGGTCCTGGCGGCTTTCTGTCGTACCGACGGAGCACCGAGGTCGGCCTGGTGAATCAGGGATGGAAAGACTCGTGGGACGGCGTGACCTATGCCGACGGCTCTCTCGCCAGTGGATTCATCGGTTTGGTCGAGGTCCAGGGTTATGCATATGCGTGTCTGTTGGGAGCCGCCGAACTGGCCGAGCACGTCGAGGACCCAAGGGTGGATCCCGATCAACTCAGAACCGAGGCGGCGCAACTCAAGGAACGGTTCAACAAGGTGTTTTGGATGGAATCTGCGTCGGCATTCGCCATCGGCGTCGACGAGAACGGGTCGGCGATCGATTCGGTGACCACGAATCCTGGACATGCTCTCTGGTCGGGGATCGCCGACATCGACCTCGGGTCCCGCTATCTGGATCGGATCATGGACGATGACCTGTGGTCGGGGTGGGGGCTACGCACGCTCTCGCCTACTGCCGCCGCCTTCAATCCGCTGAGTTATCACAACGGCTCGGTGTGGCCCCACGACACGTCGTTGGTTGCCGCCGGGGCCGCACGTATCGGTCGGATGGATGCGGTGGAAACGATGTTCGATGGGGCCATGGCGGCGGCCGATGCCTTCGATGGCCGTCCGCCGGAGCTTTTTGCCGGCTTGTCTCGAAGCAGCGTGGGTTCACCGATCTCCTACCCGAGTTCGTGCTCTCCTCAGGCGTGGGCTTCGGGGTCGGTGCTCTTGCACCTGCGAAATGTCCTCGGGCTCATGCCTCCGGAATCGGTTGGAGGCCTCCCCGTACTGCGAGGTCGCGAGGACGACGGTTTGAGTGTCCTGGGCGACATCGACGTCACCGCGGTTCGGTCGGGCGAGGTGGTCCATCTCGTTCGACTCGGACCCGGCACCGAATCCGTGGTCGTTTCGATGAACCTCGATACCTGACAGTCGATCCGTCTCGCCTTGCGAACAGGTAGTTGCGGACCGAAGGATCTACGGTCACGGCGAACCTACGTCCGTGAACCACCGACCCGCCGACCTGAGCATGACGACTCACCTGTGAGGATGAACCCATGGCCGACTTCCGAACCGTCATCGAAACCTGTCGGGCACGAGCTCGGCTCGGTGGATCCACGTTTGCTCGAGGGCCGCATCGGTGAGGGCGGCCCCCGACCTTGGAGCCGGCGGGCCAATCGCTCGCGACATCAGCGAGTTGACCGTTGTGATTGTCGTTCTCGGAACAGCCGTGATGGTGCTGTTCGTGGTTCTTCTGATGCTCGCGCTCAGAAGCAGGGCCGCCGAGCCGGAAGGCCACGGCTCGTCGAAGGCTTCCGACCTGCTCGACCTGTCCGGCTCGTCGCGATGGTTCGTCATCGGTGGCGGTGTGGTCTTACCTGCTCTCGTGATCGTCGTGGTCCTCGGCTGGACGATCAAAACGATGCGGGACATACCAGCGGTGCCGCCCGACGATTCCCTGGTCATCCTCGTGACGGGTCATCAATGGTGGTGGGAGGTCGTGTATCCCGACGGTGGCGTTCGGATCCAGAACGAAGTGCACATTCCGACTGATCGGGCTGTCGAGGTGCGGCTGAATTCAAGCGACGTGATCCACAGTTTCTGGGTGCCCGCACTGAATGGCAAGCTCGACGCAATCCCGGGGCGGACCAACAGTTTGATTCTCGAGGCTGACGAGGTCGCCGAGTTCAGTGGCCAGTGCGCTGAGTTCTGTGGCCTCGACCACGCTCAGATGGTGCTCACGGTCGTTGCCCACACGCCTGCTGACTTCCGCGAATGGCTGGCGACCGCAGCTCAACAGTTGCCGGATGGTCAGGATGGTTGACCACCCGATTCCTCCTGCGTCCGAGGACGCACCGCTCGCCGAGCAGAGTGAATATTCCCAAGCCCTGGACGCAACATGGTCTCGCCCACCCGGGATCTGGGGCTGGCTCCAGACCGTTCAGAACGACGCCGTCGGTACCCGCCTGATCTTCACCGGGCTGTTCTTCCTGTTACTCGGGGGGAGCGTGGATTCGATCGTGATGCGGCTGCAGCTCGCCCGTCCCGACAATGATCTCGTCGGTCCTCAGCTGTACAACGAGATGTTCACCAATCACGGTTCGGTCACGATGTTTCTCGTCATCCTGCCGATCTTCGAGGGATTCGCCATTCTGCTGTTGCCGCTCTTGCTCGGCACCCGTGAGCTCCCGTTCCCCCGCCTCGGCTCGTTCGCCTATTTCACCTATGTTCTGGGCGGACTCCTCTACTACAGCAGCACCCTCTTCGATGCGGTTCCGAATGCAGGCTGGTTCGGCTACACACCGCTCAGCGGGCCCGAATACTCGCCGGGGTTGGCGCTCGACTTCTGGGTTTTGGGGCTCGGTGTCGCCGAGGTGGGGGCGATCGCGGCGGCGGTCGAGATCAGCATTGCGATCTTCAAGGTTCGGGCGCCGGGAATGACCTTTGCCCGATTGCCCTTGTTCGCTTGGGCCTTCTTGGTCACCTCCTTCATGATCCTGTTTGCGTTCACACCGTTGATCGTCGGGAGTTTCCTCCTCGAGCTGGACCGTGGATTCGGAACGCAGTTCTTCAATCCCGAGGCCGGCGGCAGTCCGCTGCTGTGGCAGCACCTGTTCTGGATCTTCGGGCACCCCGAGGTCTACATCCAGTTCCTACCGGCCACCGGGATCGTCTCGATGATCGTGCCGGTGTTCGTCCGCCGTCGAACCGAGGCCTATCCGTGGATCGTCGCCTCGATGGTGTCGATCGGCTTCCTCTCGTTCGGTTTGTGGGCCCACCACATGTTCACGGTGGGTCTGCCGCCGGTCGTCCTTGGTTTCTTTGCTGCCGCCAGCATGGTGATTGCGATTCCGGCCGGTGTTCAGGTGTTCGCGTGGGTGGCCACCATCTGGCTGGGCCGACCCGTGTGGAAAACACCATTCCTGTTCGTCATGGGTTTCCTGGGCACCTTCGTGCTCGGGGGAATCACCGGCGTGATGCTTGCGGCCGTCCCGTTCGACGGACAGGCCCATGACTCCTACTTCGTGGTCGGCCACTTGCATTACGTTCTGATCGGCGGAGTCGTCATGCCGATGTTCGCCGGCTTCTACTACTGGTTCCCGAAGTTCTCAGGCCGGATGATGAACGAGCGGCTGGGGAAGATTCATTTCTGGCTGTTGTTCATCGGCATCCACATCACCTTCTTTCCGATGCACATCGTCGGACTCATGGGAATGCCGCGTCGAATCAGCTCCTATCCGGCCGGGAACGGATGGGGTGTCTACAACCTGATCTCGACGGTCGGGGTGTTCGTGATGTTCGCCGGAATCGCAGCGTTCGCGTGGAACATCTGGCATTCCCGGCGACACGGCGAAGAAGCGGGCCCCAATCCGTGGAACGCCGACACACTCGAATGGTCGGTGTCATCACCGCCTCTTCAGCACGGCTTCACGGTGCCGGTCATCGTCACGAGCCGGCACCCTCTCTGGGACCAGGACGACCTCCACCGCGGTGACGCTCAGGTCGAAGGTCTCGCACGAGCAATGTCGGAATGGCCGGTCAAGTGGCGGGCCAATCTCATCACCAGCGTCGGCGACGCCCGTCCCGAGGAAGTCATTCGTATTTCCGGGCCCTCCATTTGGCCGCTGGCCGCAGCCCTGGCGACGGTGTCCATCTTCGCTGCCGAGCTACTGAAGTTCAGGATCGGTGCGGTCGTCGGTGTCGTACTGTTGATCCTGGCTCTCATCCGGTGGAACTGGCCGGAGCCGGTGGACATGACCGAGGAGGAGGAGTTGGCCTTCGAGGCCGAGCACAACATTCCGGTGCACTCGGGCGGCAGCCCCACGATCAGTCGCTGGGGGATGGGACTGGCCGTTGTCTTTCTCTCGGTCGCGTTCGGCAGCTTTCTCCTGAGCTACTTCTATCTCAGGCTCGAGAACGAGGTGTGGCCACCCCCGGGGGTCGACGATCCCTCGGTGTCGATCGGCGCTCTCTGTGCCATTCTCGTTGTGATCACGGCCGCGCTCGTTCGTCTCGGGCTTCGTCGAATTCAGTCCGGCGATGAAACGTCGTTGCGGCACTACTACGGCGCAGCCGGAGCGACCGGACTCGCCGCGATGCTGGTTTTCTTCGACGATCTCCGATCGCAGAGCTTCGACGCCACGACGCATGCCTATGGCTCGATCTATTACACGCTGAGTGGTTTCCTCGTGGCACTCTTGGTCGCCGCACTGATCATGACAACGATGGTTCTCTGGTGGTCGCGCTCTGGTCGTTTCTCGGCCCGCCACCACAATCCCGTAGCGATCGTCTGGCGATATTGGATCTCGATCAGCACGATATGGCTGACGGGACTCTTCGTCCTCTATCTCGGACCGGCGATCACATGATCAACCGCGTCGTCGGGCGCTACCGAGGATCCACGCGCGTTCAGATTGCCGGGGCCGGTGCGATCTGGACGGCCCATTTTGCCTTCGTCTATCTCGTGGCCGAGTGGTCGTGTCGGCGGCGCAGTCCCAGCGCGCCGCCTGCGCAGGGCGATGCCCTGACTGCGTTGATCGTCGCCGCAACGGTTTTGGCCGCCGGACTGATCATCCTGACCACAATCAAGCTCGCACCGAGCGCGAAGGAAGTGGATCAGGAACTTCAGCTGGTGGCGAAACTGCTGGGCGCAGTCTTCGTTGTGGCAACAATCCTCGTTGGCGTCACGCCACTCTTCCTCGGGCCATGCTGACACTCGGGCCACTCTTCCTCGGGCCATGCTGAGCCCGCTGCTGGCCCGCGGGGGCGTGACCGGACCGGACGAGATCTGGTCGGCCTGGAACTTCGATCCGCTACTGCTCAGCGGAATCGGGCTGACAGTGTTGCTCTACGTTCGAGGACGGCGTCGCCCCGACGGTTCGAGGCGGCAGATCCAATTCGGGGCCGGAATCGCCGCGCTCGTTGTTGCTCTGATGTCTCCGCTCGACGCCATGGCTGAGTCGCTTGCATCGGCTCACATGGTCCAGCATCTACTGCTCGGCTCGTTGGCGGCGCCCCTCCTCGTGTTCAGTGCTCCAGAGGCCGCAATTCTGCGGGGAAGTCCCTTGCGGTTGAGGTCTTCGGTGTTCAGGGGTCGACGGCAGGTCGGTCTGACCACAACGCGGTTGCGTCTCCTCCGACGACCGGAGTTGGCTTGGTTTCTCGTCGCGTCCGCCCTCTGGGGCTGGCACGCGAAGCCTGCCTACGAGGCGGCTCTCGGTTCCGAAACACTTCATCGTTTGGCCCACCTCAGCTTCTTCGTCGGTGGTCTCGCCGTGTGGTCGGTGATCCGACATGCCGGCCGATCGGGTCGGCCGTCATACGCCTTCACGATCATCTTTCTCTTCACACTCGGATTCCAGACGACCATCCTGGCTGCACTCATGACATTCTCTCCGAACGCCTGGTACACCCCGTACCGCGACACCACCGAGGTGTGGGGCCTGACGCACTTGGCCGACCAACAACTTGCCGGGCTGCTCATGTGGTTTCCCGCGTCGATGATCTATCTGGGTGCAGTGTTGTGGCTGCTGAGTTCCTGGTTACGGCACGGGGCGCAACCGAGCCAAACCGCGGCGAACTCGAGCCCGGGTCGTGTCGGGCCACAGGCCGGCTCGTCCCCGTCGGTTTCCTACTCCGGCCGTCGAGGGAAGCTGTTGTAGCGCTTGCTCACAGGCGCGACATGCCTCGGCTCAGTCGAAGCGCCGTGCGGGCGATGATGCGCTCTTCGTCAGTAGGTATCACCAACACGGGGGCCGCCGACGACGGACCACCGGCTTCGATACCGATGAAGCCCATACCCTCACAAAGACGGTCTCGGAGCCAGGGCCTCTCGGTGACGGCGCTGCCGGTGAAAACCAGGGCGTCCAGGCGGTCGAGGGAGGATCGCACGGCGGCAATCTCCCGCCGGATGCTGTGAATGTAGATGTCCAGTGCGAGCTGGGCGCTCGGGTCCCCGGCTTCGGCCATCTCGTGGACCTTCCCGATGTCACCGGTTGCACCATTCGTGAGCCCGAGTAGTCCTGATTCCCGAGTCAGCGCCTCGTCAACGTCCTGCGGGCTGAGGTTCTTGGAACGCGCAATGTAGGTGATCAGACCGGGATCGACGGTTCCACTGCGAGCCGCCATGATCATCCCCTCGTTCGGGGTGAGACCCATTGTGGTGGCGACACTTGTGCCATTGCGAACTGCGGTTGCCGAGCAACCGCCTCCGAGGTGAACGGTGAGAAGCTGGCAATCGTCCAGAGGACGACCCAGCGCTTCGCTGGCGCTGGTAGCAGCGGCTTCGTGGCTGATCCCGTGAAAGCCGTAGCGGTGGATGCCGTCGTCACGCCAGGAAGACGGGATGGCGTAGGTCGATGCGGCGGCGGGGATCCCACGGTGGAAGGTGGTGTCGAACACGGCCACCTGAGTGGCGGCAGCAAAGATCTCGCTGGCGACTGCGATCGCTTCGAGACCAGGCGGGTTGTGAAGTGGAGCGAATGACGAGGCAGAATCAATGGCTTCTCGAACGGAGGGCGTGAGCACCGACGGACCAGCGAGGGTCGGACCGCCATGCACGATTCGGTGGCCCACAGCGATGACCTCATCGGAATCGGCCCGGACCCGCCGGGCCAGGTCTTCGAGCGCGGGCCGCACAGCCTCGCTCACTGATGTACTGATGATTGGCTGCGCCGAAGAGCGCTCGCCGACGGTGATCGTGAGTTCCTGAGGTGAGGAGTGTCGAACCACATCAGCTCTCCACTGGGGATTCGGATCGACGGCCTGGCTTTCGAAGGCGGGTGTTTCGTCCTGCCGTGCCGATGCGGGAGCGATTGCATGAGCGGTCATGGCGATTGTGCCCGAGCCGGCATTGATCGCCAGCGCCAGTTGTGTCATCGGCTGAAGGTCCAATTGCTGATCTCGTCGAGGTCCTCGCCGAACTCGAGGACATGGTTCGAGTGCTCGGTCAACCGTTTGATGAGACCGTCGCGGACGTCGAGAAAGTCAGCTTGCCGATCGAGGGGGAGTCGGTCGAGCGCGGCCAGGGCCAGATGGAAACGGTCGAGGCGATTTCGCACCGCCATGTCGAAGGCCGTGGTGGTCGATCCTTCTTCGAGAAATCCGTGGACATGGAGGTCGTCGTGGTTGGCCCGGTTGTAGGTGAATCGGTGGACCAGCCAGGGGTAGCCGTGAAAGGCAAAGATGGTTGGGATCCCGGTGGGAAACAGGCGCTCGTATTCGGCGTCGGGGAGGCCGTGAGGATGGGTGCGGTTCGACTGCAGCGTCATCAGATCGACGACATTGACCACCCGGATCGAGAGGTCGGTGGTTTCGCCCAGCAATTGGGCGGCCGCTACCGCTTCCATCGTCGGAACGTCGCCGGCGCAACCGAACACCACTTCGACGGGAGCACTCGCCGTCTCCGTGCCGGCCCATTCCCATACGCCGAGCCCTGCTGCGCAATGGGCCCTGGCTTCGTCATGGTCCAGATACTGCGGTTCGGGTTGTTTGCCGGCAACGACGACGTTGATGAGATCGAACCCCTGGAGACAGTGGTCGATGGTGTGGAGCAACGTGTTGGCATCGGGCGGGAGGTAGATGCGGACGACATCTGCCTTCTTGTTCGCAACCACGTCGAGAAAGCCTGGATCTTGGTGGCTGAAGCCGTTGTGATCCTGCCGCCAGACGTGCGAACTCAGCAGATAGGTGAAGGATGGAAAGGGCTTGCGCCAGGACACTTTCGACGCAGACTCGATCCACTTCGCATGCTGGTTGAACATCGAGTCGACGACATGGATGAAGGCTTCGTAGGAAGTGAACAGCCCGTGTCTTCCGGTGAGCACATACCCCTCCAGCCACCCTTGGCAGAGGTGCTCGGAAAGGATTTCCATCACGCGGCCCTCGGGACCCAGCGACACATCGTCGTCTCTGATGGGAAGCATCCAGACCCGATCCGTCGCCTCGAACACGGCGGAGAGCCTGTTGCTCGCAACCTCGTCGGGTCCGAACAGTCGAAATCGATCGCCGTTGCGATCGATGGTGTCGCGTAGATATGGGCCGAGGGCTCCCGTCGAGCCCACCCTCTGCGACGGATTCTCGAGCGGCACCGAATACCGGCCGACATCGGGCAAGTCGAGAGCTCTGGTGACGTTGCCACCGTTCGACCTCGGGTTGGAGCTCATCCGGATTTCGGGATTGGGACGAAGGGCATCGAGCTGCTCGATGGGTGCTCCCTCGGTCGTGAAGAGTTCATCGATTCGGTAGCTCCTCATCCACTCGTCCAGCTCCGCCACGAGTCGGTCGGCACCGAGTTCGTGATCAATCGGAACTTGATGGGATCGGAAGTGGCCTTCGACTGGCTTTCCGTCGATCGATTCGGGTCCGGTCCAGCCCTTCGGTGTACGCAGGATGAGCATGGGCCAGTCGATTCCGGCGCCCTTGCTGTCTTCCGATTGGCGGTGGTGTTTGATCTCGCCGATGCGGTCGATGATCTGATCGAGCGCCGCCGCGAGTTGTTGATGAACATCGGCGGGTTCAGATCCGCTCACCACCCATGGTTGGTGGCCAAAGCCGCGGAACATTTCGAGAAGCTGAGACTCGGGCATCCGTGCGAAAATCGTGGGATTGGCGATCTTGTAGCCGTTGAGATGGAGCACCGGAAGCACAGTGCCGTCGCGCGACGGGTTGATGAACCGATGGGAATGCCAACTCGCGGCCGTGGCCCCCGTTTCGGCCTCGCCGTCACCGACCATGCACACAACCAGTTCAGCGGGCGCATCGAAGGCGGCACCGTAGGCGTGGGCCAACGCATAGCCGAGTTCGCCGCCCTCGTGAATCGAGCCCGGCGTCTCTGGTGCCGCATGTGATGGCACGCCACCCGGAAAGCTGAACTGGCGGAACAGGTGCCGCATTCCCTCGACCGACCACCCGCAGTCCGGGTAGAGATCGCCATAGGTTCCCTCCAGCCAAGGATTGGCAATGGCTGCCGGCCCGCCGTGCCCCGGGCCACAGATGAACATGGTGGGTGTGCCGGTTTCGACGATCTTGCGATTCATGTGGGCCCACACGAGATTGATGCCCGGCGTCGTGCCCCAGTGTCCGAGCAGGCGTCGTTTGATGTCGCTGATCACGAGGGGACGTTGCAGGAGGGGATTGTCCTGCAGGTAGATCTGACCGACCGACAAATAGTTGGCCGCTCGCCACCAGCGATCGATCTGGTCGGTCTGGTCGATTTGAGCGCCCGGTGCCATGGCTAGAGGGTGCCAGGGTTTTCGGCGAGGGCCTTGAATTCGCCGAGTTCGTAGTCGGCCGCCAAGCGAGCCATCTGTGACTTGTCCGCCAACTGTTCGAGCAAGCCCTCTGGATTGAAGTCCATCTGGAGTTTCACTCGGCACGAGTCGTCAGACAGATGGTGAAAGGTCACGACCCCCGAATGTTCGGCCCCGCTGGATGTCGACCACGCGATACGCCGGCCCGGGATGTCCTCGGTGACCGAGACGTCGAATTCTCTCTCGATACCGAGAATTTCGACGACCCAGTGCATCTGGCCCGGGCTTTGCACGCTCGGTGCGACGGCTTTCACCGAATGGAAGTATGTGGGAAAGGCGGAGAAATCGCTCCAGAGTCGGTAGGCCTGATCATCGGAGACTGCAACGTCGATTTCGGTGTCGATGTTCATGACCGACCTTGGTTCTCTCTGTCTTCGTCGCCGTGGGACGGCTGTTCAGTTTCCACGTCGCCGATGATGGGAGGGTCGTCCTGGTCGCCCGGCATGTTCTGTTCGGTGTCGATGGTTTCGCCTGGCATTCCCTCGTCGCTCGCAGGTTGAAGACGAGGATCGGTAGGGGAGTCGTCATGGGAAGGAGGACCGGGGAGAAGTGGCATGTTGGTTGCCCTTCCCGTACCCAAGTCGGGCGAAACGTCTGGTGACTCATAGGGAGGCAAGATCCAAGCTGTAGATTTGTGTTGGCCGGCTGACTCCTTTCAATTCGATCTCGTCGATGAGTGTCGAGCCGAGCGTGGTGCCCGATTCCCGAAGGCTGCGCTCGGTCAGCAGAATCTCTCCTGAACCTGCTCGATCGGCGAGTCGCGCCGCCAGATTTACCTGGTTGCCGAGGACCGTGTAATCCGTGCGTACTGCCGAACCGATGTTGCCCACGGTCACCCACCCCGTTGCGATGCCCACTCCGATCGAGAAAACGTGGTCGTACTTCTGCTGCCACCGCAACTGGAGTTCGACCATTTTGGCTTGCATGGCGATCGCCATTCGAACCGCCCGGTCAGCGTGATCGACCTGTGGGATCGGATCACCGAAGAACACCATCACGGCGTCTCCGATGTACTTGTCGAGGGTCCCGCCGTGCTCGAAGACGATCTCGGTCATCTCTGTCAGATAGTCGTTGAGTTCGGCGACGAGCTCCTCGGGCTCCATACGTTCGGAGAGATCGGTGAATCCCCGTATGTCGGAGAAGAACGTCGTGAGGTACTTGCGATTCGAGCCGAGTGTGACCTCGATGTCCCCGGCCAGAATCGACTGCGCCAGCTGGGGTGAGAGGTAGCGCTTCAACTCCGAGGCTCGTTCCAACTCTTGCACCTTCTCGTCGACCGTCCGCTGGAGATTGTGGTTGAGATCTTCCAGATCTCCGTAGAGCGTGGCCAGATGACCGGTGGTGCGGTTCAGATTCTCGGTCAACCGGCCGAATTCGTCCCGGTTCGGCACGCTCACCCGACGACCGAAATCACCACTGGCGATGACCTCCAGCGCCCGATCCACGCGGTGCACCGGATTGATCAACGACCACGACAAGATCGCTCCCAAACCGAGGGCTGCGATGAGACTCGCACCCGAGAAGAGGGCGATGGCGATGGTGAGGAACTGCCGATCGGAGTCGAACGAGGCCGTCTCCAGAGCGAGCAATGTCTCCGATTCGGCAATCAGGGAGTTCAGGGAGTTTTCGAGAACGTGGGAGACCTCGTGCTCTTCGCTGATGTGCATGGCCAGAGCCGCTGGATAGTCACCGGCTTCGAAGAGCGCCGTGACTTCTCGACTCGATGCTCGAAAGCTCTCGTTCTCGGCAGCCAGACGTTCGAAGAACACGGGCTCGGCTGCGATCGCCCCGTCTCGTATCTCAGCGAGATTCTGATCGAAGCGGGCCTTGGCGGCATCGATTTTGCCGGTCCAGGTCGGATCTTGGAGATCAGCGAGCGCCATCGCCCGGAAGTGGCTTTGAGCTGTGACATCGTAGATCATTCGTCGTGCTTGATCGGTTTGGGCGTGGAGTTCGGTCAATTGATCGACTTGATCGTCGACCCGTTCGATGACGGCCACACTCAGCGTTCCCATGGCCAAGAGCAGAACGGCGATGAGCAGGAATCCACCGAGCAGTTTCGTATGAACGGTGGCTTGGAGCCTGGCAACCCAGTCGACGAAAGGGCGAAGGATCCTCAGTCCCTCGGTCTGATCGCTGTCTTCGGTGGGTTCCGATATGGGTCGTTCGGGATCGCGATGATCGGCTTTCCGACCATCAGGAATACTGAAGGCAACATTCGGTGCCATCGCGCTGACCCTTCGTCGTCCGACTTTCTGTGCCGCCCGGACCACGGCCCGCGCCCGTTGGACGTTAGTCCCCGTGTCCGCGCCGGGCTTGCTGAATACCTCCGGACGACCTTCGAACCCTGATGGTGCGACGGCGACGTTGATTCCGTCAGGACTGTTCTGGCTCGACGACGGTGGTTTCGGAAGGGTGAGCGTTCGGCTCACTCGCTCGGGTGATGCACACGACAACGATGTCGTCGCCGGGAGGATGTTCGCTCCATATGGCCCTGACCAAGTTGGTGGCGTGAGGCTCCGATGAGGAGAAGTCTGTGGCCGCCAACGCTTCTTGCAAGCGGTCGAATCCGACCTCGATCGAGGTGTGACGCCGCTCGACGAGTCCGTCGGTGTAGATCACGACGGTGGAGGCCTCATCGATCGAGAATTCGGCCTGCGGACGTGTCTCGCCACTCGACAGGCCCAGGAGTGGTGAGCGTCCCTGATCGAGCATCACCGTGGTGCCATCGGGTGCGACCAGCACGGGATACGGATGCCCGGCGCAGGCATAACGACCGGAGCCGTCTTCTTCCAACACGATGCAGCACACCGACGCATGCATCACCCCTGGTGTGAGGCGGGCGAACAGATCAAGTCCTTCGAGCACTTGCTGTGGCGTCGACGAAACCAAGGCAAGCGATTTCGCTGCGCTTCGTAGCTGCCCCATCGAGGCTGCAGCCTGTAAGCCGTGTCCGACCACATCGCCGACAACCACGAAGACTCTTCCGTCGTCGACGGCTGTGATGTCGAACAGGTCACCACCAACCAAGAGGTGATCACTGCCCGGGGTGTATCGAACACTCATCCTCCAGCCCGGCGTGTGAGGAATGGCGGACTGCAGCATGCTGCGCTGAAGGGTGATTGCGACCCGGTGTTCCAGTTCGTACTGACGGGCACGTCCGAGACCGATGCTCGCTTCGGCGGCCATGCCCGACAGCGCCACACGCGTGGCCGAGTCGAGAGATTCATCACGCTCGAAAAGCACCACGGCGAGGCCGAGCGCCTCACCTGCGTGTACGAGCGGCAAGACGGCGGCCGACACCCACCGGCCCGAATCGAACGGCGGGCCCAACGACGAGGCAACACCGTCATGTCCGTCGGCGAAGACGGGCATCAGGGATTCGATTGCAGCGGATGCTGCGGGCATGGAAAAAGCGGCAACGCTGGCGCCAGAGATCGTGGATTCGGCCAGGCCGGCCTGAGCGATGAGCTGAAGCGATGCATCGTCGTCCTGGTCGACGGTGAAAACCGCAATGGATTCCGCACCGAAGGCCGACCGTCCGTGAGTGGTCAGAGCCTGACCGATTTCGGCCGTGGTGGCCGAGCGATTGAGCGCCTCCGAGATGGAGCGGCGCAGGTCGGATTGCTCTCGTGCGACAACCTCGGATTGGTGGGAAGCGGCTCGATTCGCAGCTTGGCTCGCCTGCACGGCGAAGAGTCGTATGACCTTCAGGTCGTCCTCGTCGGGCGGTCCTTCGTCAGCGAATGCGAGTACCCATGCCCCCAGATTCCTCGAGTTTCGACGAAGTGGTGCGGTGATGACCCGACCGAAGCCGGACTCGGCCAAGATCGGGCTGGCGGGATACTTGGAAGCCAGGTCTTCACGGTCCACGGTCACAATGATCTGGCCGGTGCGAATCACCTCACATCCGATTGCCCCACTTTCGATCGGGATCGTGGACTTCAGCTCGCTCCCGGTGCCACTTCCCCCGGCATACCTCACCATGGTTCCGGTGTCGTCGAGAAGGGCGACTCGAACCCCGTCGGCCCCGAGCAACTCCCTGCCACTCGTTGTCATCACGTCGATGACGTCGTCCAACGTCACCGAGCCCGACAGCTGCGTGGTGAATCGGAACAGACTCTCGAGGCGTGCCCTGCTCCGCTGGTCGGCCTCACTCAACCCGGCCCGATTCAGGGCCTGTTCGGCCTGCGTGGCCAGCGAGCGAACCGAGAGCAGTTCGGTGTCGGTGAACTGGTGGGGACGATCTAATCCGTACGCGAGCGCACCGAAAAGTCGACCTTGCACCATCAGGGGCGCGATGACGGCGGATTCTCGGCCGGTCTCACCCAGCCACTGGTAGAGCAGGGGATAGGTGGCCTCGAATGAGGAACGATCGGTGATCAGAACCGTGCGACCGGCCCGAAGCTCATCCAGCGCAGGTCCACCACCGTCGAAAATGAGTCGTTCGGACAAGCCCTCGTCGGGCCGGGAATGGCCGGCCCGTCTCACTGACGCCTTTCCTGGCTCGAGGAGCCAAACCGTGCAGGTTGAGCCGTCGGCAGTCTGCACTCCTCGTTCGGTGATCACGTCGACCGCGTCGTCAACGGTCGACGCGGCGGCAAGGCCGGAAACGACGTTGTAGAGCAGTTGCAGCCGAGATTCAGAACGTTCGGCGTTTTGACGCTCGACGAGAAGTTGTTGTTCATACTCACGGCGACGGCTCGCGTCGAAGATCATGGCTTCGACCATGGGGGCGCCCGTGTCGGCATCGGGACGGAGCGTGGCGTTGATCAGCGCGGGGAGGCGAGTGCCGTTGGAACGAACGATCTCGAGGGCGATCTCCCGCACCTCGTTCTGCAGCTGCAGAAGGGGGAGAAAGTGCGTGTCATAGTAGATCCGACCACCGGCCGAAAGGAGCTCCTGGAACGTCCGGATCCCGACGACATCCTGGCGCTGATAGCCCAGCCATTCCAGCAGCGTGGTGTTGATCCGCTCGATCGTGCCGTCGGCCGCGCTGGCGAAATAGCCCATCGGGCCGGTGTCGAGCAGACGGACCAGGTCGGCGGCGGCAAGCGTGAGCTGGGTCTCGGGGTTCGAAGGTGGATGTTTGGTCACACCGTCGACGGCAGCCGTTCGACGAACTCTTGGATGACGTTCACGGTCTGGTCTGGTGCCGACAGCTGGGGGCAATGACCACTGATATCGATGACGTGCATCTCGCTGTGACGGATCTGATCTCTGACGTATTTCCCGACGACGATCGGAGCGATTGAATCCTCGGAACATTGAATGATCAGCGTTGGGACGTCGACTCGGCTGAGATCGTGGCGGTTGTCGGACAAGAACGTGACTCGAGCGAAGCTTCGGGCGATGGCCGGATCGACGCGACAAAAGCTTTCGAAGAGCTCATTGCTCAGCTCCGATCGGTCAGGATTTCCCATGATGATGGGGGCCATGGTTGCCGACCAACCCAGGTAATTGCTGTCGAGGGTGACGAGCAGTTCATCGATGTCGGCTCTGGAGAATCCTCCGACGTACTCATCGTCGGTGACGTAGCAGGGCGACGGCCCCACGAGCACCAAGGCGGAGATGCGGCTGCAGGGCGCGAGTGCTGCCAGTACACCGATCATTGCACTCACTGAATGACCGACGAACACGACGTCAGTGAGGTCGAGTTCTTCGAGGATCTCCAGAACGTCTGATGCGAAGGCATCCAGCGAGGAGTACACGGCGGGATCGAATGCCGTCGCATCGGAACCTCCGAAACCGAGGTGATCGAAAAGGACCACTTGGTGGTCTGCCTCGAAGTGGGGAGCCACCAAGCGCCACATGGTCTGGTCACAGCCGAAGCCGTGAGCGAACATGACGGGGCGGGCCGAAGCCGATCCCGACACCTTCACGTTGTTTCGGATGAGGGCCCCCATTCCGCCGCGATGCTACCGCAGGGTTCGTGTGACCCACCGAGCAGGGCCAGCCCTCGGCCCGGGGTCTCAGATCCCTGGCTGATTGGGGAGTTCGATGACGAACGTTGTGCCCACGCCGGGTTCGGATTCGAATGCGATCGTTCCCTGATGTCTTTCGACGATCGTGGTTCGAGCGAGGGCCAGTCCTTGTCCGCTGCCCTTCCCGACTTCCTTGGTGGTGAAGAAGCGGTCGAAGACCTTCGCCTGGATGGCCGCCGGTATTCCTGGACCGTCGTCGGCGAGTCGGAGCGTCGTGAAATCGGAGCCACGATGAGCGGAGATCAGGATCTCGCCTCGACGGTGCCCACCGTCGTCGGCTGCGATGGCCTGAGCGGCATTCACGATCAGGTTCGTCAGCACACGAACGAGATCGGCATGATGACCGAAAATGGTCTCCGGGGCATCTTCCAGATCAACGGCGACATCGGCGAATTTGCTCCATTCACTCCTCGAAACGTTCACTGCCGTATCGAGCATCTGCCGGAGATCGAGCGTGGTCAGCTCCGAGCCGCCGAGGTGCGAGTATTCCTTCAGCGCGTTGACGATCTCGCCCACCCGATCAATGCCTTCGAGGGTCTGTGAAACAGCGAGTGGCACGTCCGTACGCAGGAACTCGAGGTCAGACTGAGCCAAGAGCTGGTCCAACTGCTCCGCCAGACTTCCGGCGTGAACAACTCCAGACGGCCCGGAAGCCGAGCGATTCGCGTTGGCAAGCAGCTGCTCGATATCGGTGATGGTTCCCAGCAGTCCGGCCAGGCTGGCGCCGAGGAACTCGACGTTGTCGCTGATGTATTGCACGGGGGTGTTGATGTCGTGCGCCACACCGGCCGCAAGTACACCTACGGCCTCCATGTGCCGGGCCTCGATGAGGTCGGCCTGGGTCGATCGGAGCTCGTTGACCACCGACTGGAGGTCATCACGAGCCTGGACGGTGCTCTGATGGGCCGATGTTCGCTCCAGCGCGATGGATGCCTGCCCGGCGAGCAGACGGAGATCTTGTAGATCATCCTCTTTGAGTGCCGGTTGGCCGCTGACGTTGATGGCCACGAGCAAGCCGGTCATGGAGTCGATCCCGGTGATGGGCACCAGCGCCATCGATTCGAAGGCGGCACCCGCTCTCGCACCAATCCGCGCCGCGCTTCTGAGGGCCTCGCTCGACCTCAGGTCATCGCCGGGCCGGGACACGATCAGCCCACCGGATTTCAAGGCAAGGCTGGCGAACCCAGTTCTCAGATGCTCATAGTCGAATTGTTCGAGCAGAGCCTCGGAAGCGCCGATGATGTGTTTGCTCGCAATCGTATGGGTGTCGTGATCGAGCATCATGAGCACCGAGATCTGGCTCCCCAGCAATGCTTCACACGAGTCGACGATGATCTCGAGCGCCGCCTCGCGTTCCAGCGTGGACGCCAACTGCATCCCGATGTGCAGCAACATTCGCCGACGGTGAAGAGATCGTTCGAATTTTTCGTTCGACTCGACCTGCTCGGAGATGTCCGAGAATGCCACGAGCACCCGAGCAGGATCAGCGCAGCCTCCCGTGCGTTGCATCGACCAATACACGATCAGATCGAGATTGCGTCCCGACTCCCGCCTCTCGTGAGCCACGTGTTGAAGGTTCGTCACCCCCGTCCACACGGCCAGAAGTTGGTCGAACATCGAGGTTCGAAGCTCGTCATCGATTCGAACGGGATCGATGAAACCCAGAAGTAACGACGGATCGTCGGTTTCCCGTAGGTCTCGCAACGCCTTGTTGACGGCCTTGACCTCGACGCGTGAAATCGCACGATCAAGGTCTTCCGGGCGGGCCTGGAAGTGGGCGTCGAGATCCGTGACCCCAGCGGCCCTCAATTCTTCGAGAAATACTGCAGCTTGCGAGAAATTCTCGCTCGACAACGCCAGGGGCAGGCCTTCGAACCATGACTCATCGGGACCGTCGAGCGCAACGAGCGCCGGATGTTCCCGGTCGAGCGCTCGCGATCGGGGAGTCGGCCGCTCGATCACCGCATCCCGGTCATCCGCTTGATGGACGGCCGCGAAGCAGCCGTCTGGATGGGCACCGAGGAGGCGGCGCTGTGGCTGGTGAAGAAAGACAGAACTGTTGCATCGGTGTCCGGGCTGGTCGGCGATCGAAAGCAGTGTCGGAAGTCTGGATTGGGCTATGAGGAGCCATGCGTGTCGAGTGAGGGCAGT
>JBBKXQ010000016.1:0-8693 GCA_037969565.1 Acidimicrobiales bacterium | reverse complement strand
TTCTTCCCCGACGACGACCAGGCGCTGGAACAACCCGACCTCGATTCTGGAGGCGTGTACCGTCGATTTCGACGGTAGGCGCCTCCAGAACCATGAGATTTTGTGGAGCTGGGGGGAATCGAACCCCCGTCCGCCGAGGAGTTACCGCACTTGCTACGACCATTCCCGAGGTTTCGGCTCAGGGCAGCCGATGTACCGGGTTACCTGCTTCCGAAGAAGCGTGCCCCCTGGTCTTTCCCAGATGTCAGGAGTCTTTGCTTCCTGTCAGTGGTCTCTCCCACCGTCCATCACTGCTTCTGTTGCCGGGTTGCAGCGATCAGACCCCGCGTGGCCTCACGGCTCGCAGTTTTCCTCTAACTACCTAATGTTTAGATCAGGCGGCAAGAGCGAAGTCAGCCTTGTTGGCGCTTCTGTTTGAGCCCCGTTTAGCGAGTCTGAGCAACTCGGGTCGCACACACGACTTCTCGTCTCGACGTCGAAACCGGTCAGCCCCGTGTCGAAGAGATATCGCACATGTCCGGCCACCAAGAGGCGGCCGTTCTTGCACAATGTTCTCTGTCAAGTAGCACCCCCGGAGGGGACCATTCATTGTAGCGCTCAGTGACGCTGACGGTCGGAGAGTTCCCGGCGGGCGTCTCGATCTGCGTCACGCTTGGCAATCGCTTGCCGTTTGTCGACCGTGTTTCGGCCCCGGCCCAGGCCGACTTCCAGCTTGGCCCGGCCGTCTTTGAAATAGAGCGCCATCGGCACCAGCTGGAGCTGCTGCTGGTTGATCTTTGACGAGAGCCGATCGAGTTCATGGCGATGGAGCAGAAGCTTGCGCTTCCTCTCCGACTCGTGCTTCACGTGGGTGCCGCCCCGCGAGTAGGGCGAGATGTGCAAGCCGATGACATACAGCTCGCCACTTTCGAACCGGGCGTAGGCGTCAGAGATCTGCACCTTGGATTCGCGCAGGGACTTCACCTCGGAGCCGCGCAGCATGATGCCGGCTTCGACGCTCTCGCTGATCTCGTAGTCCCGCCTCGCGGTCTTGTTCGTGGCGATCATCTTCACCGACATCGCGTGAGGCTACCGACTGTTGAGTTTGGCGCCTGATGTCTGCCCCATGGTAGAGGAAGTCAACTCTCGCATTCGATGAAGATCCTGACGCTGTCTGTCTTGCTCGCACGGGTCTCGAGCTCGAGCTTCAGCTTCCTGTTGTTGTAGGGCCCGGCAATGCTGCGCACCCTGTCGTTGTTTTCGATCCCGCGATTCTTGTTGAACACGATTCCAGCGGCGGAGAAGAAGTCGGTCTGTTCCAACTCGGCCTGCGTCGTCGCAAAGCCGAGGATCGGCTGCGAGAAGTCGATCTCCCACTCCATGTCGAGAACGTCCTGGCTCGGATTGAAAACAAAGAGGTGGGGACAAACGGTCGATCCGGACGGAATCGTCTGGCCGCCCAGCAAGAGATCCGCAGTCAAGGTGACAACAGGGTCGACGAAGATGAAGGCGCTCGAGCTCGAAACGTGAGGTCCAGTCGCCGAGAGGTCCGCTCCAGCTGCAACCGGGCCGAGGATTTGGGCCGGGCCTCCGAAGATCGCCATGATCAGTGGGCTGAGCGGAGCCTGCGTCGTCGACGTTGTGGGGGCTGCGGTTGTGGTCGGAGCTGCGGTGGTCGATGGCGCAGTGGTCGATGGCGCGGTGGTTGGTGGGGCTGCGGTAGTGGTCGGGGCTGCGGTCGTGCTGGTGGTCGTGGGGGCCACGGTGGTTGGGCCCGCGGTGGTTGGGGTTGCGGTGGTTGGGGCGACGGTGGTTCGGGCCACGGTGGTTGGCACAAGCAGTGTTGTCTCGAACGTGTGCAGTAGCGGCACAGTCGTGGTTACCTCGAACGGTTCGATGATTGTGGATTCCTCGAATGGGAGGGCCGTTGGCATCGGGATGGATCCGGTCACAGCAACCACCGACATCGCCCCCGCCGTCGCAGTCGCCGGCGCGATTGCCGCTGCTGCTGCCGGTGTTCCTCCGATGTGGAAGCCGGCCCGAGCCAGTAGGCCGATGAACTTGCCGATCAGTGGCAAGCCCATGGCAAGCGCCACCGGCCCGGTGGCCCAGCGAAGAGGCCCGATGGAGACGTTGAGAAGCGCTCGGACGATCCGGGGGTCGAAGTGTGACCCGGCACAGCGAGTGAGCTCGGCTCGAGCCGCCTCCGCGCTCATCGGCTTCTTGTACGCCCGGACTGATGTCATCACCTCGAACGCATCGGCCACGGCGACGATCCGGGCCGCCAGCGGGATGTCCTTTCCGGCCAGTCCCTTCGGGTAGCCGGCGCCATCCCACTTCTCGTGGTGACCGTCTGCCGTGCCTGCGAAGTCGCCGAGGAAGTCATCAAGGGGGGCGATCAGTTCGCGGCCTGCTTCGGGATGCCCGTGCAGGATGGCCCACTCCGTCGTTGACAGGCTCGTCGACTTGTTGAGGATCTGCGTCGGGACGGAGAGCTTGCCGATGTCATGAAGCAGCGCGCCCCATTGCAGCCGCTCCAGGTCCTGCTCGCTGAGACCAAGCTCTTCACCGATCAATCGCGAAAGAACGCGAACTCGCTCCGAGTGTCCCCGGGTCTTCCGATCGTGTTCGCCGACCGCCGTGGTGAGCAGGAGGATCTGTTCTGCTGCAGTGTTGGCGTCCGAGGACAGGCCATTGCTACGTGCCTGCTTCACTTCACGCGCAAGCCGACGGCTGCTCGAGGCCTTCATCGCCAGCCGGAAACGGGAGGGCGAGCGGTCGGGAAATGCGAGCGACAGCTTCAGGAGAGCCGCGAGGGGTAGGAGGCGGGCCGCGAATCGGGCAGAGAGGGTGGCCGTCGCAACCCCGGCAACCGCAATAGCGAGTAACCACACCGACCCCCGGATCAAGCCTGGATCTTCCGGCATCGATCGGAGAAGCCCGAGGACGACCACGGCAGTGACGAGTGTCGGCGTGACAGCAAGTGCGCCCCGCAGCATTGTGCCGAAGACAAGGCGTTCGGTCCACGTTCGGTTCTTCTGGTCAGACTCCACGCCTTGTCAGTCGGATGTCCCGGGGATCACCTGAAGCGATTCGGTGGATTCACCCAAACCTCATTGCACGTCCAGCACCGGGCAGCATCGGCTCAACGTCGGATAGCTTCGCCCGATGCTGCAGGTGACCAGAACGATCTGGTTGGAGATGATCGCCGAGTCGTGGCGGGTGTACCCCGAAGAAGCGTGTGGTCTCCTGCTCGGATCGACCGGGTCCACACGTCTGGACCGTTTCGTGCCCGTCAAGAACGCGGCGCGCTCCAGTCGAGTCTTCGAACTCGATGGTCTTGGATTCATGAAGGCTGAACGCGAGGCCGACGATCTCGGTTTGGATGTGGTCGGGGTCATGCACTCCCACACCCACACGGCCGCCTATCCATCGGCCACAGACATCGCCGAGGCGACGAAGCCACTCCTGCCGGCGTCGTGGCATTGGCTGATTGTCTCCCTGGCGTGGGGCCAACCCGAGGTCCGTAGTTTCTCGGTTGCCTCCGTCGAAGATCCACCGTTCGGCCCCACTCCGGGATTTTCCCCCGCTGGAATAGCCGAAGAGCCCCTTCGGTTGATTGACTAGGGAATTCCCTACGTTCCGGGTCAGCTTTATCAACAATCACCGATTGGTGACGGTTGAGGGCCCAATTTCGGGAATCACTTCCCAGGCGAGAACTTCGCCGAGAGCACCATCGTCAAGCCAGGAGCTTCACATGTCCAACACATCGACCGCACCCGATCTCACCTCCGAGAATGCCGGCACTGCGCCGATCGCCACCGTCCGTCTCCCCACGGTGCTTCGCCCGCAGGCCAATGGTCAGAGCACGGTCGATGTCGCAGGGGGCACCGTTGGCGAAATCCTCACCAACCTCGTCGCCGCCTATCCGGGTCTGGGCAGCAACCTTCTCGATGAGTCAGGCGCCCTACGCAAGTTCGTCAACATCTACGTCGACGACGAAGACATCCGCTTTCTCGACAAGCTCGACACGACGGTCAACGCCGGTGACGAAGTTGCGATTCTCCCGGCTGTCGCCGGAGGCTGAACATGGCCGTTGTCTCCTCGGTGCTCGACCTCATCGGCAACACGCCGATGGTGGATGTGTCTCAGCTCAGCCCCACGCCCGGCGTCAAGATCTTCGCCAAGCTCGAAGGGCAGAATCCAGCCGGTTCGGTCAAAGACCGCATAGCAGCGGCGATGGTGCGAGCGGCCGAAGCCTCCGGTGAGTTGGTGCCCGGCAAGACCGTGATCGAGCCGTCGTCGGGAAACACGGGCATCGCGTTGGCGATGATCTGCCAGCTCAAGGGCTACCACCTCAAGATCGTGCTCCCCGAGAACGTCACCGTCGAACGTCGTCAGGTGCTCGAGGCATTCGGGGCCGAGATCATCGCATCGCCCGGCGAGGAAGGGTCCAACGGCGCCGTACGCCGGGCCCAAGCTCTGTCGGCCGAGAATCCCGATTGGGTCTTCCTCTACCAATACGGCAACGAGGCGAACCCCACCGCACACTACGAAACCACGGGTCCCGAAATCCTTCGTGACGTCCCCGAGATCACCCATTTCGTTGCTGGTCTCGGCACGAGCGGCACCTTGATGGGGGTTGGCACCTACCTCAAGGAACAAAAGCCCGACGTGAAGATCTACGCCGTCGAACCGCCGAGTGGTGAGAAGGTCGAAGGTCTGCGAAGTCTCGACGACGGCTACGTTCCGCCCGTCTTCGAGAAGTGGGGCGGCATGGAACTCCTCGATGGCAAACGAATCGTTCGGCCCCTCGAATCGCTCGAGTTCACCCGGCGCCTTGTTGCCGAAACGGGCATTTTCGCCGGTATCAGTTCTGGTGCCGCCCTCGCCGGCGCCGTGAAGGTCGCAAAGCGTTGGAACGTCGAGAAGGATGGACCAGCGGCGATCGTCTTCGTCGTGTGTGACGGCGCCTGGAAGTATCTGTCGACGGGCGCCTACACCGCACCACTCGAAGAGATCGCCGAATCGTTGAACGACGTCATCTACTTCTAGTTCGACCCTCCGACTGATCCCGAGAATCGAAATCTGGGCTGTTCGGAAATTGGACTGTGCATAAACCGGCCTGATGGAAAATTGACTGAGGCCGACCCCTCCACGGGTCGGCCTCAGGCGTTTCACGCGTCATCACCCACGTCCTACTTCGATCACGGCCTAAAGGCTTCGTGACCGAAGTGCTGACGCTCAACGTAGAGGACGATGTCGGGCGAACTCAAGCGTTTGGGAACCTCTACCCATCAAGTCGGACGCCAACACCCGCGTTCAGGTTCCGAGGGATCCGATCGGGAGATCAACTTCCGACGAGCAGCATCGCTCTACGCTTTCGCCGTGGCCGACGTAGACCGACCCATTGGAATGTTCGACAGCGGTTTCGGCGGCCTCACGGTGGCTCGGGCCACGATCGACCTCCTTCCCCATGAAGATCTGGTGTATCTCGGCGACACCGGTCGGTACCCCTACGGTTCCAAGCCGATGGACGAGGTCCGCGAGTACGCAATCGAGATCGCCGACCACCTCGTGGCAGAACATCGAATCAAGATGCTCGTGGTGGCGTGCAACACGGCAACGGCCGCCGCTCTCGATCAGCTCCGAGCGCGTCTGTCGATACCCGTCATCGGCGTGATCGAGCCGGGGGTGCGGGCCGTTGTGGAACAGACCGACTCGAAGCGCATTGGCGTGATCGGCACCGTCGGCACCGTGCAATCGGGGGCCTACGAACAAGCCCTGAGCGCTCTCGACACCGATGTCGAGTTGGTGGCCTGCGCCTGTCCCGGCTTCGTGGAGTTCGTCGAGAGAGGCGAAACCGACGGCGACCAGATTCGTATCCTCGCCGAGCGACTCCTGGCTCCCATCGTGGCTTCGGACGTCGACGCCCTGCTCCTGGGCTGCACCCACTATCCCTTCCTGGCTCGCACGATCGCCGATGTCGTCGGTGAGAACGTCGTGCTGGTTTCGTCAGCCGACGAGACCGCCTTCGCCGTCGCCCGGTTGCTGGCCGACAGCGGACTGGGGCGTGCAGCCGACGCCGGCCCGGGCCGCACCCACTTCATTTCATCGGGCGATGTTGCGGCTTTCACGCGGGTAGGCAGCAGACTCCTGGGGCCCGAACTAGCCGATGCTGAATCTTGGAGACCGAAACATGCGCCCTGATGGACGTAACACGAATGACCTTCGCCCGATGAGTTTCGAGCGCGACTTCACCGACATGGCCGACGGATCCGTGCTCGTGAAGTTCGGTCGCACCCAGGTTCTCTGCACCGCCTCGGTGGAAGAGGAAGTTCCGCGTTGGATGCGCAACTCCGGCAAAGGTTGGGTCACCGCTGAGTACAACATGCTGCCCGGCTCGAGTTCCGAGCGGATCCGGCGTCGCGTGTCGGGCCGGGATCAAGAGATCCAACGGCTGATCGGCCGCAGTCTCCGGGCTGTGGTCGACATGAAGGCACTCGGCGAAGTTTCCATCACGGTCGACTGCGATGTGCTCCAGGCCGATGGCGGAACTCGGACCGCATCGATTTGTGGTGGCTTCGTTGCTCTCCACGATGCGATCACTCGCCTGGGACTCACCACCAACCCGATCACTGATCAATGTGCGGCGATCAGCGTCGGCATCATCGATGGTGAATGCCGACTCGATCTTCCCTACGTCGAGGATGTGAACGCCGAGGTCGACATGAACGTCGTGATGACCGGCAGTGGTGGACTGATCGAAGTTCAAGGCACGGCCGAGGGTGCGGTCTTCAGCCGAGATCAACTCAACACCCTTCTCGACCTCGCCACAGAGGGAATCAGTCAGATCACAGCCGCACAGCGAGAGGCCCTCGCCACGCCGCCCGGAGCACGACCCGATCGAGGCTGACATGGCGCGACCCACACTCGTCCTCGCGTCGGCCAACGCCGACAAGGTCGCCGAACTCGTCGAACTACTCGGCGATCGTTTCGACGTTGTTCCCCGACCGGCCGACCTCGCCGACACCGTCGAGGACGAAGACTCCCTCGAAGGAAATGCCATCAAGAAGGCGACAGAAGTTGCCGCCCACACGAACACCTTTGCGTTGGCTGACGACACCGGACTCTTCGTCGATGCCCTCGACGGTCGGCCCGGGGTGTTCACGGCCCGCTATGCGGGGGTCGACGCCACCTATGACGACAACGTCGCGAAGCTGCTGGCCGAACTCGGAGGTGTCGACGAGGAAGAGCGCACGGCCACCTTTCGAACCGTTGTTGCCGTGATCGGGCCCGATGGCACCGGTCTGACCGCCGAGGGCGCCGTCGAAGGCCACATCACAACCGAACGGCGGGGGAGTCGCGGCTTTGGCTACGACCCGGTGTTCGAGCCACGCGACGGAGGCGGTCAGACGTTTGCCGAAATGAGCGCCGAGGAGAAGGCCGAACTCAGCCATCGAGCTCGGGCGATGGCGAGCCTCGCAACCGCTCTCGAACAAGCACCGATCTTCTAGACCGGCCCGTGCGGACGGGGGGACTCGAACCCCCACACCTGTAAAGGCGCCAGGACCTAAACCTGGTGCGTCTGCCAATTCCGCCACGTCCGCGTGACCCCGAGATCGTACCGGGCCCGACAACGGGGCACGTCTCGGAGGTCACGTCCTGACATGGGCCAGACGGGCTGATTATCGACCCGCTTGGGCTTCGACGTGGGCAACGAGCTTGTCGAGGGCCATCGTCCAACCGGCGGCACCGGGCGAGTCGGCCGCAACACCGACGTGGGTCATGATCATCTTCGTGCCATCGCCCGCGGCTTCGAGCTCGACGACGATCTCTGTCGTGGTGGGATGGCCCTCGGGCATTCCCATGTCGGAGGGCGACAAGACATTGCCGCTCTCATCCGACATCGACTCGGTGTAGACCAGGCGTTCGAGCTCGACGACCTCGCGGTACTCGCCCGTGAACCACATCTGCATCGCTCCGTTCGGCGTCTGCATCTCCATACAAACCAGACGGGTTCCGCCAACGCGCACGTCCATCTTGGCAACGGGGATGACGGCGCCGGTGGGCCCATACCAGGCCTTGAAGTGTTCTGGGTCGGTCCACATCTGCCAAATGAGGCCCACTGGCGCGTCGAACGTTCGCTCGATCACCACATCCTTGCTCCTGTTGTCATCGGTCATTGCCGGTCACCTGTCTTTCGTTGCTGTTGAATTTGCTGGAGGTAGTCGTCCATCCGGACGAAGCGGTCCTCCCAGATGGGTCGATATTGTTCGGCCCAAGTCGAAATCTCTTCGAGTGGCGTGGCGTCAAGAGTGCAGGGCCGGTACTGGGCTCGTTGACCCCGCACGATCAAGCCTGCTCGTTCCAGAACCTTGATGTGTTTGGAGATGGCAGGAAGCGACAAGTCGAATGGTTCCGCCAGTTCGTTGACGTTGGCCTCACCATCGGCGAGGCGAGCCAGGATCGCTCGGCGCGTCGAGTTGGCCAATGCGGCGAAGGTCTCGCTGAGGCGGTCTTGTTCAACTGCTAGAACCACTGATCCTCCCGTCTAGTTTCGTAGTTGGTTAATTAACCAATACAGAAAATAGGGAAGATGAGGGCCGATGTCAAGTGCCATGCATTGGGCCATCCGGTCGGAGACCTCGGCGACGTAGTCCGGCTCGGTGGAGTTTGGGCGTGGTGGCGCCGCCCGGTTGGGCGGGGCCAGG
>JBBKXQ010000015.1:0-110403 GCA_037969565.1 Acidimicrobiales bacterium | reverse complement strand
GCGGTGGTCGACGTCGTCGGCTCGGGGGCGATGGTCGGGGCGAGCGGCGCAACCTCACTGGTCGACGAGCTCTGCACGGTGGTCGTCGGGCCCGTGGTCGTTGCGGGTGCCGTGGTCGGAAGCTCGCTGGTCGACGGCGCAACCGTCGTCGAGGACAGGGTGGTTGACGGTGCCGTTGTCGAGGTCGACTCGGTCGTCGAGGTGGTGGCGAGGGCTCTCTCGCAATCTATGACGAATCGGAAACCGCCGCTGGAGACGCCGTCTTCGCCGAACATCAGCGAAATCTGGATCGACGTGCCCAGGGTGTCGATCTCTTCCACCGAGTGGACGATGTCGCCTTCGTCTTCGAAGTTCTCGATGACGAATGACTCGTCTCCGGTGACGACGACCAGATTGTTGCCGACGTGCACGGACCGTTGGTTGACGGTTTCGCCGATCACATCACACGGCAAGCCGACCCAGTCGGTCGGAACCGCGATCGACTTGATCAGAATCGTTTCGCCTGGAGAGCCTCGATACACCTCCGAGATCGGAATGGTGAGGATTTCGACGGCCAACGCCGATCCCGCCGTTCCGAGGAGGAGCCCGAAGGCAACCACGACTGCTGGTGCGATCCGCTTCATGGCTGATCGCGTCTTCTTTGACATCATTCTTTCACCCCTTGCCCACACGGATTTGCAGTATGCAGGGACGTCGGCGCGTATCGGACAGGAACTTTGGATGCTCCGTCAGTGTGCGTGATGGGGCGGCCACGCAGAGCGCAAATTCCTGTTCGATTCGACGATCACGGGCGAAAATCAACGGCCCGTCGGCGACTCGAAGACTGCGTTCCGGTCTCGCTGACTGGCTCGCAAACGCGTTGTCGAAAACTCAACTGTCCAAAACTCAAAGAGCGCCCACTCGGCGGAGTGGACGCTCTTCTTTCGGAATTCTCAGGACAGTGTTAGCAGATTTGGTCTGCAGGTTTGGGGAATCAGCCCTGGGTGGTTTCCGTCATGGAATCATCGGTCGTGCCGTCATCGGTCTCGCTGTCGATCTCATTCTCGAGGTTTTCGGCACCATCATCGATCTGGTCGTCGACACCATCAACAGGGTTGTCGATGTCATCGGCGTTGCCGTCGTCATCACTACAGGCGGCAGCTCCGAGCGTCAACGCGACGAGGGCTGCTGCGGTTGCGATCTTGCGGGTCATGTTGTTGTTCATCCGCTGGTGCTGCCCGACCCTCCGGTAAACGAAACACGACGTGACGAGTGTCTCTGACCATGTCGATTCCAGGAGAAGCGTTTAGCGCCCGGAGCAGCGGGTTAAAGCCTGAGGTATCGACAAAGCCTGAGGTATCGACACGGAGGAAGACCATGACCAACACGATGACCAGCAGCCCGATCAACACCACGACCTTCGGATTGACCGATCATGAGATCGAGCGGGAGTTCGCCGAGCGGTCGGCCCGATACCTCCAAGATCACGGTCTACGACCGATCGAGATCCAAAACGCCCTCGTGTCTGAACTCGACGTCAAGCCGGTGTTGGCCGAATCGATCGTGGCCAAGATCGCCGCCTGAAGGGTTTTCCCAGACGCTCGAGTCAGCGCTCGGTCCTCTACTTCCCGAGCGCTGGTCAGCGCATTGTCCGTCAGCGCATTGTCCGTCAGCGCATTGTGGCCCTGAGTTGATCGAAGGTCTTGCGCAGCAATCGCGAGACGTGCATCTGGCTCATGTTCATCCGTTCGGCGATCTCACTCTGTGAAAGGTCGTCGAAGAACCGAAGTTCGATGATTTCGCGCTCCCGGTCGGCCAACGTATCGAGTAGGGATTGCACGGCATCCCGTAGCTCCATCTGCTCGAAACCCGCTTCGTCCTGCCCAAGCGTGGAGGCAACCGTCGACGATCCATCGTCACTACCGACTGCCGGGCGATCAATGCTCTGAGCCCGGTAGGCAGTCTGAACGTCGAGAGCCTCCAGAATCCGGTCGACGTCATAGCCCGACGCCGTTGCCAGTTCGGCCACGGTCGGTGGACGACCCAAATCGACCGAACGTTGGTCGGCGAGTTGTCGAATCTCGATCGAGAGTTCCTTCAGGCTGCGGGGTACTCGCATGGACCACGTGCTGTCGCGGAAATGCCGCTTCAGCTCACCGTCGATTGTCCGGCCGGCGAAGGTCGAGAATTGCACCCCTTGCTCGAGATCGAACCGGTCGACGGCCTTGACGAGTCCCAACTGGGCCACTTGGCTCAGGTCGGCCATTTCGACGCCTCGATCCCGGTAACGATTGGCGAAATATTGTGCAAGAGGGGCGAAACTCTCGACGATCGCGTTGCGGACCGCGGGATCCCGGTTCTCCGCAAAGGACTCGAGGAGTCGGAGCCGTTCCTCGTCGTTGCGTTCGTTCACGAAGCTGCGACTGTCGGATCGAGGGACTTGGTGAGCGTGACGCGACGTTCTCCACTCTCGGTCGCCGTGTCGTAGGAGTCGGTCGTCGCACCGAAGATGGCGTGAACGAGATCATCGAGCGGGCGATCGGGAAGCGTGGATGCGATTCTGCGGCCAACGAGGTGGAGCCCACCTGCAACCTCGGAGAGCTCGAGCTGGACCGACCCGCCGGCATCCTCGTCGCGTAGCAGCCACGTGACTGCCTCGTCGACTGCGAGGCGGAGATCGTCGAGGGCGTCCACATCAAATCCCAAGCCGGATGCGAATGTTGCCGCGTTCAGCCTGCTGAGACGCAGGTAACCCGGCCTGGCCGGAAAGCGAACCATGAAAGGTTCACTTTTGGAGGATGTCGTCATTGCTGACTCGCTTTCTCGGCTGCGTCAGTGCCTACTGGGCAACTGAAGATTTCGCAGCCTAGGTTCCTTCGTCGGTTCGCCGTGAAACTGGTTGTCTCATTTGCCATCGAAGCCAGCCTCACCTGGTGCGCGACCGACCGTAGCTGAACCCGGGGCTGACATCGGGCGCTCGGACGAGATCGACTGTGTGAGCGACTCGATGTCGTCTCGTGCGCTCTGGATCTCGCTTGAGTCGGACGGCAACGCCTCTGCTGAACCATCCGAATCGTCTATGTCTGGGTTCATCTCTTGAAGGGTCCGTAACGACTGTGCGATTCGACCGATGGCTGCCCTGGTGTCGGACAGAAGCGTATTCGTGGTGCTTGCGGCGGCGCCCCACTCGTCGGGAGCGACCCCGGTGAGGCGCTGCACGAGTTCGTTGCAGGCAGGGCTGATTCGGGTCGACGAGATCGCTGCCTCTTCTGCACTGGGTTCGACATGGATACTCGGATCCAGTGGGTAGCCGTAGCCCTTCACGATGGCGATGAGACGGTCCATCTCATCAGCGATCTCCTCGATGACCTCGCGCTGTTGCGTTACGAGGTCGCGGTCTTCGGCGTCGGATCGGGAGGCAGACCGGCGAGTCAGATCGGCCGCTCGGTTCGGTAGGCCGGCAAAGAAGGCAAGTGCATTTCCTGGCTGCAATCGGTCAAGCCGGAGCCCGCGGAGAAACGAATTCTCGTGCTCGGCCGATGGCTCTGGGTCTGGGAGTTCGGTCATGGAAATCGGGGTGCCCGATCAGCTTCGAGTCGAAACCAGAACGCTCGCGGGTTTGAAAAGACCGAAGTCGGGGAATGGAGTGGGCGTGTACGAATTCAACGACGATTCGATGTTCGAGTTCAGGGTGAAGATGTTCGGAGCGGACCACAACCCCTTCTTCATTTCCACATTCGCGCTCTTGTCGGCATTTGTCGTGCTCGTCATCGTGGGGTTGAGCAACATCGTCTCCACTGCGGCGATCATGGGACTGATCGTGATTGCGATCACGTCGTTGTTTCGAGCGAAGGAAGAGTTGGACGTTCGCCATGCCGCGCTCCTCGAGTCTTGCAGAGTGCATCAGACGGTCGCCCGAGCGCAGGTACGCAAACCGGTCGGCAGAGTCGCCCGCTTCCAAGCGCCGGAGACGACGGCCCGACGCACCGCGTCGTAGTCCTTTCACCCGATAGCCGCTCCACGCGGGCCGAGCGTTTGTCGCCAGGGCGAAGCGGGTAGCTCCGAGTCCATGACCGACACGCCTCCCGAGCCACCAAGTCCACCAACGCCGATCGACGTTGCCGTGATCGGGCTCGGCTCGGCTGGCGAGGCGCTGGCGCTTTCGCTCGCGAAGCGGGGCCGTACCGTCGTTGGTTTCGAGGTCGATCGCGTAGGAGGCGAGTGTCCGTTCGTTGCATGCATCCCGAGCAAGGCCATGCTCGCCGATGCTGAAGCAGGCGTTGCTTGGCCCCAAGCACTCGAGCACCGGGCGGTTGCGGTGAGCGGGCTGGACGACACCGAGCACCTCCGGGGACTGACCCAGGCCGGCGTGGAAGTTCATCGTGTTGCCGCCTGGATCGACGGTGAGCAGATCGTGCGAACGGCCGACCGAGCGTGGGAAGCGAGCCACGTCGTCCTCGCAACGGGCAGTGCGCCCGTGATTCCGGAGATCGAAGGTCTGGAAGAACTGGACTACTGGACGTCAGCCGACGCGCTGACCGCAGTGGAGCGGCCGGCTTCGGTTCTCATCTTGGGCGGAGGAGCCGTCGGGTGTGAGCTCGCGACGATCTACCGGGGCTTCGGGAGTGCCGTGACCGTAATCGAGCAGTCTCCGCGATTGCTCGGGGACCACGACACCGAAGTGGCGGCGCAGTTCACCCAGTTCATGACCGATGCAGGAATCGAAATGAGATTGGGGCGATCAGCCTCGGGGGTCTCCGGGCACGATCGAGGCGTTTCAGTCACCTGTGATGACGGGTCAGTGGCGACCGGGGAGAAATTGATCGTCTCGGTGGGCCAACAGAGTCGGGTTGATGATGTCGGCCTGGGCTCGGTCGGAATCGATCCTCGTGAGATGGAAGTCGACAGTCGAGGTCGAGTTGGTGGCACCGACTGGCTCTGGGCAATCGGCGATGTGAACGGGCGAGCACCTTGGACCCACGGTGCGAATCATGAGGCGAGGGTGGCGACCGAAGCGATCGCAGGCACCGAAACCCACGAGGCCGATGTTGCGATGCCTCGCTGTGTCTTCACGACGCCTCCGGCCGCCCATGTTGGACGATCCACCGAGGATGCCCGCGATGCCGGGCTGGACGTCGTACGCGGAGTCGGACATTTTTCGGATATCGCTCGGCACACGACGGATTCGTTGGTCGACGGTCTCGTTGTTGTCGTCGTCGACCGCTCGAGCCGATTGATTCTCGGGTTTTCCGGAGTCGGCCCCAACGTCGATGACATCGTCGCAACGGCAACTGCGTTGATTCACGGGGGAGTCGACATCGATCGCGCAAGCCGGATGGTCTTCGCCTTTCCGACGAAGTCCCAAGTGCTCGAAGTGGCACTCCGATCGGCGGCCGACCAACTCGACTGATGGTGATCCCGCAGCATCGCCGTGAGGTTTGGAACGTGTGAGCGACGGGTAGTTCGGGTCCCAACTCAACGAAAGGGAACAACATGGTCTTCGGAGGAATTCTCGGAACTGTCCTCGTCATTCTGCTCATCATTTTCCTCGCCAAGCGAGTGTGATCAGGTCCGAACCCCGCCCTTGGCATCCGAAGTCGGTTTGCCGGGGCGGGGTTCTTTCGCGTTGAAGGCGATGTACTTCGCGTTGGAACCCAATTGCGCCGATACGGCAACTGCGCCGAGACCCCAACCGCGTCATGATGTCGCTGTTCCATCCATGCCAAGAGGTCCATCGTGAACGACGAAGCAACCAATACTGCGGTGACGAACATCGACGTTGCTTCAACAGAATCTGCGGTTTCGAAAACGCTCGTGCTCGGGCCGCTGTTGCGCCACGTGGATGAAACCTCGGCCACGATCTGGGTCGAAATCTCCGCTCCTGGAGTCGTGGAGGTTCTCGACTCGCAAGCGTCGACGTTCACCATCGCTGCGAGGCACTACGCGTTGGTCATCGTGGAGGACTTGGAGCCAGGTGTCGTCATCGAATACGACGTGCGGGTGAATGGGGAGCGAGTATGGCCGGCGGCGGGTTCGGAGATGCCGCCGAGTGTGATCAGGACTCGCAGGTCTCCAGCGAGGAAAAGCCCGGCCGGCGACGCCGCCGAAGCCCAGACCACGCCGACCCACACGTCATCGGTTCTTCTCGGCTCGTGTCGGGCCGCCGCCCCGCACGAACCTCCCTACACCTTGGAGTTGGCCTTCGATGATGAGGGACGTGGCGTCGACTCGCTCTGGGCCCACGGTCATCGGATGCTCGAACAAGAGCCAGCGTCATGGCCAGATCTTCTGCTGCTGGTTGGTGACCAGATTTATGCCGACGATTCCTCGCCGGAAGCGAAGCGACGGATCGAGAAACGTCGTGAGGCGAACGGCGACGATCTCGAGCCGGAAATTGTCGGTGGTTACGAGGAATACTGCTGGCTCTACCACGAGGCGTGGTCGCCGCCCATCGAACGATGGCTCTTGTCGGTGACCCCGAGCGCAATGATCTTCGACGATCACGACATGATCGATGATTGGAACATCTCCGAATCATGGGTCAGCGATACCCGCCAGGAGTCGTGGTGGGCCGAGCACGCCGTTGGCGGGATCATGTCCTACTGGGTCTACCAACACATCGGGAATCTTTCGCCCGACCGGCTGAGAAGCGAAGGTCTGCTCGAACGTCTCGAGCAAGTCGATGATGGAACGGAGATCCTTCGCAGTTGGGCTGAGCGGTCCGAAGAATTCACCCCGGTTCCCGGCGGGTACCGCTTCAGCTTCACTCGTCATGTCGATGGTGTCACGGTCGTATCAATCGACTGCCGTAATGGCCGGGTGTTGGAGCGCGGGAAGCGGCGGATGCTCGATGTCGACGAATGGGAATGGATCTGCGATCAAGCCAGGAGTGCCGAAGGCCATCTGGTATTGGCCACGTCCCTACCGGTCTTCGTGGCTGACGGGCTCCACGATCTGCAGGTTTGGAGTGAACGAGTTTGTGATGGGGCTTGGGGATCTCGATTCGCCAGATTGGGCGAGCGGATCCGGCGGGCGTTGGACCTCGAGGACTGGTCCGCATTCGGGATCTCGTACGGGCTGTTCGTCGACCTGATGGAGGAGCTCTTGGCTGCTGACTCTTCGCCTCTTTCGATCGTCGTGGCATCCGGCGACATCCACTTCAGTTATGCCAGCCGAATCGATCTCGATTCGGGAAAGGTGTGGCAGGTCGTCAGTTCGCCGATTCGAAACGCACTCGTCCCCCCGGAGCGAGGTGTGATTCGCTTCTCGATTTCAGCGTTCGGTCGTCGGATCGGGGCTGCACTTCGCCGCTCGTGCCGGGCGCCCGAAACCAGGCCCGGGGCCGAGATGGTGGTAGGCCCGTTTTTTGCCAACAACATGGCCGAGTTGATCTACGGCGGTAACCGAGTGGAACTCGTCATCGAGCACGCAACTCCGGGTGAAGAGGGGCGAGGCGACCTCGCCGAAGTTGCCCGCATCGCCCTCGATTGAAGTTTGCTCCGTCCTTGTCCTGGTGTCGGAATCGCTTCTTCGCCGCCACGCTGTTCCTGCTTTCTTTGTTTCTCCCTCCTGCCCTTGGGTAGGACTGCGCACATCGAGATTCGTGACGCGAGATGGCAACTTCGACGGACGGGCTGGCTCTCGGTACTTCCCTTTACTGATCGAGCCGGCCCGTCCGGAGTTCCATGCGTGACGCGTGACGGCTGGTCACGAGGCTGATCGGGGTTTCCACGATCGGTATCGGGGTAGACCCGTTTCCATGGACTTCATGGAGACTCAGACCGAGGCCGTCGAGCGGCTGGCCGACGGTGGTTATGTCGAGAACATGAGCATCAACGGGAGCGGCAAGATCGAGTCGGGCGAGCAGCAATGGGATCCGGAGGATCTTGTCGTCGATGAACTCATCCGATTCGAGGGTGTGAGCAACCCCGATGATGAGGCGATGATGCTCGCGGTTTCTGCCCCATTGGGAGTCCGGGGGGTGCTCGTGATGCCGTTCGGTCCCGACTTGAGTGGCCCTCAGGCCGATGCCGTTCGACTGCTGAGCATGCAACGCCGCAAGCCCTAGCGCCGAAGCCCCTGCGCTGAGGGGCAAAGTTTCGATTGCACGGTTGTCGGGTAGTGCATCCGGCATGACGAGGGCCGACGCAATCACGGATCAAGCAGGGGATGCCGCAGAAGAGGCGGCCGACAAGGTCGAGTGGGTCGGCAGGGCCGGGTGGATCGCCAAAGGAATCGTTTACGGACTCGTCGGCGTCCTTTTCGTGCAGATCGCACTCGGAGGGGGCAGCTCCAAAGAGGCCAACCAATCGGGCGCGGTCGAGGCCGTTGCCGATTCGCCGGTTGGCTTCATTCTTCTCACAATGATGGCCGGTGGTCTGGCCCTCTACATCATCTGGAGAATGCTCACGGTGGTATTGCCCGGAGACTGGACGGGTATGGCGCTTCTCGAGCGCATCGGATACGCGGTCAGCGTTGTCGTCTACTCCACGTTGCTCATCAGCGTTGTCGGGATACTCCGCTCGCCCGGAGGATCGAACTCGGACAGTAATGAGGATCGCCGCGTGGAAGGATTCGTCAAGGACATGCTCGCAATGTCTGCAGGTCGTGTCATCGTCATCATTCTGGGCTTGGTGATCGTCGGAATCGGTATTGCGTTCGCTCACAAGGGATGGACGAGATCCTTCCGTGATCAGATGGTCGACCCCGCCGGAATCGAGGGCACGGCCATTGACGAGCTCGGCCGAATCGGCTGGATCGCCCGTGGAATGTCCATGGGCCTGATCGGAATCTTCCTCGCTCGTGCGGCTTGGCAATTCAACGCCGAGGAGGCTGCCGGACTCGACGACTCAGTCCGCCAGCTGACCGACAAACCCGGCGGAGCGTTGCTCGCCGGTCTGGTGGGCCTTGGGTTCATTTGCTATGGCCTGTTCGCCGCCCTTTCGGCTCGGCATCGGATTCTCGCAGGACCCACAAATGACTGAGATCAACGGAGTTGGTCTCGCAACTCCGGAAAACGAATCCGCCACGGACCAGCCTTCAAAGGCCCAGGATTCCAAACGACTGCCCGGTTGGCTCAGATCGACTTGGCCGTTCGCCCGATCGCATTGGATCCGTTTGGCGCTCGCTCTGGCTGCCGTCTGCCTCGTGGGTGCGCTGGTCGGGTATCTCCTGAGCGATTGGCTGGCACCCAACGCAATAACCGACCTCGACGTCGAACTCGCTGAGCAACTGGCCTCGAACCGCACCGACTCTCGGAACTCGTTGGCTCAGTGGGGAGCCTTTCTCGCAAACACTCCGGTGAAAATCATTGCGTCGCTTCTGGTTGCGGCGTGGATGCTTCACCGTTGGAAACGGTGGTACGAAGCCGCCTTTGTCGGCATGACGCTGATCTTCGAGGCCACCGGCTTCGTGATCATCACCTTCATTGTTCAGCGGCCTCGCCCTGACGTCGCCCGTTTGCTCGAGTCACCGGTGTCCACGGGCTTCCCTTCGGGCCACACTGCGGCCGCGACCGTGTACGCCGCCTTCATGTTGATCGTCTTTTGGCACACGCGAAACGTCTGGGCCAGGATGACGGCGGTGGTGCTGAGCGTCATCATTCCGGTGAGTGTCGGTATGGCCCGCATGTACCAGGGCATGCACTACCTCAGTGATGTCGTGGTCGGTGTGATTCTCGGAATCGTCTCATTGCTGGTCGTGCTGCGGATCATGGGCCCGCACCCGGAGTTGGAGGACCTCACGTGATGAATATCCGCCGTGTGGCGATATGGAATCCGGCGAGCGGCAGCGCGCCCGACGAATCGGCGTTGAAGGAGGCCCTGGGATCCGAGACCGAACTCATCCCGACCACCGAGGACGACCCCGGTCCGGGTCAAGCTCGACTCGCGGTCGAACAGAAGGCCGACTTGTTGATCGCGTGTGGTGGCGACGGAACCGTCCGAGCTTGCCTTGAGCCGCTGATTGCCTCGTCCACATCGCTGGGAATTGTGCCGCTCGGGACAGGAAACCTGTTGGCGAGCAATCTTGGGATCGAGTCCGGCCTGGACAGCGCCGCCGGTCTCGGTGCTGGAGAACCGCGACGGATCGACCTCGGCAAGGTCAACGGGGAGGTTTTTGCCGTGATGGCAGGCAGTGGATTCGATGCGCTCATGATTCGCGACGCAGACGATGCGGTGAAGTCGAGGTTCGGATCGATTGCCTATGTGTTCTCTGGCCTCAAACACCTTCGAGAAAGCGCTGTCGCCACGAAGGTGGTCGTCGATGGCGCCCCGGTGTTCGACGGCAAGTCCACGATGGTTCTCGTCGGTAACTTCGGAACCATCACGGGAGGCCTCGAGGTCTTCCCGGCCGCGAGCCCGCACGACGGATCTCTGGATGTCGCCATTGTCTCCGCATCGACGTGGCGAGAGTGGATCTCGCTGGCCGGCAGTCTGCTCCGACGCAAACCGCCCCGGCTCGATCTCGCCCGGCGAGCGCAAGGCCGGACCATCACAGTGATCCACGACCGACCTCAGGACTATGAACTCGATGGTGAGGCCCGTGAACCATCGGATCGGCTCGACTTCGAAATCATCCCCGACGCCATTTCTATCCATCAAGAAGGTTCCTCGTGATCGAACTCGCCCAGTTACGCGACACTCTCCGGGTACGTCCGGTCGATGGGATGGCCACACTCTCCGGGTACGACGCAGCTTCCACCGAATTGATCGGTGGTAAGAGCGAAGCCAACGCCCAGCTTGCCAAGATGCAACAGAAGCTCTTCGACGCGCATGACGTCCTGTTTGCGTCAAAGCAACAGTCGGTCCTGCTTGTGTTGCAAGGACTCGATTGCAGCGGGAAGAACGGAACAATCAAGCACGTCGTGATTGCGCTGAATCCTGCCGGTGTGCGAATTGCGTCATTCAAGGAGCCGACGGACGAGGAAGAAGAGCATCACTTTCTCTGGCGCCATCGGCAAGAGCTCCCCGAGCCGGGCGAGCTGAGCGTTTTCGATCGATCCCACTATGAAGACCTCATCGTTCCGCTGGCGTTGAACACGTCGGACGAGTCCGAAGTGGACAAGAGGATCGAGGAAGTCAACGAGTTCGAAAAAGAGCTCGTTGAGGGTGGCACAACGATCATCAAGTGCTTGTTGCACCTCTCCTACGACGAGCAGCGCGAACGTTTTCTCCGCCGCCTCCGCCGAGACGACAAGCGCTGGAAATTCTCGCTCGGCGATCTGGAGACAAGGCGCAAATGGGATGAATTCCAGGCTGCATACGGGACGGTGATCGCGGCGACCTCCACCGAGTTGTGTCCTTGGTACGTCATCCCTTCTGATCACAAGTGGTACAGAAACTGGGCCATCGCCCAGCTACTGCTCGGCACACTCGATTCAATGGGATTGGCCTATCCCCAACCCGAGTTCGATCTCGAGACGATCCGAGCTGAGCTCGCAGCCCCCAACTGATGGCATCCACCTCGCACCGACCAAAGCCAAGCGGCCAGGACGATCGTCGGGAGGACTTGCGGTGGGCGGCGTTCGGCGGCTTGGCTGCGGGCGTCATCGGGTTCGGAACAATGGCGATTGTCGGAACGGCCTCCGCTTTCGAGGCCAGGCGTCTTCTCGACGCCGTGCTGCCGACGATCCGGTTTGCCGCCTCGGCGTATGTGGCGGGGGGCGCAACGATTCTGGCCTTGATGCTCACCTTGATCACGTTCAGCATCACCCACGACGTGGAATTTCGGCCGAGCCACTATCAGCGAATACGGGAAATTGCGTGGCTCACCACAGCCGTCATCGTCGGCTCGGTACTCCTCTTGCTCTTCCTGAGCTTTCCGATCGGAGAGGCGGATGTGAATCTGTCTTGGTACCAATGGTTGTACTACGCGCTCTTGCTCGGAGCCGCCACTACAGGCGGTGTCTTCATCTCGGTCATCCTCATGCTGTTCTACGCGGTGAAGGAGCTCGTTTCCTTCGCTGAGGACGCCAGTCAGAGCAGCCTGGTCTTCGATCCCGAGGACGTCGGAACGGACTGAGATCGACGCAGGCCGGGGTCGACGACGTTCTCGAAATTCAACTCGAGAGCAGCCGACTCGAGCAACCGTTTCGAGGCAACGGGCTCAGAGCGGTGGATAGCGGTGGTGGACGTTCTCGATCAATCCGCGTATCTCCTGGATCTTCTTGAGACCCAATTCACGCTGGTCGCTGGGAATGCGCCGCATTCGTCGGCGGGGGATTTCCAGAACAAGTTGATCTTGGTGCTCGCTCATTCTAGAGAACTACCCATAGTTGAACGTCGTCAAACCAGTCCAGACGCCATCGCGCAGAGGGCCGAACGTCTCCGTTCGGCCCTCTGCGCGATTTCGTTGTCACCGACTTGATTGGCTACCAGTTGGCTGAACTGGCAGTTCGACCGCCCCGACGTCCCGGTTCGTGACCGGCGATGCGATGACATCGTCGGTGCACGCACTGAAGAACCCGAGCGTCAGTCCCAAGGCCAGCAGTCCCGAGCGAGTTCCGACGCCTCTGCGCATGTGTCCTTCCGGGTAACCCCGTTTTGGTCCGTCTCGGAAGGCATGCCCATCGATTCCGGCTTCAAACCCGCAACGTTGGAGGGGTTGGAGAACGCAATCAGTGTCGTCTGATGCAGTCCCGCCGAATTGGTCCAATCCAAGGCACCCCTTCGTTACGAAGTCTGAGTGTTCGATGTCACGAGTGATGCCGATGGAGCCCAGCCGTAGAGACGAAGAAAGTGAGGAGACATGCGAACCACCCGACATGACCGTGACGGCGCGATGTTGCCTGACCTTCACCACTTGGCTGCCGCCTACACACTCGACTCCCTCGACCGCGACGAGCAGTCGGCGTTCGAGGCTCACCATCCCGATTGTTACTCATGCTCGGCTGAGGTTGCAGAGTTCCTGGCCACCGCTGCGGTGCTTGCCGCAGGCGACTCTGTGCCAGCTCCTCCGGAGTTGAGATCGCTCGTGCTGGCGAGGGTTTCGGTCACGCGGCAGGCCTCACCGTTGGTTGCCGATGGCGCGGCTGGATCCAATCGAAGGTTCGGACGCTGGATTGGGCCGATGCTTGTTGCGGCAGCGCTGCTCCTGTTCGGCGGAACGGTGTATGCGGTGACAACTCGAGATCACGGCCGAGAGGTGCCGGCCCAAGCAATGGCTGCTGACGTCGATGATGTCCTGGCGAGTCCGGACAACATTGTGTCCACCTTGCACGGGGGCGAGGGTCAGGTTCGGGTTGTCTGGTCGGAGGCTACGAACCAGGCCGCCGTTCTGGGCCAGGGACTTCCGGATCCTGGTCCGGGTCTCGTTTACCAGTTGTGGTTCACGCTCGGCGAGCAAGCGTTGTCTCCGGCTGGCGTGTTCACGACCACCGATGGTCATGTCGAGGTTGCATTTGCCGTGGGCGACCTAAACGGCGAGGGATGGGGCATCACGATCGAGCCCGAGGGCGGGTCGGATGAACCGACTGGAGAAGTGCTCTACCGGGCAACCATTTGAGGCGTGAGGACCCCGCCACCGTTTGCGAACCGGGGCGCGAATGACGATTCGAAATGCGATTGCGGTTGCCACGGAGGGTTGCTGGGTAGAGCCCGGGCTCACGCACCACGAGGGTGCAGTGATGTCCAAGGAGTGATTATGGATGAAACCACCTTGATTGCGATCGTCGCGGTCGTGCTGGTGTTGCTGATGCTCGTGCTCATGATCGTGCGCAGAATGCGCAGGAAGGGAACCGTGCTTGCGAGTTCTTCGGAGTCGGCACGATGACACCGGGTCGAGAAAGTGTTCTGCGGGCAACGTCGCTCGTCGGTCTACCGGTCGTATCGATCGCCACCGGCGAAGACATTGCCGAGATCCGCGATGTGATCTACGACGCCGGTTCGCATGCGTTGGTCGGCTTCACACTGAACAAGCGAGGATTTCTCGCTGGTCGCTTGAAAGACACACTCGGGACCGACCAGGTCGCAGCCATCGGAAACGATGCCGTGATGGTGTCGACCGATGCTGCTGTTTCCGAGGCCGCCGACGCAGCCGAAGTACTCGAGCGTCCGAAGGACTCGGCGCAGGTGATCGGCAACCGGGTGGTCTCGACCGGGGGCGATGAGCTCGGGGAAGTGGTCGGTGTCATCCTGACCACCGGCCAACAGCCCAGCGCTGTTGGGTATGAGGTCGCACGCGTCGGGGGTGAAGGCAGCGTCTTCGTACCGATCTCGGCACAGATGTCGCTCTCGAACGAGAATCTGATCCTGCCGGCGGAGTCCACGGAGTTCATCCGCGATGACCTCGCTGGTTTCGGCGCTGCGGTCACTGAGTTCCGCAACCGAACCATCGGTTCGGACGGTCGCACCGCCGATCGTTCCGACACGAACCCGACGTCCGGCTTGGCCGCAGACGTCGACCAAGACGAGTACCAGACTGGAGCCGATCGATGAGCAACGAGATGACCTTTGAAACCGCGGACGGGCGCAAGGTGATTGCGGTCGACAACGCGGAAGAAGTCGGCAAAGTGAAGGGCTTCATCGTCAGCACCGATGGGCGAAGAATCGATGCGATTCACGTCGCCGGACGAGGAAAAAGGGCGGACGTCATCCCATGGTCCGCCGTCGAGTCGTTTGGAGCCGACGCCGTGATGAGTAGCTCATCCGGATCGACCCATCGTGTCGACACCGAGCACGACACCATGGCGGTCAAGGGAAAGATCTCGGCTCGCGGAGCGAAGGTGCTCGACACCGACGGCTTCGAGATCGGCGTGGTCGATGATGTGATGTTCGACGCAAGTTCGGGGGAACTCACCGGTGTGCTCGCCGACGGCATCCGGATCAGTTCGGACCGTTTCCGTTCGCTCGGCTCGTATGCGTTCGTTGTTGACGCTTCGTGACATGGGGTTGACCACTGAGCAATTGGACGATCCGTCGGCCGAAGTATCCGACTCGGCTCGCGGCTTGTGGGAGACGTTTCTCGAGGCGTTGCCCCGGGTCGGGGTGGCACTCGTCATTGTGTTCCTCGGGTACCTCCTGTCGCGTGTTCTCCGCACGGTGCTGCATCGGTGGCTCAAGCAGTCGAAGACTCCGTCATTTGCTCAGGTGATGAGCAAGGTTGCCGGCTGGACGGTGATTCTCGTTTCGGTGCTCGTTGCGACTGCGGTCACGTTCCCGTCGGTCAAGCCAGTTGATCTTCTGGCCGGGCTCGGGTTCTTCTCGGTGGCCGTGGGTTTCGCATTCCAGGACATTCTGGAGAACACGCTCTCGGGAATACTGCTGTTGTTCCGTCAACCGTTCGAGACTGGCGACCAAATCTCGGTCCAAGGTCAGGACGGAACGGTCGAAGCCATCACGATTCGCGAGACGCGGATGAAGACTTTCGACGGACAACTCGTGCTCATCCCGAATCGTGACGTCTACAAGAGCGTCATCACTGTGCTGACTCACTACGACGCCCGTCGTCTGAGTTTCGCCGTCGGGATCGCGTACGAGAACGATGCCGCCCTTGCCTGTGAGGTCGTGGTCAACGCTCTCGAGGGAATTGAAGGCATCGCCCAATCCCCGCCCCCTGAGGCTCTGGTTGCTCAGCTCGGAGTTTCAACCGTCGACATCGACGCACGGTTCTGGACCGGTCCACGCAAGCACGACACCCGGATTGTGCTCGATCGTGCGATCAAGGCCGCAAAACTTGCACTGGACGAGGCAGGGGTCGAGATGCCGGCAGACATCATCGCATTGCAGGCGACGCCGAGTTTTCGGGCTGCCATGCAAGGTGGTGGGGAGGTGACCCCAGCCGGAGGCATCAGAGTATGAGTGAGGGCTCGACTGGGCCGCCGCCAGAAGTCAGGGGAGAGGATGAGAAACGATGATGGTGGTTTTGTTTCCTTCGCGTACGGCCTCGAATTGAGTCGTCAGCGCCTTCACGAGTCCGAGTCCTCGCCCTCGAACGGAATCAGCAGCCGCCATCCTCACTTCTGTCGGGTCGAAGCCAGGGCCGAAATCGCTCACCTGAAGCTCGATGTTGTCGGACTTCTGCTCCATCACGACGAGGATCATTCCATCCTCGGATGTGAACGAAATGGCATTGGCGATCAGCTCGGTGGCGATGAGGCCCCAGCGGTCGTCAGCCGCCGAACCGCTGCAAAGCCAGGCGTTGATCATCGACCGCGTCGGCGCGAGGAGCTTCGTCGAGGGAGGAAGCTCGATGGCCAGGCGATTCATGCCCCTCGGATTGCCCGATGCCCGGCGGCTTCAAACCAGTGTTCCCACGAAGAACTCCATCTCGTGGGGCTGAGCGAGCAGCACGCCGAGAATTATCAGCTCAACCCGAAGGTGGAGAGGACGCCGGTGATCTCCAGTACTCGACGAACGGCCGGGCTGGGGTTCACAATCACCAACGACCCTCCGGCGGAGTCGAACGCATCTCGGACCCGGAGCAATTCGCTGATCCCGGAAGAATCGATGAAGCTCAGTTCCGAGAGGTCGAGGGCGACGGTGGAGTCTGACTCCACGCCGGGCGTCAGCAAGTGTTCGCCGATCTGGGCGCAATTGTCGGCGTCGATCTCGCCCTGGAGCGAAACGTCGATCGCCCCGTCGTTCAACGGTGAAATGGTGATGTGCACGGCTTGGACCTCGGGCGTGATTGCAAGAGCGAAGAGGGAGCCTATTGCAAACTGCCTGGATGCGGCCAAGACAGGCGAACACAAAAGTTGTAGCGGTCGCCTCGCCGTCGAGGCAACGGGCCGGCGCCCCCGACGGGCAAATGCTCGTTCTCGACCCAGAGTTGCGCTGGTCACGATGTCAGCCTTACCGGTCGAACGTAGGACTACCGTGGGCCCTGATGAGTACTGAGCGAGCGTCTGCCGTGCATGCGGCCCTGCGGGACCGGGGGAGACTCCGCTCGATCCGACGCAGCGGCTTGTCACCCAACGGCGGCGACGCAGCTCTCGATCAACTCACACAACTCGCCGCACAGATGCTCGATGTCGAGACCGTGATGCTGTCTCTGGTCGATGATGAGCGCCAGTTCTTTCCGTCGAATGTGGGTCTGTCCCAGCCTTGGTCCGCTACCGGTTCTACACCACTGAGCCATTCGTATTGTCAAAACGTCGTCATCACCGGTGACGACTTCGTCGTTGCGAACTCGTCGAACGACGAACGAGTGCGATCCAATTTGGGCACGACCGAGATGGGGGTGGTTTGTTATGCCGGCGTGCCCGTTCGCGATCCTGACGGTCGAGTACTGGGTTCGTTCTGTGCGCTCGGCTCGGAGCCTCATGACTGGGACCGGAGCGAAATCGATCGACTTCGCTCCTTTGCCGACATCGTCGAAGTGCTGATTGCGGATCGGATTCGTGCGTTCGAGGTGAACGCGCAGCTTGCAAACGAGCGAATGTCCCGAGATTTCGAGAGTCGGATCGTTGAGCTGCTCGGTGCTGCGAATCGGGCCGAGACGGTGCAGGCGGTCATCAACGAGGTCGTCGGACGAGGATCGACCGCCGTGGGTTCAGCGGTCATGTCGTTTGCGGTTCGGGAAGGAGACGAGCTCGTCTACACCCATGGGCCCGGCGTATCTCTTCCGATCGCCGACCGATGGCTCAGGACGGCGTTGGACATCGATGTTCCGATGGCGGCGGCTGTCCGCACCATGGAGACGATTCATCTCCCCGACCGCGAGTCTTTCGCCACATTTCCGAAATTCGTCAAAGAAGCCGACGCACTCGGTATCGAGTCCTTTCGGGCGGTGCCCTTCAGTGACGACTCAGTCGATTTCCATGGCGTCCTAGGCATTGGCTGGGCCACGTCGATGAACGAAGACGATGTTCCGGACACGGTGTCGAGACTCGTTGAGCTCGCGGTCCAATCCCTCTACCGCAGCGGCCGCTTCGAAAACGAACGTCATCACGCCCGGCTGTTGGAACGGATGGTTCTGCCGACATCTCTGCCTTCGAGCGAGGTGTTCGAACTCGCGGGAGAGTATTTGCCGCCGGTCGCCGGCCAACGAGTGGGCGGAGATGTCTACGACGCGGTGAGGCGCGCTGATGGAGCCATCGGAGTTCTGGTCGCCGACGCGGTCGGCCACGATCTCGCCGCGACTCGAGTGGCGGCCCGGCTTCGGCATGCGGTTGGGGTGTTGATTCTGGAAGGTCATGAACCGGCGCACGTCTTGGACATCGCCAACCAGTACATGTTGGCCGCCGACGGTGGCAAGCACATCACATGTGCCGTCCTGCTCTTCGACGCCTCGGGCGCATCGGTCACGGTCGCCAATGCGGGGCACCCTCAGCCGTTGATGCTCGGCCTCGATTGCTCCGAATTCATCGGCCCGGTCGGAAACCAGCTTCTGGGAAGGAGCCCGTTCTCCTACGTCCAGGAAACGATCGAGCTCGACCCCTCCGCCGTCGTGTTGGCCTACACCGATGGCCTGATCGATCGTCGTAGCCGAAGTATTCTGATGGGCGAGCGGTGGTTGCGAGATCTTCTCGATACCGAAGGAAAGTTCTTGCGCGGGCCCGGTGCTGCACCGGGCTTTGCCGAACGGGTGCGACAGGACGTTTCCCATTGGGCGGGCGAGGATGACATCGCATTTTTGGTCGTCGGCGCTGCAGCCGCGGGTACCCCTGGACGCACGCTCACGATCGAGGTTGCAGCCAGCCAGGTCGAGCTCGCCGAGTTTCGCCGCCAGATCGGGGATTGGGTCGACACATCCGGTCGTGACATCGAACGTGGCGATCTCATGCTCGTGGCCACGGAGCTACTCACGAACGGGCGAGAGGCCTCGCCATCTCCGGAAGCAAGAGTGCGAATGGAACTTCGGCTCGACGGAGATGGCGTCGTGATCACGGTCGCCGCTACGTCGCCGATGTTCTCGGTTCCTCTCGTCATGCCGGACACGAGTTCGGTCCGCGGGCGCGGGTTGGCGATTGTGCGAGCCCTGAGCGAGTACGTCACGGTCAGCGAGTCTGCTGGATACACGAGGGTGAGTGCGAGGTTCGCCGCTCGATCGATCCGACCACTCGACTGAGAATTCCTACTCCGAGACTCAGAGCTGGTTCGACATCTCCAAGTCTGAGGAACCTGGTTCAATCTCGAGGTCGACCATCTCATTGATCTGACTGTGGCCGGACGTGATCGCTCCGATGCCGTTGGCCGGACCGCGACCGGGCCCGACGTTGGGAATCATGGTGAGGGGGACCTCATCGCGGAGGCAGAGCGCGACGACGACATCAATCATCCGGTCGCCTTCGAAAAGCCTCACGTCGTCCGGATCGTCGTGGACGAGGCAACTGGTCACATCTCCAGATCGAAGTGCGCGAACGACTTGGTCGTCTTCGACGGTTGCATTTGCACTTGCTGCGGCCCGAAACCTTCCGAGCTCCAGAGCAGTCCATTCAGCCCGGAGCGCAGCCGCCGATCGAACGACATCGTCGGCCAGTGCATCGAACGAGGCTGGATCCTCGACGGGATCATGTTCGTCGATCCATGTCTCCGGCAGCACAGCAAGCACGGCAGACGCCAGTCGACCTCGGTCTCGTTTGCTTCCGGCCAGAACGAGCTTGGCGGGATTGACGAACCGGAGTGCCTCGATGGCGTGGTTCAGTGAGCCGAAGCGCTCGGAGTTGAAGCCTTCTCCTGATTGATCTTGCCGAGAATCGAACGTTGTCATTCCGATTTCGTCACCGTCGATCGTCAAAACGGCGTGGGAGGGAAGCATCTGAGCACTTTCGACGAGGGATCCCAGCGACGGAACGTTCCCGACTCGCACGATGTCAGAGGTGAGCGGTTCGGGGATCGTGAACACCTCGCCGAACTCCGGAGTCGTCACGATGCAAAGCGAACCCTCCCCGTTCTCGGCAGGAATCAACTCCAACGCATTGGCCAACAACGCCACAGCCGATGCATCGGCTTGCTGGGCGAGAACAGTTAGCCGTCGGGCGAGGCTTTGGGCCTCGGATCCGTCGCTCGCGTTGAGGTAAGCCGTGAGGAACGGGCCCTCTCGGCTCACGAGGGTTTTGGTATCGATCCCCTGTACGACCTCGCTCATCGTGAGATTACGCGCTCCGTAGGGCGCTGATGAGTTGCGTTTTGGACATCGATGATCTGCCGTCTATGTCGAGCTGTTGTGCCCGTTCGTAGAGTTCGGCCTTGGTCCAGGTGGAGTAGGAGCCAGTTGGGCCACCCTCCACCTGATTCACGACGTCATCCAGAATACTCGCCGCTTCATCGGCGGCAAGATCGGTGGTGGCCTTGGCCTGGGCGGTGGCCTGACCGGTCACCTGTCGTGCTTTGGTGCGAGCAACGTTGGCGGTCGAGCGAATCGACTCGGTTGTGGTTTCGCGAGCCTCGTCGGCCTGACCTCGGACGGTTGCGATGCCGACTCGTCCTCTGTCGGCGACCGCACAGAAGCTGTTGCGAGTGTTCTTGGAAACATATTCAACGAGGTCGAAGGCTCGCCCGGCGAGGGCGCGGTTGAGCCGGAAAATCTGTCGGGGGACGATCGGCAGTCGTTCTTCGACGCGATCAAGGGCGGGGGTGAGGATTGCAGTCATGGCGATCGTTGTTCCCCATCACGTTCGGGTCAAACCTCGCCCGCACCTCTCGGTGTCGTCGGTTGTGGTTCGGATTCCGGTGCTTCGGGTATGACGACATTTCCCCGACATCACGTCCGCGAAAGCGCCGGGCGCCCACACAGGAGAATCAACCATGGCCAGCATCGACAATCCGTTCAGTTCAGACGAGGTGGTCGGCGTCATCGCTCGGGACCGGTTGGATGCCGCCGTTGCCGCTGCCGAGTCGGCCGGCTTCGTCACAGAATCGATGTCGGGACAAAAGGATGCGTCGATGGTCGATGTCGATGGCGACAGCGGATTGAGCAAGATCTTGCGCTTCTTTCAAGAGGGAGAGGAAAAGGACGCCCTGCGCGTCTATCACGACCGTCTCGTGGAGGGCGATGCCGTACTTCGGCTACTCGAGGTCGGCGATCGAGCAGAAGAGGCCGGTGAGTTGCTGGCCGCCCATCAGGCCGACACGGTGTGGCATTACGGGAAGTGGACCTACAAGCCACTCCACGAAACGTCCGGTGAGACCGGACCGGCATAACCGGGCACCGTCGGACATCGAGATTCGACCGATGGTCGGACGCTTCGTGGTCTGATTCTGCTTTGATGCCTGAATGAACGTTCGCAGGTTTATCGGCTCGATCGGTGGTGTCGCCTCCTTGGCCGACGATCTTCGAGTCGCTGAGCACGACTGGACGTGGATCGACATCGAGCTGACGCGCGATTCATCGCCTGCCGGACTCGACGCAGTGATCGGAGAACTCGGTCTCGACCCGCTGGCCGTCAGCGACGCATTTGCCGAGGCCGATCTACCGAAGCTCGACGAGTTCGATGACCACGTGCTCCTTGTTCTCCATGGTCTCTCGGAAGGTCGCGCCCCGTCGGTCGAGCCCGATGGCGACTCGGATGACGAGACGTTCTCGTTCGCGATCCACTGTTTCGTCACTCCGGCCGTGCTCGTGACGATACGCAGCCAGCGTTCCAACTCGATCGACGCCTTCGCCCGTCAACTGGTACGAAGCCGTGAACTCTCCGCAGGTGGTCCGAGCGAAATTCTCGCTCGGATTGCCGACGTGATCTCGCGCCGATATCTCCGTGTTCTCGACGATCTCGACGACCGTGTGGAGCAGCTGACGGAGATGGCGCTCGATGCCAACCCAGACTTTCTCGAACATCTGACGATCGCCCGAGAACACGTTGGCGAACTGCGCCACATTCTCCGCCCCCAACGGGAGGCGTTCGATCAAATACGGCGAACGACGTCGTCGGTCGTGACCGACAACGGACGACGACGATTCTCCGATGTCTTCGACACCGCTCGTCGTTGCGTCCAAGAGTTGGAGACGGCTCGCACTGGCCTGTCGGACACACTCGGTGCCTACCAGGGAGCGGAGGCTCGCGAAGCAACTGAGGTCACGAAACTGCTGACCATCTACGCCGCCGTCCTTCTCCCTCTTTCGCTCATTGCCGGCGTTTTCGGCATGAATTTCAAACAGATCCCCGGTGACCAGAATCCATGGGGTTTCTACATCGTCGTCGGACTGATGCTGGCCCTGACGCTGATTTCGCTCGGCTTGTTTGCCGCCACCGGTTGGATTCGGCTGGCAATCCCCGGCGGTCTTCGCCGAACCCTCCACAAAGGAACCGTTCGGCGAATCACCGCCCCTCCGGTCGAGCTCGCCGACGCGATCTTCCAGCGCACGACCGCCACGATGAAACGACGGAGCCCGAAGAATCGCAGCTCGTAGAACGACTCAGTCGGCTTCCTTGCCGACCACCGGATCGGCATGATCGCTCGTGAGCGGCTCGTCGGGGAGGCTGAGAACCTTGGCCCGACGCTTTCGGCGGGCAGGAATCAGGCCCCGCATCTGATCGAGTTGGCCGAAACAGAGGAGACGATCGTTGCCCTCGAGCAAACGACTTCCTCGCGGGTTCGGGATCACGGTCGCTTCTCGGTGAAGCGAGAGAACGGTGATGTCCTGCTCGCGGAGGCCGGAACTGTCGATGGTTTGTCCGACCAGTTCCGAATCGCTCTTGATGAGCAATTCGGCAACCCCGTAGCCGGTACTGACCGTGAGTCGCTGCCGCACGTCGAGCTCGGGAAAGGCGACCTGATTGTCGATGTGATCGATGATGGCGCCGGCGATGTCGAGTCCGGTTGCCGTTTCGATGCCTTCGAGCCCCGGCGACGAATTGACTTCCAGGATGAGCGGTCCATCGTCGCCCTCGAGCATGTCGACGCCCGAAACCCGAAGTCCCATGATCTGGGATGCTCGCACCGCAACTCGCTCGAACTCAGGATCGATATGGACAGCCTCGGCCTTCCCACCTCGGTGCACATTGCTTCGGAACTCATCTCCCTGGGCCGTGCGACGCATCGCGGCAACGACTCGGTCTCCGACGACGAGGGCTCGGATGTCGCGCCCCTTGCTCTCCGCAACGAAACGTTGCAGCAAGACGTTGGTCCCGGTGCTCTGCAGAGTTTCGATGATTGCTTCGGCGATCTTGGCATCCGGAGCCAGGATGACCCCGATGCCCTGGGTGCCTTCGAGCAGTTTGATGATGACCGGGGCGCCACCCACGCGCTTGATCGCGTCGGCTACGTCGTGCCGATCGCGCACGAAGGTCGAAGCTGGAATCGACACATCGTGGCGAGACAGAATCTGCAGCGATCGAAGTTTGTCCCTCGAGTTGATGATGCCATTGGAGGTGTTGGGTGTGTAGACGTCCATCTGCTCGAATTGGCGGACCAGTGCGGTGCCGAAATAAGTGATCGAGGCACCGATGCGAGGGAGGACCGCGTCGTAGTCAGAGAGCGGCTTGCCCCGATATTGCAGGTCTGGCTCGTTGCCCGACAGGTCGATGGCGAATCGGAGCGTGTTCAGAACACGAGCCTTGTGGCCCCTGTCGAGAGCCGCCACCTTGAGCCGTGTCGTGCTGTAGCTGTCGGGAGCGCGCGAGAGGATGGCGAGTTTCATTGTTGCTCCATATTGGGAGATGAGGACATAGGAGTTGAGGACATAGGAGATGAAGTCGTGGAAGATGCATTGATTGCCGGAGGCGCGGCGGGGTCGGCCGACCCGAGGTCGTGGCGGGTGACTGTGGTGTTGTCGCCCGGTTCGGTCGGCGAGATGTGGGCGATGTGAACGAGTGCATCGCCCTGGTTGACGATGGGATCGAGGTTGAGTCCGACCACCACACCGCCCACTGGCGCTTTGACCTGGCTGAGTCGGCGACCGAGTGAGTCGTGAATTTGTCCGATGGGTTGGCCCTTCATCACCGTGTCACCGGTGGTCACCCACATCATCACGATGCCGCTCCGCCTCGCCCTGACCCACCGTGAACTCCGGCTCTGCATCGGGGTCGGAACGGTTTGGGTGCTGTGGTCTTGCGCGTCGATCATGTCGAGCGCCTCGATCACGCGGCGGACTCCCGCCGCTCCGACCCTGATGGCGGCTTCGTCGAAGCGCCAAGCTTCACCGCCCTCGAACAACAGGACCGCAGCGCCGGCCTCGCGAGCGGCCTGTCGTAACGAACCATCGCGAATGGCGGCGTGCATCATCAACGGGGCGCCGAAGGCGGTCGCCAGCCGAAGCGTTTCCGGGTCGTCGAGATCGGCCCGCACTTGCGGCAGATTCGTCCGGTGATCAGATCCGGTGTGCAGATCGATACCCACCGAGCAGCGCTGCACGATCTCGTGCATGAACAGATGGGCGATCCGGCCCGCCAGCGAGCCACGAGCCGACCCAGGAAACGAGCGGTTCAAATCTCGGCGGTCGGGCAGATAACGATCGCCGGACATGAAACCCGGGACATTCACGATCGGAACGGCCAACAGGGTCCCTCGTAGGACCTTCGGATCAAGCACTTCCAGAACCCGCCGAATGACTTCGACCCCATTGACCTCATCGCCGTGAATGGCGGCGTTCACCCATACCGTCGGCCCGGCTGATGCTCCGTGCACGATCATCGTGCGCAACGCGATGCTCGAACCATCAGCCCGAAGGGCGATGGGCAGAGTGGCCTCGGCGCTACTGCCAGATTGAACGGTGCTGGCACCCATTCGGAATGGTTCACGGCGCGTCGGCATCAGCTTCGTTTCTGGTTCGCTACTCGGATGGACTTCGCCGGCCGGCCTGCGATATAGGACCGCCCGGAATCGACCAGGAACCGACCTCGAATCGCTTCCCGTCCGAGCAGCATTCGAAAGCCCATGTCGTCGCGTCTGGTGAGGGTGAGGTCGACGAGTGATTCGTGTTGGCCGATACGCAGCATCGTTTGGATGACGGGTCGTAGTTCGGACCGGCCGTTCGAACTCCGAATCGACCGTCGCTCGAAAAGCGGCGCCTCAGCGATGATCGAGTCTTCCTTCGATCGCTGCCAGGGATGAACGGCGAACCGGACCCATGGCACACCGTCGAGCGAAAACTCTTCGAGTCCGAAGGCGTGCAACGACGAGGTCCGAGCGCCGGTGTCGACCTTGGCCTTCACCCACTCGACACCCAACGATGGAAGCTGGACCCACTCGCGCCAGCCGACGACCGTTTCTGGGGGTCGTGAAGCAGGTGTCTTCTTGGAGTTCATGCGTTCGGGGTAGGGCAGAGAGACATCGGTCACTGAACGATAGGGAAAGAGAGAGCGAAAGCGGGGTTTGAGCAAGATCGAGATGGGTACGGCGGCGGAACGAATTTGTTGCCGATCTGGCAGCGACTTCCCAAATACCGAAACCCCCACTATCGAAAGAGGTGTCCCATGAGTGGTGAAAAGGACAAGATCGCCGGTCGAGTGAAGCAGGCCGCTGGAGATCTCACCGATGACAAGGACCTCAAGAACGAAGGAGACCGGCAGGAGAACGCCGGCAAGGCAAAGGACATCGTCGATGACGCGGCCGACAGCGTGAACGACGCCATCGACAGCGCCAAGGACAAGCTGAAGTGAGTTCAGGGCCCACCGACCACCAACACACCGTCGAGGTCTCGGCCCCGGTGCGCGTGGCGTACAACCAATGGACGCAGTTCGAGGAGTTCCCTCGCTTCATGAGTGGCGTGGAATCGGTCACCCAGCTCACCGACGAGCGCCTTCATTGGAAGGTGAACATCGCCGGAGTCGAGCGAGAATTCGACACCACGATCACTGAGCAAACTCCGGACCACAGGATCGCGTGGACGACGAACGCCGGACCACAGCACGCCGGTGTGGTGACGTTCCACAAAATCGACGAGGACATCACGCGGGTCACGCTGCAGATGGACTACGACCCGGACGGTCTACTCGAGAATGTGGCTGACAAGCTCGGCTTCGTATCGGCCCGTATCAAGGGTGACATGGACAGCTTCAAGGCGTTCATCGAAGACCAAGATGCGGCCTCGGGCGCTTGGCGGGGAACCATCAAGTAGTTCTGAGGTCCCATGCGGATCGGGTTCGACGGTCGCTTCGGCAGCCGTCGAACCTGAAGGTTTCGTGCCCCACCCCTCCCGTCGCCCGAAGGGGTGGGGCACGTTTTTCATTGTCAAAGCCTGTCGTCGCACGACGATTCCGACCGTGTGATTGTCACCAATTGATTGTCACCAATTGATTGTCACCAGCGCTGACCCCTCCGTGTCTTTGATGCCGTGTTCCTCGCCGTGGCGAGGTTGGCAGGCTCATACCAGCGGTGTCGGGACCGAACCTTCTCGAGTCACGTGGTTTGCTGGTTTCCGTCAATCGCTCGAGGTCTTTGCTCATGAACGACTCGCTTCCGTCCCTGCTGCCGAAACGGGATGAGTTACTGCTCGATGTCGGGTCGTTACCCACACCGCCTGCGATCGTCATGCAGATCGTCAAGCTGTTGGGTGACGAGAATGTTTCAGTTTCAGATCTTGCGTCCTCGGTTGCACTCGATGCCGCCCTGGCGGGCCGGGTGCTACGAACCGTGAACTCGGTTGCCTTCAGTCCCGCATCGAGGGTGATTCGCCTCGAGTTGGCCATCAGCATGCTTGGGCTGAAACCGTTCCGTTCGCTTGTCATGAGAACGGCTATGCGTGACATCGTTCCGGCCGCTGAGTCGGCGGCCGCCACCGAGATCCGTCGCCGCACGATCTTGAATGCAACCCTGTCGCAAGCCTTTGCCGAGGAGTTGGACCCCGACATCGCCGAAGAAGCGTTCCTCGGTGGACTGCTCGGCGCGCTGGGCCACCTCGTCATGGCTCGAAAGGCGCCCGAGGTCCATCAGCAACTGCGTCGGTTGGGACAGGGTTGGCCCCACCCCCACCAGGAGAATCAGTTGCTCGGTTACATCATCGATGACGTCACCGGCGACCTGTTGTCGTCGTGGTCCATGCCTGACGTTCTCTTCGAAGCGATCATGCTCCGTTCGGAAACTCGGATCAGTTGGAAGCCGCGCAGTGCGAGCGCCGGTCTCGTATCGGCCTTGCGGCTGGGCTTGTTGGCCGAGCGAGTGTTGTGTGACGGCGATGCAGCTTCCGCCCTCGGCGACCTGCTCGCATACGCTCGGACCGTTCTCGGACTCGATCTTCTCCGACTGTCCGAGATTCTGGTTGGTACCGAACCGCTCGTGGCTGAACTCGCCCGGTCGATGAACTTCGAGGTGCCGGCCGAAGGTGAACACGAGGCGGTCGTTGCCGAGGCGATCAGAGTTCTCGAGGACCAGAATCGTGATCCTTCGAGTCAGGTCAGTGTTGGTCGCGATTGAGCGAAGGCTGACCTGCTGCGACGAGTATCAGCCCCCGCCGATGTCGATTTTGTAACCCTCGTAGACGAGATCGGCACCGCGTTGACGGTGCCGCACGATGGCGAAGGCGACCTCGACCACGGCGGCTCGCACCATCGACGGATCGTTGTTCTCGGTGACCTGCTTGATGGCCCCGTCCAACAACGAGCGAATCACGGCGTGCTCGGCTTCGACCTCTTCGATCTCGTTGGAGAGACGTGGTGCGACGGTCTTCAGTTCAACCAGGAGGCCGTCGGGACCCTCTACCTCATTGACATGAGACGCGAATGCGGCACCCAGATCGGCGAGAGCCGTGGCGAGACCCGGACGCCAGGGGATTGCCGAAGAGGCTGATGCGGCCGCAGTTTCGAGGGCCGACAGGGCGGATTTGAGTCCGACCCGACGTTCGCGAGCGGCGGCCAATGCATCGCGTTGTTCGGTCATCGAGAGATCGTAACCCCGGTACCGGACCGACGAAAGGCCCGCTTCGTGGCTGCTGGTTGGTACGCCCCCCGGGACTTGAACCCGGAACCTACTGATTAAGAGTCAGTTGCTCTGCCAATTGAGCTAGAGGCGCATGTATTGCTCGGCGGATGTTATCTCGAATGTGAGGCATCCACTTCCGCCGGAGTTCCCGTGGCCCCGCCGGGCCCACGGTGTGATCCTCGAGCGTTCGCCGGCTGTTTGCGACGAACGAACGAGATTCATTTGGGTGACCGAGGGGACTCGAACCCCCAGCCTTCGGGATCACAACCCGATGCTCTAACCAGTTGAGCTACGGCCACCAAGAGCGTCGCAGCGTAGCGTCTCGCCACCCGATTACACGAGAGTTTCGTCTGATCGGAGAATGGGTCGATGATGCCCGTCGGGGTTTGGAACGCACCGCAGGCTCGAGAGATCACAGCGTCCGGGCGGAGGGATTCGAACCCCCGGCCAATCGGGTAGAAACCGATCGCTCTGTCCAGCTGAGCTACGCCCGGTAAGTCGGCGAAACGGTAGCGCCGACTGGGCCGGGCGACGCCTCGCTTCCTGCGACTGTGCTTCGGTTCTCGGTCTTCCCCTCTAGCAGTGTTCTCAGTTGCCGAATCTGAATGGCTCGATGACCATCGTCGATACTTCGCATTCGAACCGGTCTGACGAGATCGTCTCGGTGAGCCGACCGCTGAACGGCGCAGTTTCGCCCGGCGCCAGATCTGGGACCACGATCTCGGTCTGCGTGAGCCGCGTACCGCTCTCGTCGAAGATGGCGACGGTGAATCTGAAGGATGAGTCGATGTCGCGAGGGTTGGTGATGGTTCCGGCGAGGGCGAGGTCGCCGTCGTCGATGCCGCACATGTCGAACTCGATCGCATCGACGGCGGCCTGGGTCTCGTCGGCGACACTCTCGAATGCGTCGACGAACTGATCGCCGGCACGGATCACAACGGCGACGCAGCTCGCAACGCTCAGGACGATCAGCCCGAGCACGACGGCGAGCACGATGAAGGTCTTGTTGTTGTTGCCTTTGGGCGGCCCGATCGTCGCAGGGGGCATGGCCCCTGGCGGTGGCATGGCCCCTGGCGGTGGCATGGCCGCAGACGGCGCAGGGGGTGTGAACGATGGCGGCGGAGGAGGGGGCACGAACGGTGCTGGAGCGGGGGGACCTTGATCGGCGGGCCAATAGCGACCATCGGATTTCACTTCCCAGCCATCAGGCGGGGGCCATGGATACCGGTCTCCGTTCCAAGCTGCGTAACTGGGCGCCTGGTTGCTGTCGTCCGGGGAACGGTCGGAATCGTTTTCGGACATGTCACTCCGTCGATCGGTTGGCTTGGTTCGGACGCACGATCCGTGTCGCTCGACAATCTAGGTGGGGCCGGTCTCGACCCGCCAGCGGCCGTTTGCTTACCACATGATTCAAATAGACCAGGTGTGAAAGAAGGCACATGTCGAGGTGTTTTGGTTGTGGTTTGAATCAGTCTCCGTAACCTTCCTGTAACGAAAGCTCACTTGGGGGCTTACAACCCGAGCTCGACGTGACCTGGCGCTTCGCTGGGCACAGAGAGAAGCTTCGACTCCTTCCCCCTCCTGCGCCGCAGGGGTCGTCTGGTTGAAGGTGTTGAGTCACCGCCTCGTCTCCGTGTCCTTTGCTGCGCCCACGCCGCCGCCCGTCCGGGCGCACCTATCGACGAGAGACTGACGAATGAAACTACGAATGCTTATTCTGGCTGCACTGATGGTGCCGCTACTCACACTGATCATGCCGGCCTCGCCGGCCTCGGCCAGCCCGGCCCACGATGACCAGATCGAGCGCCTGTACCTCACGGTTCTCGGCCGAGAAGCCGAACCAGCGGGGCTTGCCTACTGGGCCGAACGTCGAACAGCCGGTGAGACGCTTCAGAACCTCACGAGAACGTTCCTGAAATTCCCTGAAGTCGAGATGCGAAGCTCCGGAGATCTCGTTGTCGATGCCTACACCAACGCACTCGACCGTCGGCCCGACGAGGCCGGTTATGCCTATTGGTCACAGCAGGAGGCTGTTGCCGCTGTGCTCTTCATCTCCGAATCGGTCGAGCACCAGCAGTTGACAGGGACGCTGCCGCCTCCGACGGAGGCAATCAATTCGGGTCGAGACATCGCAGGTACGCCCGCAGCCGATGTTCCCGACGGCTGGGTCGATGCCGGCAACGGCGTGTATGTACCTCCCGTGCTGCTGAGGATTCGCCACTGTGAATCCACTGACAACTACTCGGCCGCAAACCGTTGGTCGTCGGCACGAGGTGCGTATCAATTCCTGACCAAGAGCTGGGAGTACTACGGCCATGCCGATCGGTACGACGCGGCGCAAGCTGATCTCGCGACCCCGGCGCAGCAGGATGAAGCTGCTGTGCTCACTTGGCAAACGGAGGGAACTCGTCCTTGGAATGCCAGCTTGCATTGCTGGGGCTGATCCCACGATCGCTGGGGCTGATCCCACGATCAGGCATGGACAACCACGGCCAGGCCGGCTCTCGTCAAGGCGCTGATGGCGGCGAGAAGTCCGATCAGTAGTGGGTTGGACAGGGTCAGCGAAGTGGACAGAACGAACAAGATGACGAACGCGATCAGAATCGCGATCGTCCACGTCACGAATGTCAGCCCTGGATTGTCGGCGTGAGCCGAGCTCTGGCCGACGTTTGACGCAGAATCTGTACGGGTCATTTCTTCGGGGTCCTCTCCGACGCTGGTCACCATTTGGCGTGTGATCACTGGTCCGAGGTATTACGGCCGAATGGCCCAGGACCTTTAGGACCAAATGCCCATTGAGTGGCAGGATGGCCTACATGACGACCAGTCCTTCGGACCATCTCGCCAACGAGACCGTCGAACTCCTCCAGGCCATGATCCGGAACAAGTGCGTCAACGATGGCACCGCCGAATCAGGTCAAGAAGTTCGAAATGCTGATGTACTTCAGGCCTACCTCGAGAACTCCGGAGTCGACTTCGAACGGTACGAGCCCACGCCTGGGCGTGTCTCGATCGTTTCGCGAATCGAAGGGACTGATCCGGGTGCTCCCAGTTTGTGTCTGATGGGCCATACCGACGTGGTGCCCGTCAACGAAAGCGGCTGGAGTCGAGATCCCTTTGCCGGCGAAGTCGTCCGCAACAACGAAGGCGTCGACGAGGTGTGGGGTCGGGGCGCGGTTGACATGCTCAACCTCACGGCCTCGATGGCTGTTGCCTACAAGGATCTGGTTCGTAGTGGCGTTCGCCCGAAGGGCGACCTGATCTTCTTCGGTGTGGCTGATGAGGAGTCGGGTAGCGCCCATGGCATGCGGTGGATGGCCGACCACGCCGCCGACTCGATCCGGGCCGACTTCGTGCTCACGGAGAACGGCGGACTCCATGCCGGGTCGCCCGAAGCACCCTCGATCGGCGTCACCGTTGCGGAGAAGGGAGTCGCCTGGCGTCGGCTGAAGATCAAAGGCATTCCGGGGCATGGTTCGATGCCCTACCGCCGCAACAATGCCCTCATCACCGCAGCCGGTGTGATCCAGCGCCTCCATGATTATCGCCCCCCAGCGACCGTCACCGAGTTGTGGCGCGATCGCGTCACATCTCTCGGCCTGGACGACGAAACAACGTTGGCATTGCTCGATCCGAACGAGATCGATCGGGTGTTGGCCGCCATGCCGATCGCCGAGAACGCGGCCTACATGCATGCCTGCACGCACACGACATTCTCTTCGAACGTCATCGACGGAGGACGGATGAAAACCAATGTGATTCCCGACCAAGTCGTCCTCGAGATCGACATACGGACCCTGCCGGGCGAATCGGAGGCAGAAGTGCAAGCTCACCTCGACGTCGCGCTCGGCGATCTCGCCGGAAAGGTCGAGGTCGAGCCCATCATGAATGACGCATCGACGATCAGTCGTACCGACACTCAGCTGTGGGAAGCCCTCGGCAAAGCGGTCAACCGTCCGTTTCCCACGGCTCGACTCAGCCCGCAAATGTCGGTGGGCTTCACCGACGCACGGATCTATCGCGAGATGGGCGCCGTGGCCTATGGCGCCGGGTTGCTCAGCCCCGGTCTCACGGCCGGAGAATTTGGTAGCCGGTTCCATGGCAACGACGAACGAATCGATGTGGCATCCCTCGGCCTCTGTGCTCGCCTCTGGATCGATGTCGTCAAAGGGCTCTGACCCGAACGATTCTGACTCGAACGACTCTGACCCGAACGACTCTGACTCGAACGACTCTGACGTGAACGACTCTGACCCGAACGGTCAGAAGGTCTTGCGTCCGGGGGTATCCGCTCCGAAACGGCGGATCTCTGCGTCGAGGTCGAGAGGGGCGATAGCGGCCAGATTGTCGCTCTCATCGAGAAGTTCGGGAGGAACCGCCCAGAGCAATTCGAATTCCAATCCGTCGGGATCCTGCACGTAGAGGCTCTTCGACACACCGTGGTCGCTCATGCCCGCCAATGCGCCGATCGCCGAGAGGCGGTCCTTGTAGGCCGCCAGCTCAGCGAGTGTCGGGACCTCCCAGGCAAGGTGGTACATGCCAACTGTGCCCCGGCCGGCGGCCGAGGGGAGGGCATCAGCCCCGACGCTGAACAGCCCCAGGTCGTGGTCGTTCGGCGACCCACCTGCCTTGACGAACACACCGAAACGTCCCGGTCCCATTTGCATTCTCGCCGCAATTTCGAAATCCAGATTGTCGACGAAGAATCGAGCAGTGGAGTCGGCATCTCGCACATAGAGGACGGCGTGGTTGAGGCGGGTGACAGGCATGGTTCTCACAACCAATCGAGTGGGTTCGCTGTTCCCGCCTTGCACTAGGGTTCGAAAGTGATTGGTCAACCCCGCCCCGCTGTCGAAGCCCTGCCTGCCTATCGCCCTGGAAAGGCGGCGGCCCAAGCCGAGCAGGAGCACGGAATCACCGGCGCCATCAAGCTGGCGTCGAACGAGACTCCGTGGGGTCCGGTTGCCAGTGTGGCCGCAGCGTTGGCCGAGATGATCGGGGGAATCAATCGGTATGCCGACCACCGCGCCACTGAGTTGCGAGGTCGCCTCGCCGAGTGGGTCGGTGTCGACCCCAGCCAGGTCACCGTCGGCTGCGGCTCGGTGGGTCTCCTTCAACAGTTGTTGCTGACCTACATCGATCCGGGCGACGAGGTGATCTATCCATGGCGATCATTCGAGGTCTACCCGGTCTATGCCCAACTCGTCGCTGGTTCGGCCGTAACCGTCGACCTCGTCGACGAGACGGTCGACCTCGACGCTGTGGCCGCAGCAGTCACGGGGAAGACGAAGCTGATTCTCATCGCGAACCCGAACAACCCGACCGGAACGGCGCTGCCGGTCGCCTCGTTTCGAACGTTGCTCGAGAAGGTCCCCGCAGATGTGATGGTGACGATCGACGAGGCATATCGGGAGTTCACCGACGACACGATCGGTGATCCTGTGGCCGAACTCCTTCCCGACTTTCCGAATCTGGTGGTGCTCCGAACGTTCTCGAAAGCCCAGGGGCTCGCCGGGCTTCGAGTGGGCTATGCCGTTGCCGCCCCCGAGGTGATCGACACGCTCGACAAGACTCTGTTCCCGTTCGCGGTCAATGCCATGGCGCAGGCCGCAGCGATCGCCTCGATCGATGCTCACGACGAGGTGATGGAACGAGTCGAATTGATCAAGAGCGAGCGGACCCGCGTCGTCGCTGAGCTTCGCGAACGTGGCTATGTGATTCCTGATGCGCAGGCAAACTTCGTGTGGCTTCCACTCGGACCCCGCACCGACGACGTCTATCTCGAACTCGAAAAGGCTGGTGTTGTCACGCGGCCGTTTGCCGGTGAGGGGATCCGGGTCACAATCAGCACGCGCGATGAAAACGATCGCTTCTTGGAGGCGCTGTGACGATGGTTGACGCAACGACGAAACAAGGAACATCGGTCTGGCTCGATGCGCTCACCATCGCGCAACGTCCGGGGTTGCCCGGTGATCATGAGGCCGATGTCGCAATCGTCGGCGGCGGCTTCACCGGCCTGTGGACGGCCTACTACCTGAGCTTGCTCGATCCCTCGTTACGAATCGTCGTGGTTGAACGCGAATACTGCGGCTTCGGAGCCTCGGGCCGAAACGGCGGTTGGTGTGTGGGCGAGTTGGCCGCATCGATCGAAAAGTATGCACAGCGAGACGGACTCGAGGCCGGCTTGCGGTTGTGGCGGGAGAGCTTCGATTCGGTTGATGAAGTCGGTCGAGTCGTTGCGACCGAGAACATCGATTGCGGCTACGAGAAGGGCGGAACCGTTCGGTTGGCCCGCAACGCACCACAAGCGACTCGCCAGAGGGCCGAGATCGCCCACCTCCATTCGTTGGGCATCACCGAGGACGAGATCCGGTTGCTCACTGCCGAGGAGGCGAAGGCGCTCGTCAACGCAACCGATGTGCACTCGGGTGTGTTTCACGCCCCGTCGGCGGCCCTCGATCCGGGCCGATTGGTTCGGGGGTTGGCCGATGTCATCGAAGGGCGCGGTGTCGTGTTGGCCGAAGGTACGGAGGTGACGGCCATCGAGCCTCACCGGGTGATGACTACGCACGGCACCATCCGGGCCGAGGTGATTGTTCAGGCAACCGAGGGTTACACCCGGGATCTTCCCGGCCAGCGCCGGACGCTCATCCCCGTGTACTCACTCATGATTGCCACCGAGCAACTCGACCAGTCGGTGTTCGACGAGATCGGGCTCGCTGGGAGGCCGACCTTTTCCGACGACCGCTACATGGTCATCTACGGTCAACGCACCGAAGACAACCGAATCGCATTCGGCGGTCGAGGGGTGCCCTACACGTTCGGTTCGGGCATCAGCCGTTCGAAGGAGAACCAACCCAAATACCACGAGCTGATTCGCCAGAGTTTGGTCGCACTCTTTCCCGTGTTGTCCGAGGCGAAGATCACCCACCGCTGGGGTGGAGTCTTGGGAGTGCCGCGAAACTGGACACCGGCAGTGCGCTTCGATCGCTCTTCGGGCTTGGCGATTGCTGGCGGCTATGTGGGTGAAGGTGTGGCCGCAGCAAATCTTGCTGGTCGTACTCTGGCCGAACTGATCACGGGAACCGAGTCCGAGCGAGTTGATCTTCCCTGGGTCGGGGCCGAATGGCCACAATGGGAAGTGGAACCGTTCCGGTTCATCGGTGTGCGGGGGAGCCGGGCCTTGTTGGGGTTGGCCGACGTGCTGGAGAACCGACGGCAGAAAGAAGCCAAGTTCGCAGCCAAACTCGCCGCCTACGTTCGCGGCTGACCACGCTCGATCTGGCACCGAGATCGCCCCGAGAATCGGGGCGATCTCGGTGCCAAATCGGAGGGTGTGGTGGTTCAGAAGAAGTCGGGGCCCATGTCGGTCGGGCGGCCGCCGGCGCGGAGCGCCAGCAGACACAGATAGTCGTAGGCCACCGTGGCACCAGCGATGGCAGTGATCTCGGCGTGGTCGTAGCTGGGTGCCACCTCGACCACGTCAGCGCCGATGAAATCGATGTTGGTCAACTGGCGAATGATTCCAACGGCTTGCGCCGTCGACAGACCACCGGCCACGGGGGTGCCCGTTCCGGGAGCGAACGCCGGATCGAGACAGTCGATGTCGAACGTCAAATAGGCCTTGTGGTCACCGACGACTCGCCGAATGTGCTCCGCCGTGGCATCCACGCCGTGGGTGTGGATCCAGGGCGCGCTCACGATCGTGAAACCGTGTGTGTTTTCGTTGTCGGTGCGGATCCCGACCTGAATGGAGCGCGACGGGTCGATGAGGCCCTCGCGTGCCGCTCGCAAGAACATCGACCCGTGGTCGAGGCGTTCGCCGTCGTCGGGCCAGGTGTCGCTGTGGGCATCGAAATGCACGAGAGACAAGGGACCGTGGAGCTTGGCGTGGGCCCGCAAAAGTGGATAGGTCACGAAGTGATCGCCACCGAAGGTGAGCATGGAAGCCCCGGACGCCAAGATTTCGTCGGCGTGGGCTTCAACGGCTTCGACCACGTGCTGCGGGTAACCGAAATCGAGGAAGCAATCGCCATAGTCGACGACGTTGAGCGTCCGTAGCGGATTGAACCCGAACGGAAACGATCCGAGTTCGGCGAGGCCGGTGGAGGCAGCTCGGATGGCCCTCGGACCGCCACGAGCTCCGGCCCGGTTGCTTGTTGCGGAGTCGAACGGGATACCCGAGACGACGACGTCGGCTCCCGTGAGGTCACGGGTGTAACGCCGTCGCAAGAATGACAGGGCACCGCCGTAGGTCATCTCGGGCCAGTGGGTGTTGAGTTCGTCGGCCCGAAACGGCTGTTCACCCTTGGGCTGTTCGACATCGGTCATGGGGACTCCAGGGAAAACGACGACCGCTGCGGTGCGGTGCGAAAAGTCGCACGGCACCGCAGCGGAAGTCGGTTGGGATCTAGTTCAGGGCTTCGATGAACGCGTCGGAATAGTTGATCTCGAAATCGCCGGTATCGGAGATGAATTCGAGCTTCGACTGATCCTGGGGGTAGACGATCGGATCAGACAGGACGTCGGGATCGATGAACTCCTCCGATGCCGCATTCGGACTGGCGTAGTAATTCCAGTTGGTGAGTGCAGCGCCGTTCTCGGCATCGAGCAGGAAGTTGATGAAGGCATGGGCGGTACAAGGGTGCGGTGCATCCTTGACGACGGCCATGTTGTCAACCCAGCGGGTCCCGCCTTCGTCCGGGACGAAGTAGGTGTATTGATCGGGGTCGTCAGCGGAATCGAACTGCACGAGGAAGTTGCCGCTGTAGCCGTGGGCGACGGAAGAGTCGCCGGTTCCGAGCAGTTCGTCGTATTGATCGGAGTCGAAAGCGAGGAGGGAGCCCGTGGCTTCGGACACCAATGCCTTGGCCTCATTGAGTTCGTCTTCGCTCGTGGTGTTCAGTGAGTAACCGAGGTACTTGAGCGCAGCGCCAAGTGTTTCTCGAGGATCGTTCAACAAGGTGATCTTGTCGTCGAGTCCGTATTCCGCCCGGAGCGCTGGATCGAACACGAGGCCCCACGTGTGGGGAACGTCCGGGCCCGTTACGGCGAGATCCACGCCGAGTCCGGTGGTTCCCCACTGGTAGGGAGCGGAGTAGTCGCCACTGGGATCGTAGGGAAGGCCCGAGGCGAACTCCGAGGAGAGATTCGCAAGATTCGGTATTGCGTCCTTCTGGAGGAGCTGTACGTCGCCGTTCTCGATGAGGATCGACACCATGTAGTCGGAGGGGACGATGACGTCGTAACCCGAGTTGCCGGCCGAAATGATCGGCTGCATGGCCTCATTGGAGTCGTAGAAGTCCTCGGTGACGGTGACACCGTTGTCGGTCTCGAACTTCGTGACGAGTTCGGGATCGAGGTATTCGGACCAGTTGTAGAGGGCGAGATCGCCGTCGGTCGCGCCTGCTTCGCAGGTCGTCGAGCTTCCATCCGATGAATCGTCGTCGGCGGCACCTTCGGAACTACTTCCGCAGGCTGCAGCCAACAGAGCAGTGGCCAAAAGCCCGGCAATGAGCCGGAGCCAGGGTGGATTCTTCATTTGTTCTCTCCTGGTTGTTGGGATTCAGTCACGAGCTGGGCTCGAGACATGTCACTCACCGGGGGCGGCGGTGGACGGCGGTTTTTTGGATCGTTCTGCGAGTAGGGACAGCGCCACCAGTGTGATGGAAGCCGCCAACATTACGACCGAAACGGCGTTGATCAATGGCGTGACACCTTTACGGATCAGGCTGAACACGAAGACGGGCAAGGTGGTCGATCCCGGCCCGGACACGAATTGGGTGATCACGACGTCGTCGAGGGAGAGCGTGAGCGCCAGGAGCGCACCGCCTGCGATGCCAGGAAAGATCAGTGGAAATGTCACGTACCGGAACGACTTCCAGCGGGTGGCGTAGAGATCCAGCGACGCTTCTTCGAGGGTCTCGTCCATGCCTGACAACCGGGCCCGCACGACGATCGAAACGAAACTGATGCTGAAAGCGATGTGGCTCAGAACGATCGAGCCGAACCCTTTGGAGAGGTTGAGGCCGAACCAGGCGTCGAGCGCATTGAACATCTGGGTGAAGAACAACAACATCATCACGGCCATCGTGACGTCAGGAATGATGATGGGCAGGTAGAGGAGGGCGTCGAAAATTTGTCTGCCCTTGAAGCGGAAGCGTTCGAGCGAAAGAGCGGCCAACGTTCCGAGGACAACCGACACGAGCGTGGAGACCAGGGCAACTCGGACCGATACGCCGAGCGCGCCCTGGATGTTTTCGTTCTCCCCGAACGCCCGGTACCAGTCGAGCGTGAAACCGCCCCAGCGCCCGATGTTGGTGTCGTTGCTGAAGGAGAAGACCACGAGCAGCAGGATTGGCGCGTAGAAGAAGATGTAGACGAGCCATGCATTGATGGTGAGGCCGACGCGCGTGCCGCCTCGGGGTACGACGGGGGAGCTCACAGCGTCTGCCCTCCCTTGCGGAAGTACACGAGCGTGGCGCCGAGCATGATCGTCATGAGCACGAAGGACAGCGATGCTCCTACGGGCCAGTTCCGAGCGGTCAGGAACTGGATGACGATGTAGGAGCCGAGTAGTGGCGTCTTGGCTCCGCCCAGAATTTGCGGGGTGACATAGGCGCCGAGGCTCGGAACGAACACCAGAATCGATCCGGCCACCACACCAGGCATCGAGAGCGGTAGCAGCACCTGCCGGAACGATTGCCATCCCGATCCATAGAGGTCGCGGCTGGCTTCGACCAGGCGGAGGTCGATGCGTTCGATGGCCGCGTAGAGGGGCAAGATCATGAATGGGAGGAACCCGTAAACGAGCCCGATCACGACGGCAACTTGGGTGAAGAGGATTCGGGTCTCACCGAGGCCGACGGATTCAGTCAGTCGTGAGACGGGGCCGTCGTTACCCAGGAGCACCCGCCAGGCGTAGTTCCTCACGAGGAAGTTCGACCAGAACGGAATCATCACGAACACCAACATGATGTTTCGAACTGCGGCGGTCCTGGTGGCGATGAAGTAGGCGAAGGGGTAGGCGAAGGCCAGGCAGATCGCCGTCGTGATCACGGCCAGAATGAGTGATCGAGCGAGGATGTCACGGACGATGGGCTCACCGAGTTTGCGGTAGGCGTCGAAGTTCCAGCCCGAGAGATCGGTCCCCCCGCTGCTCGTCCGCGTCGCGAACGAGTACACGATGACGATCACGAAAGGCAGAGCGAAGAACAACACCAAGTAGGCATAGGCCGGCAGCGCCATCAAGAAGCCCCGCCGAGACTGGACCTTGGCGTTGGCCCGTTCGAACTCGGGCGTGGCTTCCGCGATACCGGGCGTGATGTCGACTGGTGAATCGACGCTCGCCGTCATTCGGTCACCACGGCGACGGCGTTCGGGTTCCAGCTGACACTGAGTTCGTCGCCGGGGCTGTACCGCCTCATGGACGGCCGGTTCTCCTGCCGAGACTCGATGACCATCCAATCGAGTTGGATTCGGTAGACCACAGCGTTGCCGAGATACGTGACCGACTTGACCTTGCCGTCGACCGACGTGCGATCGGCAGGGGACTCGCCCCGGTCGTGCACCGTCGCTCGTTCCGGCCGCAGGCTCACCGCGATTGCGGTGCCTGCTGGATAATCGGTGGGGATCGGAACCCTGGTTCCGTTGGCGAGGCATACGGTCTTGTCGTCTTCGACGGTCCCTTCGAGCAGGTTGGTCTGACCGATGAAGTCAGCGACGAAACGGTTGGTTGGTCGTTCATAGATCTCCTCGGGAGAACCGACCTGGAGGAGGTCGCCGTCATGCATGATTCCGATGCGGTCGGCCATCGTCAATGCTTCTTCTTGATCATGGGTGACGAAGATGAAGGTGATGCCGAGCTCGCGTTGGAGCGTTTTGAGCTCAGCCTGCATGTCCTGGCGCAGCTTGAGGTCGAGGGCACCCAACGGTTCGTCGAGCAGTAGCACCTTCGGCCGATTCACCAGCGCACGGGCGAGGGCGACGCGTTGTTGCTGGCCGCCCGAGAGCTGCGACGGGCGCCGGGTGGACAGATGGCCGAGTTTGACCATCGCCAGTGCCTCGCTCGAGCGCCCCAGAATTTCGGCCTTCGACACCTTCTGCATCTTCAGCCCGAACCCCACGTTGTCGAGGACCGACATGTGGGGAAAAAGTGCATAGTTCTGGAACACCGTGTTCACGGGCCGCTTGTTCGGGGGAAGTGTGCCGACCTCGTCGCCGAAGATCTTCAGGCTTCCCTCGGTGGGGAAGTCGAGTCCGGCGATCATTCGCAATGTGGTGGTCTTGCCGCAGCCCGAGGGTCCGAGCAGAGCGAAGAACTCGCCGTCGGCGATGTCGAGGTCGAGCGAGCGAACGGCGACGACGTCACCGAATCGCTTCGTGAGACCGCGTACACCCACGGCGGCGCCGGTTCCCGCGGGGAAGCAGGAGGTGATCTGTTGACTCATAGCTGCTCACACGTCATCGAGAGGTGGTTCCTTGTTCGGGTCGGGTTGGAAATCAGGGTTGTGCCAGACGATGAGCACGGCATTGTTGCCAACGGACGGATCCTCGAGGTAGTTCTCGAGAACACAGACCGCCTCGAAGCCGTTCTCGAGCTGGAATGTGAGCGTCGGGTCGTACAGCTCGCCGGCTCGTACTCGATCGATGTATTCGGTCGCTGACATGTCGTTGATGTGGTTGCGGTAACCGGGCAGCACGCCGCCGGCCACAATGCCTCGGAGGTTGTGGATGCGAGTGCATTCTTTGCGAAGGTCGTACAGCTTGTGGCCGATGCCGCGTCCGCGATAGTTCGGGTTCACCGCAATGGTGGTGCCGTAGTACCAATCGCCATCCGGATCGTGACTGCTGTAGAGACCCTCGAGTGCATGAGCGGGATGGTCGAAGTCGAAGGTGGTCTGTAACCCGAGCCCCATGGCGATGATTCGGTCGCCGTCGAAGGTGGCGAAGCCGCCGTCAGGAAACTTCTCGGCAAGAAAGACGAGCTCGTTGCGGGCGTAGAGATGCCGCCGCGCAATCGTGGGGAACGTGGCGATCTCGAGCGCTTGCATTTCGTCGGCCCATTCGGCCCGAATGTTCTCGTATCGCAACTCGCGTAGTGATGTTGTCTCACCCGTTTTGGACTCGGACATCTCATGGCTCCTGAAAGCTGATTTGGACAAAGTCGTTGTGTGCGGGCTGACCCCAGCACGCCCAGAACTCACGGGTTTTCGGCCGCATCACGGCGGCGCCGCTGGATTCGACTCGATAAGGCTCGACCGGCACCTGGCAGATGGCATCGGGCTCTCGGGTGAGGGCCATCAGATCCTCGGCACCGATGCCGCCTCGGTCGAGCAACCTGTCGGCCGTGGCGAGGCGGCGTCGTGAGCTGTCCTGCAACTGATCGGCTCGGGGAGCCTGAACCGAGGTGGTGCTCTCATGGATCGTGTGATTCGTGTGCACGACCGCCCGATCCTCGAGCGTGTCGACCGGACGAGTCGACGGCATCGCTTCGATGTTGTAGCCGTCTCCAGCAGCATCGAAGATCAGGAAATTGTGGCCGCCTGCGAGTTCGGCGTCTTGAATGGCGGCGAGGGCGCCGGCCGCGGTTTCCTTGGCGAGGGCCTCCCGGACGACCGAGGGCCACGTGACACCGACTCGGCCGTCGGCCGCCGTGAGGTTGTTGATGCCAACGCACACGCCGAGCTCGTTCATGCCGAGTTGGCCGAGACAGCCCGTGGTGGTGAAGACGAGGGCGGCCGGGGCGTCGTCGGCTCTGACGCGTAGGAGGAGAACGTGCTCGGTTGCGGTGTCGTGCATGTCCCAGGTCTGGGCGAAGAATCCGGCACCATCGGCCCGATGATCGGGAACGATCACCGATGTGCAATCGTCTTCCATGACCGTCGGAGGGTGGGCTCCACCTTTGATCGACCGCACGGTGTCGACGAAGTCGGTGAACCCGCCGACGATGATGGCCTCGGCCGGCGTCAGCCCGGCACCGGTGGCGATGCCAGAGAGTTCGGCGAACAACGATGCCGAATGTGCGGCATGGAACGGAACACAGGACTCGGCGATCTCGAGGACCTCGTCACGGGTGATCGGCCCACCGCTCCAGGCCCCTTCGCAGACGAGTGCGATTCGTTCTTCGGTGTAATGACGAATCTCGTCGGCGTAGTGACGGCCGTGGGTGACCCCGATGGCTTCCGGTGAGCCGTGGAGGTCGAGTACTCGAATGGGTGGTCTCTTCAAGGTGTTCATCACAGGGCTCCCCAGTTGTAGGTCTGTTTGACGACCTTGAGATAGTTCAGCGGCTCGATCGTCGCGACTCCCGGCGTTGGTCGGATGACCCGATTGATCACCTTCAACAATTCACTGGCGTTGATGCAGGTGATCTCGGCCAAAATGTCGAATCGTCCCGTGGCGAGCACGAGATACTCGATCACGTCGTGACGAGCCAGATCGGCTGCCACCTCGGTGACATCACGGTCGACGCGAATGCCGAGCATTGCTTGGTAGTCGAAGCCGAGCATTTCGGGATCGGTCACCGCAACGATTTGCATCACGCCGGCGTCGAGCATGCGGTTCATCCGATTGCGAACGGCGGCCTGCGACAGCCCGACCTTTGGACCGAGTTGGGCGAACGGAACCCGACCGTCGATTTGCAGCTCGCGAACGATTGATTTGTCGATTTCGTCGAGTTCAATAGATTTCATGACGGAATCGCTTGCTGGTTCGGCATCGGAGGTCAGATTTAGCATTCAATTCCGCGATGTGCAAGCGATTCGCTGAATCGAGGCAAGACTCCGCATCAACATGGCACGTTCGCCAGCGAGGATTCCCATGGCTCACGCCGACCTGATCAGCAATGCCAAACCTGCGGTCTTCTGGACCGATCGCCCCGACGGTCCCGAGCCGGCTCCATCGCTGACCGGCCGTTCGAGGGCCGATCTCGTGATCGTCGGAGGAGGGTATTCGGGGTTGTGGGCTGCTCTTCACGCCCTCGAAGCGGCGCCAGGCCGGTCCGTGGTTGTTCTCGAGGCGGAGATCTGTGGATTCGGGGCGAGCTCGCGCAACGGGGGGTTCTGTGCCGAGTCACTGACTCACGGGCTCGGTCATGGGGTCACGATGTGGCCCGAGGATCGGTCGGCCCTGGTCCGAATGGGTCGGGAGAACCTCGCGGAGATCGAGGCCGCACTCGAGCGCCACGAGATCGACGCGAAGTTCGAGATCACCGGCGCGCTCGATGTGGCAACCGCAGATTGGCAGCTCGACGGGCTCGCCGAGGACGCAGAGCTCCACGAATCCCTGGGCTCACCCGTTGAGATGCTCGACCGAGATGATGTGAGATCGCTCGTCGACTCGCCGACGTTCATCGCCGGATTGCTCCGCCCCGTGCAGTCGGCGTTACTCGACCCAGCCGAGCTCGTGTGGGGTCTGCGAGCGGCGGTCGAGCGGCTGGGCGGACGAGTCCACGACCACAGCCCCGTTCGTGACATCGCCGATGTCGGTGACCGACTCGTCGTCACCACACCAACCGGCTCGATCCAGGCCGATCGGGTCATTGTCGCGACGAATGCCTACAACGGTCCGGTCAAGAAGATCAAGCGGTACGTGATCCCCGTGTACGACCACGTCTTGATGACCGAGCCGCTCTCGGTTCATCAGATGGAACAGATCGGATGGACGGGACGCCAGGGTCTGGGAGACTCGGCCAACCAGTTCCACTATTCGCGACTGACGGCCGACAACCGGATCCTCTGGGGCGGCTACGACGCCACCTATCACTACAACAACGGGATCAGCCCGGAGTTCGATCAGCAGGACGTCACGCATCGGCTGCTCGCCGGCCAGTTCTTCGAGACCTTTCCCCAGCTCGAGGGTCTGCAATTCACCCATCGCTGGGGCGGCCCGATCGCGGCCACCTCACAGTTCACGTGCGCCTGGGGCACCGAACACGGGGGGAAGCTGGCGTGGGTTGCCGGTTACACGGGATTGGGCGTCGGGGCCAGTCGGTTCGGAGCCGGAATCGCGTTGGAACTCGTGGATGGACTCGTCACCGAACGGACCGAGCTGAAGATGGTTCGCCAGAAGCCATTTCCGTTTCCTCCCGAGCCCCTGCGTTCGGCGGTGGTGGCCGTCACCAAACGCGGGCTCCAGCGAGCCGACGAAAACCAGGGGGCACGAGGCCCATGGCTGAAGCTCCTCGACCGATTCGGTATCGGGTTCGACAGCTGACGAAATCGGCGCTGGCTGGTCGGCCACGACAAGGTTGCGCTCAGCCCAAGTCGGCGGCCCGGTCGATGGTGGCGATCATTCGAGCCTTCAATCCCTCGATGTCGACGCCGTCGGTGCTCTTCTGACCGAGCAGATATCGGGCATAGACCCCGTGCAGAATGCAGCTCGTCTTGAGGTAGTTGAACGCCTGGTAGTAAGGCAGCTCGGCGAGGTCTCGGCCCGATTTCTCGGCATAACGTTCGACCAGCACCTGGGGGGCAACGAACCCAGGGGCCTGCGTTGCCCCGTCGGGGGAGAGGGGGCTCGGGGATCCCGGTTCGCCCCAGGCGTTGAGGGCATAGGCGAAGTCGGCCAACGGATCACCGAGTGTTGCGATCTCCCAATCGAGTACGGCGTTGACCGTGCCGTCGGGGCTGAACATGCAGTTGTGCAGTCCGAAGTCGCCGTGCACGATTCGGGCCGGGCCCTGCTCGGGGATGTTGGCGAGGAGATGATCGTGGAGTTCGTGGACACGGGCATCGTCGTAGTCGGCGGCCTCCTTGGACATGTTCCACGATCCGTACCATGTGCGGAGTTGTCGGCTCACGTAGCCGTCGTGGCGGCCGAGTTCGTCGAGGCCGACCTCGGCGGGATCGACAGCATGGAGCGCGGCCAATGTGTCGACGAAGGACGAGCCAACCCGACCACGAGCCTCGACCGAAAGATGTTCTGTTGAGTCCTCCGAGTTGTAGAGCGCTCGTCCGTCGACCTGGCTCATCACGTAGAAATGTGCGCCAGTGACCGTGGTGTCTTCACAGAACCCGTAAGCGACCGGAACCGGAACACCCGTGGGGCCCAGGCCGCTGATCACCTTGAACTCCCGACCCATGTCATGGGCCTTGGGCAGCAGTTGTCCCTCGGGTGGCCGACGAATCACGGCCCGCCGGCCTTGGCTGTCGGTCAACGCGTAGGTGAGGTTGGAGTGTCCGCCCTCGAGACGCTCCCAGGTGAACGGGGGAGCGAGGCCGACGACGTTGTTCTCGATCCACGCCTCGACGGCGGTGACGTCGTAGCCGGGAAGAGATCTGGTTGGCATGCGGGAGCTCTCGATCAGTTTCGGGGTACGTCGACCCAGTTGACGGACTTGTCGACGCGGGGCTCGCCGGGCAGGCCCAACACCTGTTCCCCGATGATGTTTCGCATGATCTCGGATGTACCGCCCTCGATCGAGTTGGCTCGGACCCGAAGGAATGCGTGGCCGATCCCGTTCTCGATGCCGGATACCGAAAGGTCTTCCGGACGTCGGAACGTGTAGTCGTAGCCGACCATTCCGGCGGCCCCACGAAGCGAGACGCAGAGGTTCATGATCTCCTGGTTGAGCGCGCCGGCTGCGAGCTTGGCCACAGACATCTCCGGGCCTGGCGTTCCTGACCGGCGGTTCTGCGACGCTCGGATGTTCGTGAGTCTGAGGACCTCGGCCCTCGTCCACACCTCCATCACCTGGGCTCGCCGCGTTTCGGTCTTGGCCTCCTCGGGGAGATCGTTCCACACGCCGATGACGGCCGCGATCGAACCCGAACCCCGTTTGGGTGGACCACCCGACCCGGTACCGATGGCGTTGCGCTCGTTCATCAACGTCGTGAGCGAGACCCGCCAACCGTCACCGACATCGCCAATGCGGTTGGCATCGGGGATGCGGACATCGGTGAGGTAGACCTCATTGAATTCGGCCTCGCCCGTGATCTGACGCAAGGGCCGCACTTCGAGACCCGGCGAATGCATGTCGACGGCGAAGTAGGTCATGCCCTTGTGCTTCGGTGTGTTGGGATCGGAGCGAGTCACCAACATGCCGAGATCGGCGAGGTGGGCCAAGGTGTTCCAGACCTTCTGCCCGTTGACGATCCATTCGTCGCCGTCCCGCAACGCCTTGGTGCCCAGACCGGCGAAGTCACTGCCGGCGCCTGGTTCGGAGAACAGCTGACACCATTTCTCCTCGCCGGTGAACATCGGACGGAGATAGCGCTGCTTCTGTTCCTCGGTGCCGTGAGTGACGATGGTTGGCCCGGCCAAGAACATGAAGAACGTGCTTGGATCCATCATCGGCCCGCCTGCGTCGCGGAGCCGCTTGGACACTTCCTTCTGCAGGTGAGGCTGCACGCCGAGACCCCCATGGCCCTCGGGGAAATCCACCCAAGCCAGACCGTGATCGAACTGCCGGCCGAGGAACTCCTCTCTCGAGAGTGCCGCCGGATCGCTGTCTCGAAGGAAGTCGGCGAGGGCGTCCTCCACCTTCTTCATCTCGGAATCGGCGGAAACCAGCGCATCAGACATGGGCCGTTGTGTATCGCTGCGGCCCGAACCCTGTCAAAGCCTTCACTGACAAAACCATTTGCTGACGAAGCATTCACCGACCAAGACGAGAAGACCTACGATCGCTTGATGGGAATGGTCGAGACTTTTCGTTCTGTCGTGCAGTTCAAGCCGATCGAACTCGATCCGGTTCGGAGGCGCCTGGCCAGGGCGGCGAATGTGGAAGACCTTCGTTCCGCGGCCAAGCGGCGACTGCCGTTCGGCGTATTCGACTACATCGATGGCGGCGCCGAAGATGAACGTTCGCTGCAGGGTTCGGTCGACGGGTATCAACGGCTCCAGTTCAAACCGCGGATCCTGCGCGATGTCAGCAACATCGACACCTCCACCATGCTGTTCGGCCGATCGATACCGATGCCCCTGGTGTTCGCCCCCACCGGGTTCACCCGGATCGCCCACTCTCAGGGAGAACTCGCTGTCGCCCGGTCCTGTGCTCGAGTCGGGATTCCCTACAGCCTGTCCACGATGGGGACGAGATCGATCGAAGAAGTTGCCTCGGTGTCGAATGGGCCGAAGTGGTTTCAGGTGTACACCTGGCGTGATCGCGGACTGGTGAAGGAACTCGTCGACCGGGCAGCGGCTGCGGAGTACGAAGCGATCGAACTCACGGTCGACACCGCGGTGCTGGGCCGACGGGAGCGAGATGTTCGGCGGGGATACACCCTGCCTCCGAAAATCGGTCTCGGGACGATCGTCGACGGAGCCATTCACCCCGGCTGGACGCTCGACTTCCTTCGCAATGACCCCATCACCTTCTCGAATGTCGTTGGCGGCGCGGGAGACGGCTCATCGGCGGTTTCGCTTGCCGACTACATCAACTCCCAATTCGATCCTGCGCTTTCTTGGGACGATGTCGAGTGGCTCTCGTCGATCTGGAGCGGGCCGATCGTTCTGAAGGGGATACAGACCGTGGCCGACGCGAAACAGGCTGTGGCTTCGGGTGTTGCCGGGATCAAGCTGTCGAATCATGGCGGCCGACAACTCGACGACGCCCCGAATCCGATCGAGTTGGTCGAACCCGTCGCTCAGGAAGTGGGCGGACAGATCGCCATCATTCCTGAGGGTGGGGTGCGGCGGGGAAGCGACATCGTGAAGGCCCTGGCGCTCGGGGCCACCGCAGTTTCCATCGGACGGCCCTATCTGTATGCGCTCGGGGCAGCCGGAGAGCGCGGGGTCGATCACCTCATCAATTTCTTTGACGATGGTCTGCGCCGCACGATGGCCCTCACCGGTTGCAAGACGGTTGCCGACATCAACCGGGATCTGGTTCGCTGGAAATGAGGTCGGTGGGCGTTCGAGCGGCCGCCGGCGTCGCCTTCGTCACTCGACGAACGTGGCGAAAGAATCGAGCGGGCGTCGTTTGCTCTCGAGTGCATTGATCGGGTGGTCGGTGTCTTCGTGGCCGATGGCGACGCCACAGAACAGCCGGAGTCCGGCTGGAGCGCCGACGAACTCCGAGACGGCCTGCTCCCAGACGGCCCAGGCTTCCTGAGGACAGGTGGCCAACCCGGCTTCGGCTGCGAGGAGCATGAACGTCTGCAGGAACATGCCGAGATCGGACCACTGAGGCGGGCCCATCTGCCGATCGAGAAAGCAGAAGATGGCCGCCGGAGCGCCGAAGAAGTCGAAGTTCTTGGCCATTTGCGCGAATCGGGCGGCCTTGTCATCCCGCTCGATGCCGATGAGGTCGTACATCTCCATCCCGAGTTCGTACCGAGCCGTTCGATAGGGCTCCTTCAATCCTTCGGGGTAGACCTCGTAGGCGGGCGTCTCGGTCGGACGATCGCGAAGGAAGGTATGGAATCGGCTGGTGACCTCGCCGTTGAGGACGAAGATCTCCCAGGGCTGCACGTTTCCCCCGGAAGGGGCCCGAGACGCCGTCGTGAGTAGTTCGGCGATCGCTTCATTCGAAACCGGAGTGTCGAGAAAGGACCGAACCGATTTGCGCCGCTTGACGGCGGTCGTGACATTCATGGCCGAACGATGTCAGGCCTCACGTTGATCTGCAATCTTCACGATCCGTGAACGTTCAGGGCCTGGGCGGACCCGTTGACGCCCGGGTCAACCGATCTCGACGGTTGCGGGAACCTCGTCGAACCTGGATCGAAGGAGCCGCTCGCCTTGTCGGAGCACACGTTCGGAGATGAACGCCGCCAGCAGGCCGAACACGATTGCGACGAAGAATTGCACGATTGGTGTTTCGATCCCGACGACGGTGTTGACCTGGAATTGCACGAGGTAGATGTAGAGCGATGCGCCGCCGATGACGCCGACAACCCGGTTGATCGGTTTCGGAAAGCTGAGCTTGCCGATCCAGACCAAGGCCAAAATCCCGGCGACGATCACCAGGGTTCTCGAGCCGGAGTCGAAATATCCCGGGATCGTCGCCAGGGCCACAGCGGACAAGCCGAGTCGTTGCCAGAGTGTGGTGGAACGGTCGGCGACCCATCCGATGGCGAAGAGCCAGAGGGTCATGTGTGGAACCTTGAATCCGATGGCGGTGGTGTCCCAGAGCTCGTTGCCTCCATATCGGGCGACGAGGGACAGGGCGAGAACGCCGACGGCGAACGGATAGGGCGCCTGCCGGTGGAGCCGTCTGACGGCAGGAAAGGCGAAGACGAGCGCGGCCAACAGCAAGATCTGCACGAGGACCTCGATGAACCAATATCCCCCGTCAGAGTCGGTCCAATAGCTCGCAACCAGGAAGAACACCCTCGCGTCGAACGAACCTTTCAAAATCGACGTGAGCGTGATCCAACCGACAGTTGGCACCACGATTCGAGTCACGGTCGGGATGAAGGCCACGACCGAATCGGTGTCGCTGATCACGTTGAGGAGGAAGCGGCTGAAGTTGTAGCCGGCAACCGCGAGCAGGATGTGGGCGCCGCCCTGGAGGCTGAAGAGCTCGACGTGATCACCGACCACCAAGAGAATTGCGAACGCTCGCAAGAAGACGTTGGTTTCTACTTGGCGCAGCAGCGATGTGCTCTGTTCGATGGCGTCGAGTTTGCCGATCGGCGTGATGTGCCAGTCTTCCGGTACGTGGCCCAAGTGGTCTTCGAGGGCCATCGAAGCCTCGATGTAGGAAAGCGAGTCGCCACCCAAGGAGACGAACGTGTCCGAGTCGGAAACGGCCTCTCGGCCCAGGGCGGTGGCGAAGATCGCGGCAACGGAGTGGGAGTCGATGATGTGGGTCCGTGGGGCATCGTCTTGTTCGCGAACCGCAGCGTCCCGAATCGCCGGATAGTCGACCTTGCCGGATGACAACCGGGGGACCTCTGCATAGGTTCGCACGACGATCGAGGACATCGGCAACCCGAAACGTTCTGCCGCCGCTCGTTGGAGCCGGCCACCCGTTTCTGGATTCTCGGTGGCGAGGATCAACAGGTCGTCGGTGCCGGTCGCGGCACCGCCGCCGACTTCGCCCATGAATGATTCGACAGCGTCAAGACTGATGCGCAGTCCGAACATCTTGAGGAAGCGACTCTTCCGCCCCACGATTTCCCAGAGACCATGCTCGGTCTGTCGGGCCAGGTCGCCGGTGTACAGCGACTCGAGGGTTGGACCGAGGCGTAGGTCGGCCGGGTCCTCGGCATAGCCCATCATCACGTTGGGGCCGCTGTAGATCAGCTCGCCGTCGTCGGTGAGATCGAAGGCGCCCCCAGGAATCGGCTGGCCAATCGTGTTCGGGTTCTCGGCGGCGAGGCTGGGGGGCAGATAGGACATACGCGACGTCGCCTCGGTGGCGCCGTACATGACGAATAGGTCGTAGCCCTTTTCGACGCCCAGTTCGGCGTATCGCTTGACCTTCTCGGGAGCAAGACGACCGCCGGCCTGCGTGATGTACCGGAGGCTCGGCAGATCCATCGAGGCGAAGTCGATGCGATCCAGCAAATCGAATGTGAAAGGCACTGCAGGGAAGGTGGTGCCCCCCAAACGGCGGAATCGTTCCCAGAACGAAGGCTCGATGAGCGAGTCGTCGGTGAGAATCAGGCCGGCGCCCACGAGTAGATGGCTGTGGACGATTGACAGGCCGTAGCAATAGTGCAGCGGGAGCGATGTGGCCGCTCGGTCATCGGATCGGATATCGAGGTATTCGGCGATGGACGCAGCGTTGGCGGCGAGGTTCTGATAGCTGAGGCGAACGAATTTCGACGTTCCCGTCGATCCGGAGGTGGACATCAACAGGGCGAGGTCGGGGTGGAACTTGTGGCTGGATCGATCGTTCAGATGGTCGATCGTCCAGCCGCTCGAAGTCTGCGAATAGATCGTGTCGGGGCAGTATTGCGCGACGACGGCATCGGTTGGTTTGTCCGATGGGACGAGCATCACCGGGTGCCCGGCCCGCAGCGCGGCGAGATAAGTGATCAGCGGTTCGAGTTCGTTCGAGGACTGGATCATGACGAGGCGTCGTCCTGTACCGAGTTCCGCTGCTCGCGAACCAATGCGGCGATCCAATTCGCCGTAGGTGACCTCGTTGTCGTCGACGATGATGGCTACGGCGTCAGGGGGCGCAGCAAAGTTCTGCACGAATCCCAAACCGTCCGAAATCACTCCCATGAAATACTGTCGTCTCCTGCCACTGCGATCTTGAAACCTCCGACGAGGTTTCCTCAGAAAAGGGTACCTCGACCGGTGATGGGCCCGAATCCGACGCCGATCGCTCGCTTTTCCGGTGCAATTGCCGACGGATGAGGTGCATGAGTCCCTTCGTCAGAGCGTGTGCCACCGTGTTTGGTTTGGTCGTGTTCACCACCTCGTGTACCGAGGAGGTGGCGACGACGGCCGCACCGGACCAGGTCGCCCTCGTCGAGGCGTCCGGGTGGGATCTCGATGCGGCGCTCGCCGCCGACCCCAATTGTGCTGCTCCGCTGCTTGGCGACGGGCTGCACATCGGGTACGCCGCCGATCTCTCGGACCGGCCCAATGGCAACGATCATTCGGCGGTCAGTGCCGTTCAGCTCGTGGTGCAGCAGATCAACTGTTCGGGTGGGTTCAACGGATTGCCGGTTTCACTCGATGTCGTCGACGTCTCCGGAGACCTCGAGAGCGCCGAGAGGGCGGCCCAGAGCCTGATCGATGGCGGGGCCGACATCGTGCTCGGCACGAGGTTCAGCGTGGTTGCGGATCGAATCCGATCGACGTTCAGCGGCCAGTTGCCGGTGATCTGGGTCGGCTCGATGGACGCCGGCCTGGCGCAGCTCGCCGACCAGTCCTACCTGGTCTCCATGGATTTCGAGCGGCAGGCCGACGCATCAGTGCGGTTCGCCGAACTCCAGGGCTGGATCAGCGCCGTCGCCGTTGGCCCATCGGAGGCACTCCCGGAAGGGACCGACCTCGACGCAATCACTGACGTGTTCGCCCGATCGGGTCGATCGCTTCCTCGTGTCACCGTTCGACCCGATGACGGGTTTTCCGATGTCGTTGCCACCTTCGCGTCATCGCCCGACATCGACGTCGTCTTCAGCGCGCTGGACCCGCTCGAACTTCCGGGTCTCCGTGAGCAGTTGTCGATCGCCGGTTTCAGCCCCGCAATCATCAGTCTCGATTTGGGCACCGGAACCATCGGTGAGCTCGCGGCGACCGAGGGGGTCTTTCTCACTGCACACGCAGCACTGAACGGCAACCCTCGGTACCGACAGCTCGAAGCATCTCATGCGGCCTGGGCCGGACAATCCTTCGACCTTCCATGGCTCGCGGCCGTCGCCGTCGACGCTGTGACGGTGATTGCTGCGGCGATCGATGCGTACGGTCTCGCCGACCCAACGCGGCTCGGGCCGGCCATCGCCAACACGAACGACATCTCCGCTCTGACATCGACGCTGAGCTATGAGGGATCTGCCACCCCGAGGAAGACGGTTTTCATTGGCCAAGTGTTCCAAGGCCGAGTAGTCCTCGCCGGCTCGATCGACTGACTCTCCGGCACCGCACGCAACGCGGTGCCGGTGAGTTCTTCGACGTCAGGAGGCCGAGGCGTCCTGGATGGAACGCCAGACCTTCTCTGCGGTGAGTGGCATGTCGATGTGCCGCACACCGAGATGGCTGACGGCGTCGATCACGGCGTTGTGGATCGCCGGAGTCGAGCCGATGGTGCCCGACTCGCCGATGCCCTTTGCTCCGAGCGGGTTCCGGGGAGACGGCGTCTGGGTGTTGCTGGTCTCGAAACTGATCAGTTCCGCGGCTGACGGAATTGCATAGTCCATGAGGTTCGACGTGATCGGGTTGCCCTGATCGTCGTACATGACCTGCTCGAAGAGTGCCTGGGCTGCTCCCTGTGCGATGCCTCCGTGTTGCTGACCGGTGACGAGCATCGGGTTGAGGATCTTGCCGCAGTCGTCGACGGCGATGTGGCGCAACATCGTGACGGCGCCGGTATCGCTGTCGACCTCGACGAATGACACATGGGTGCCGAACGGGAAGGTGGCGTCAGACCCATCGAAGTCGAGTTCGTGGCTGAGCCCAGCTTCCATGCCTTCGGGAAGTTTCGATGGATCATTGGCCGCCTTCGCGAGGTCGGCCCACGAGAGGTTCGAGCTGGGAACTCCGGCCACCTGCAAACCTCCTTCCGCCTTCTCGATGTCGGTTTCGCTGGCTTCGAGAAGATGGGCTGCGAGTTTGCGTGCCTTTTCGAGCACCTGCTCGCTGGCGATGTGCACCGCCGACCCCGCCGTCTGCAACGAGCGGGAACCCATCGTGCCTGCGCCCCGAGGGATCTCATCGGTGTCGGACTGGAACAGGGTGACATCGTCCATCGACACCCCCAACATGTCGCTGACGATCATGGCGAACGCTGTTTCGTGGCCCTGGCCGTGTGAGCTGGTGCCGACGCGTGCGTTCACCGTGCCATCTTCGTTGATCTCGACCGCTCCGTATTCGACGTGGAGACCCGCCGGGGCCGTGACCTCGACGTAGGAGGCGATGCCGATTCCGAGGTGCTTCGAGCTGTCTGAGGCGCGGCGCTCGGCTTGCTGCGCGAGCAGGTCTTGGTAACCCGAAGCCTCGAGGGCGGCATCGAGTGTTTGCTCGTACTCACCGTTGTCGTAGTTGGTGCCGCCGTGAGTTGCGAACGGGAACTGCTCGGGCTGCAGAAAGTTCTTGCGACGAATCTCCGCGGGATCGATGCCGAGTTGATCGGCCGCCATGTCGATCACTCGTTCGAGCATCTGCGTGGCCTCGGGACGGCCGGCCCCTCGATAGGCAGCAGTGGGGGTGGTGTTGGTCATCGCCGAACGTGCGTGATATCGAAGCTTCGGAATGTTGTAGACACCTTGGATCATCATCTGCGTGAAGACGGTGAGGAACGCTCCGATCGCGGGGTAGGCCCCGCCGTCGGCGACCGCCTCACAGTTCATGCCGGTGATCACGCCGTCGTTGGTGAAGCCCATCTGCGTGGTCAAGACGATGTCTCGACCGTGCGCGAGCGAAACCATGTTTTCGCTTCGGACTTCGGTCCACTTCACGGGAAGGTTCAGTTCCTTGGCAAGGGCAACGGTGAGAAAATGTTCGACGTAGGCGCCCGCCTTGGGGCCGAAGCCTCCGCCGACAGCAGGCGCCGCCACGCGGGTCTTCTCGGAGTCGAGTCCGCACTGTGCGACGATCACGTCGCGAACGGCCACGGCATTCTGGCTGGGGATCCACACCGTGAGGTGATCGCCATCGGGAACGGCCACGCAACCATTGGGCTCCATGGGGACACCGGCCAGACGCTGGCTGTAGACCCTGCCCTCGACGATTTGGTCGGCTCCCTCGAGCGGGTCACCGTCGTCGAGCCCGACCCCGGTTTCGAAGATCATGTTGGAGCCGTGCTCGTCGAACAAGATCGGGGCACCGTCCTTCAGTGCTTCCTCGGCATTCGTGACGACCGGAAGCGGTTCGTAGTCGACCGACACCAGTTCGGCCGCGTCTTCGGCTTCAGCCCGCGACGTGGCAACGACGGCGGCCACGATGTCGCCGACGAAGCGAACCTTGCCGGTGGCCAGGGGCGGGCGAGACACGTGGGGCGGGTACATGGGAAAGCCCAGATACGGCGTCATTGCGAGTGTCTCGGCGGTGTAGACACCGAGTACCCCAGGCATTGCGGCTGCCTCGGAGATGTCGGGAGAAGACATGGTGGCATGGGCATAGGGCGACCGAACGAAATGCACGTAGGCAACACCCTCGATGTCGAGATCGTCGTAGTAGCGATCGTTCCCCAGCAGCAACCGCGGATCTTCCTTCCGAAGAACTGCGTTGCCGAGAATCGACCCTTTGACGTCGGTCATGTCTGTGCTCCTGAAGGTTTGGACGTTGCTTTGGACAGCGCCACATTGTGCACCACGGCGGGACCTTCGTCACAGTTGGACGCCAGATCGGGTTCAGGCGTTGACGAGGATGCGGTCGACGACGAAAGAACCGAGACCCACCGCCGAACCGTTGATGTCAACGGTGGTGGTTCCGTCCGGGGAGATGGCAATGATCGACCCCTCGGTTCCCGGCATGAGTTCCGACGCCTCCAAGAACTCGAGCATGCCCGCTTCGAACTCGAGCTCTTCAGGAATCCGGGCCACGACGAAATCGGCTCCCACCGCCACCTCTCGTAGTGAGCGCAATGCCGTCGCCTCGAACCCGCTGCCAGGGATCGGGTTGCCATGGGGGCAGGTGGTGGGATTCTCGAGCAGTCCGGCGATGGCGTCCTCGACCTCGGGGCTGATCACGTGTTCCCACTTTCCGGCCTCATGATGCGCGCTGGCCCAAGAGAGGTGGAGCACATCGGTGAGGAAACGCTCGGCCAGTCGGTGTCGCCGCACCATGGTGCTGGCGAGGCTGCGACCTCGGTCGGTGAGCACGATTTCGTTGCCGAATGTCACGAGGCCCTCGGCGTCCATACGTTTGATCATCTCCGAGACGGCGGGTCGAGAAACACCGAGTCGTTCCACGATTCGGGCCTGGATGACCCGTACTCCGTCTTCCTCGAGTTCGAAGATCGTCTCGCAGTATTCCTCGAACGCCGGGTGGTGTTCTGGAGAGGTGTACGACGACATGGTTCCATAGTAGGCGTTTTTGTCAGGCCCAACGCCGGTCCGGCCGCTCGAACAGGGTTGGGTCGGGTGGCCGTACACCGTGCCCGTTATCGTTCAGTCATGGCTGAAAGCGTTGTCACCCACGATCATGATCATGGACCACCTTCCCACCACGTCCACCGCCACAGGGACGTGTCCGGCGGAGCAGCTCGAGCCGCAGTTTTTGGTGTCAGCGACGGACTCGTGTCGAATGTTGCGCTCATTCTCGGTGTCGCCGCCGCGTCGTCGCAAGGCTCGAGCGTTCTGGTGGCCGGCGTGGCCGGACTGCTGGCTGGTGCATCCTCGATGGCAGCCGGCGAATACGTCTCGATGAAAGCGCAATCTGAACTGGTGGAGCGCGAGCTCGCCATCGAAGCTCAATCGATTGCCAGGCAGCCGCTGGCCGAGAGGAACGAACTCGCCGCCATCTACCGCGAGCGCGGGATCGGGCGTGAACATGCTGATCAGATGGCCGAGGCAGTCATGGCTGACCCGAAGGTTGCGCTTGAAGTCCACGCCCGCGAGGAACTGGGTATCGATCCTTCGGAAACCGGCGATCCGGCTCAAGCTGCCCTCGCGTCTTTCCTGGCGTTTGCGGTCGGGGCCGTGATTCCGCTCATGCCATGGTTCTTCACCGAAGGAAACTCGGGGGTGATCTTGTCGTCGCTCCTCGGACTGCTGGCGGTGGCCGCCGTTGGCGCAACGCTCGCGTATTTCACCGAACGCTCGACCTTCCGCACGATTCTGCGGCAGGTTTCCTGGGCCGTCGGCGCCTGTGCCGTCACGTGGTTGATCGGGAGTTGGCTCGGCGCCGTGGTTTGATCGGCGGAAGCGGAATGCAACAACTTCCTTCGAGTGTGCTTCGTCTCTGGCGTGGGCTGTCATTGGTCGCAGGCCTCGGAGTTCTCGCCGGCGGCTTGATCGTGGCCGTCTGGTTGGACCGGGCCGACGTTTCCGTCGGCTGGTTCTGGCTCGCTCCGCTGATAGGTGGATTGGTGGTGACCGCAATCGGATTCGCCGTCGCCGGTCTGCGCTACCGCACATGGTCGTTCGGGCTGGACGAGAAATCGATCGAAGCTCGATGGGGCGTGGTCACGCATCGCCGCGCCGTGGTGGCTCGAAATCGGGTGCAAACGATCACGACCGACGACGGACCAATCGACCGGTTGCTCGGGCTCACGACCTTGACGGTGCACACGGCTGGGGCCCGATCTCCGAACCTTCTCATTCCCCATCTCGACCTCGAGACGGTTGCGTGGATCAGAGATGAGCTGGCCGATGGCGATCTCTGAGTTGGAGGCGACGAGCTCGGTCGATTGGCGGCGGGTTCACCCGGTGACCCTGTTGTTCGAGTTCTTGACTGCCATTCGTCAGATTGTCTTCGCTCTCGTCTTGGTCCGCATCGGCGCAGCCGGAAGCGACGGAGGTGGCGGATTCGCCGACCTGCTCGAATATCTGTTCGTCGTTGGAGCCTTCGGCTCGGCCGGGGTTCGCTGGTTCACCACTCGATACCGAGTCGATCCCGAGGCCGTTCGTTACGAGTACGGACTCTTCCGGCGCCGCAAGCAGGTCATGCCTCGCGCTCGGATCCAGAACGTGAGTCAATCGACGCCTTTCCTGGCCCGACTGGTTGGTATGACGCAACTGCAGATCTCGGACGCATCAGGAGGCGACATCACGATGCGTTACGTCGACGGTGCCGAGGGTGATCGTCTGGCCGCCATCCTTCGGCCCACCGACAATGCGGGCTCGAACCCGGCAGGTTCGGTTGGCGAGCCTGCTCAGCTCTCCATCGATCGGTTGATCGCCCAGATGGGTTCAGCAGAGGCGATCCCGGTTCATCCACCGAGCCGAATGCCTCCGCCGCCTCCGTCGCCGGTCGAATCGATCGTCCTCGCCGCGCCCTCATTTCAGGCGGTTGTCATCGCTCGGCTGGGCATCTTCGCCACCCAACTCGTCGTGGCGGTTCCCGCCGTCGTCCTGGCGGTTGTGTTGACCGAACGGCTGGGTTGGTTCGGTCGAATTCCCCCCGAATTGCTGGGTCTCGTGGGTCTGGCTCCTCTCATCGTCATCGGGTCCTCGGTCTCGCTCGGCAAGTTCCGGTTGTGGCGAGTGGGGGACGAACTTCGGCTTCGAGCGGGGATGCTGTCCGAACAGCAGATCTCCACCCGGCTGAGTCGCATCCAGTCGGTCTCCGTCGAACGCACTCCCGTTCTGTCGCAGTTGGGCTACGAGCGCTTGCGATTCGAGACAGCCGATCTGGATTTGCTCGGGGGAGACGTCACTCGCTTTCTCAGTCCGGCCCAACCGGTGGGCACCTGGCCCGATCTCGTGGCCCAACTGGTCGACCGTGATTTCCCCCGGGAACAGGATGCCCAGCGTGTGAGCCCGCTCACCGTGCGCCGAGTGTTCCTCCGGGGTCTGATCCTCGGACTCGTCGGCGGGGGCGTCGTTGCCTTGTTCGATGTCAGGATCGGCTTGGTCCTCTTCGTGTTTGGCGTGCTCGTAGCCGGTTGGTTCGCTCGGTCCCGGTTCGAGCACCTCGGGTACGCAGTTGACCATGGTCAGCTGCTCGTGGTCAGTGGGGTCGTCTTTCAACGGGTGACCCTGCTCGACCTCGACAAGGTGCAGAAGCTCTCGTCGAGAGAATCGTTCTTCCAACGCCGGCTCGGCCTGGTCACGATCGAAGCGATTGCGGCCGGTCGATCGGAATTGGCATCGGTCGTGATCCCCGATCTCGCTCGGAATGATGCCCATCGCCTCATGGGTTTCATTCGAGATCATTCTGCCGCTACCGCCATCGGCCTCACGTTGTGACCCGCTACTGAAGGAACGCCCTCATGTCCACTCCCATCGCTCCCGTTCGATTGCTCGGTCGTCGGCGCTTCGTCGCCGACCTCGGCAAAGGCACCCTCGCCTTTGCGGTCATCGGCCTGGCCGGATGCACGGCGAGCAGTAACGACGGGAGTAGCGCAGGGAGCAGCGACGTCCAGTCGAGCGAGGACACCGGCGCGAGCGCGGGCACCACCGGCGCTGTGACGCCGTCCAGCGAAGGCCCGATCGGCGACGCGCTCCGCTGGCAGCAGGTGAGATTCTCGAACGTGTCGGCCTACTTGTTGATTCGGGGCGAGGAGGTGGCTGTCGTCGACACCGGCTTCGGCGGCGACCTCTCGCTCATTCAGGATGGGCTTGGTCAACTCGGAGCTGATTGGTCTGATGTGGCTCATGTCATTCTCACCCATTCACATCCAGACCACGTCGGCGGACTGGGCGACGTACTCCGGAACGCAACAAGCGCAACGACCTACGCCGGCACGGCCGATGTGCCCGCACTCGACGGTCTGGTGGGAGTCGACACCGACTCGATCCGAGCAATCAACGACGGGGACGAGGTCTTCGGACTGCAAATCATCGGAACACCCGGTCATACGCCGGGCCACATCTCGGTCTTCGATCCTGATTCTGGCTTGCTCGTTGCGGGCGACGCTCTCAACGGTCCTGGTGGCGTGCTCACCGGACCGAACCCTCAGTTCACGCCGGACATGGATACGGCCAACGCTTCGGTCAAAGTGCTGGCCCAACGAGAGGTCGAGGCCATCTTGGTCGGACACGGGACGCCGATCGAGAGCGGAGCCGGTGCCCTTCTCAGCGAGTTGGCGGCCAATCTCTGACCTGCTGGGGGTGGAGCCGTGACGCATGTCACGGGCCCTGTGTGATCTGGGTTACAGAACTTGGCTGCGAGCAGGTACATGCTGCTTCCACCAGGACGCAGCGGTAGCTCGGGGGCAACCCGGAGATGGCAAAACGACCTGATCGCAGCTACTGGAGGGAAGTTGCGAAGCTCTACGGAGTGACGTTGAGTCGGGTGAGGCGGCCGAGGGACCCCGTCACCCGACTCGCCGCGTCCGTCGAGCAGTGTTGGGTGAGCGGCTGATCGGTCAGGCCGTGGCTCGGGTGCGTCGGAGCAGAGGATCGGCCAGCCCCAGCGCTTTGTCGGCCAACGTGAGGACGCGACCCGAGGCGCCCGGAGTCTCGGAGTCGACGAGGTTGCCCATGACCTGCAGCGTGATCTGTGCGATGGAATCGGTGCCAACCGCCAGCCGAAGCCCGGAGCGCAAGATCCATGGGTGTCCGATCAGGAACGAGAACCGACGCCCGGTTCGCAGGAAGCTGTCGAACCGCTCTCCGACCAGATGGTCATAGCGGGTTGCCGCCGTGGCCGGATCTTCGATGAAGAGGTCGGCCGCGAGCATGCCCGACTCGAGTCCGTAGTCGATTCCTTCGCCGTTCATCGGATTGACCAGGCCGGCCGCATCTCCGATCGCCACCCATCCCTCACCGTGCCGGCGTTGAGTACTCATGGGCAATCGCCAGGCGCGTGGACGCTCGAGGTCGGGTCCGAGACCCCACGGCTCGTTGACGATCGAGCGGTAGGCGCCGAGAAGCTTGTTGAGGTTGAGCTTCTTGAAACCCTTCATGGTCGACAACGCACCCACACCGATGTTCACCGTGCCATCACCAGCGGGAAACATCCAGCCGTACCCAGGCACGGGTGTGCCTTGTTCGTCTCGAAGGGTCAGGCACGCTTCGAGGTGTCGATCAGCGTGTCGGGGCGATTCGGCGTAGGTTCGAATCGCGAGGCCGAAGGGCTCGTCGGCAACCCGCTCGGCGCCCAGCATCCGGGCCACCGCCCCGGGCGCACCAGTGGCGACCACCGTCAGGTCGGCCGACATCTTCGAACCGGCGGCCTCGACCCCGATCACCGAGCTGCCATCCATGAGGGGAAGGGCCTCGGTTTCCCATCGAACCTCGGCTCCAGCCTCGACGGCAGCATCGATGAGGGCTGCATCGAGCCGACGGCGGGGCCAGACAGCACCATGATTGGGGAAGCGATTCGTCGTTGGCCACAACAGTTCGCGCTCGGTCTTGTTGGCAATCATCCGGAGCCCGTCGATGAGGTGAGCATCGGATAGATCGATTTTCAGGTCGTTGAGCGCGCCGACCGCACGGGGGGTGAGTCCATCACCGCACACCTTGTCGCGGCCATAGGGCGCCTTGTCGAAGACGACGACCTTCGCTCCTTGGCGGGCCGCCTGGATTGCGGCGGCAGCCCCCGCAGGGCCCGCACCAATGACCACGAGATCGGCATGTTCCATGCTGGAAGGCTAGGGGTCGTCGCTCGAGGCGCTGGCACCCGGCGAAACGGTCGGCCGTCACGCGCTGAGGTCGGGGTCAACCGATGTTGCGGAGATCCACGACGAAGACGAGCGTTTCGTTGGGACCGATGGCTCCGCCCGCTCCTCTGGCGCCGTAGCCGAGGTGGGGTGGGATCGTGAGCCGACGGCGCCCGCCGACGTTCATTCCCTGCACGCCTTGGTCCCAACCGCCGATGACCTGCTGAGCTCCGAGGCCGAAGGAGAAATGCTCACCACGGTTCCAGGAGGCATCGAATTCCTTGCCGGTCGACCATGAGGCTCCGACGTAGTCGACGCTGACCTGCATGCCAGCTGCTGCTTCTGCGCCGTCGCCGACCACGAGATCTTCGACGACGAGATCGGTCGGGGCTTCGCCGCTGGGGATTTCGATGGTGGGGCGTTCAAACGTGTCCATCGAGCCAAGGCTAGAGGTCGACCGTTTGCATCGCGGCCGTTACTCGGCTTGGTGGCGATCTGGAGCGGGTACGGGGAATCGAACCCCGGTCAACAGGTTGGAAACCTGTGGCTCTACCATTGAGCTACACCCGCAGGTGAGGGCGAAATAGTAGCGGCATCGAGACGCAATCTGCCCCCGACATCACCGCAATTGTGCCCATCAGCTCCGTCCCACGGAAATCCCGGCGTGGCTGAATCTTCGCCCGTCAGCTGGGTACTACCCCTCACTCATTCAATCTCATTCATCCAATCTCATTCAATAAATGAGGAGACCGTGGTGACGAAGTTCGGCGAAGTACCCAACGCGATCGACGGGTTGTCGACCGAACCGGCTGCCTACTCCAGTGCATGGGATTGGTTCGATCGCGCCCTTCGCAGTTTCGCCTTTCTTGCAATCTTCGGCGTTGTGGCCGCGGCACTCCTCGGGTTCGGAGGGCTGACGACGAAATCGGCGACCGAGAGCAACGACGTGCTTCGGGTCACCGTGTTCTACGCCGCGACCACCAGGCCGGGAATCGCCACACCATTCCGAATCACGATCGAATCGGTCAGCGGGGATCCGCTGCCGGCTGAACTCACCGTCGAGGTGCCGACCGACTACTTGGCGATCTTCGACGAGAACGGACTCGACCCCACTCCGGACAGCACTGCCTCCGATGGTGTCATCGAGCGTTGGACGTTCAAGCCCGACGGGGCCCCGGTTTGGTCGATTGACTACGACGCTCGGCTCCAACCGAACATCCATTCCGGAAAGGACGCAACGGTCACGGTCAGCTCCGAGTCGACCGAACCGGTGAGCGTTTCGTTTCACACGCGAGTGTTTCCGTGATGCGGCCGCAAGTGCGAACTCCAACGATGGAAGGGAGGGTGTCATGGAACTCGTGATTCGAGCCAGCGTCATCTACTGGTTTCTCTGGCTCGTTACCCGGGGCACTGGGAAACGTTCACTGGCCGAGATCTCCCCGCTGGAACTGGTCGTCGTGGTCATTCTCGGCGACTTCGTGCAGCAGGGCGTGACCCAAGAAGACATGTCGGTGACCGGCGCCGTCATCGCCGTCTCGACCTTCGTGTGTTGGATGCTGATCGGCGACTTCTTGGCGAGACGATCGAAGGGGGCCGAGAGAATTCTCGACGGACATGCGGTCATCGTGATTCGCGACGGACGGCCCGACCTCGATCGTCTGCGCAACGAGCGCCTCACGCTCGACGACCTTCTCGGTGCCGCTCGAGAACAAGGCTTCGGATATCTCGAGGAGGTCCGCCTCGGTGTCCTGGAGGACGACGGCAAATTCAGCTTCGTTCCCGTGGCCGTGAGACCGCCAGGCCCGTCCTGAAATCGTCCCTCGACCCCTTCTCGTTGGACGATTACCTTGACACGATGGCCACTGCTTTCGCGCTCGATCACATCGTTCTCGTCGTAGCCGACCTCGAACGTTCGCTCGCCTGGTACTCGCGGCATGCCGGTCTCGCCCCGGTCAACATCGAAGAGTGGAGAGCTGGCCGCGCCTTCTTCCCTTCATTGCGGGTGAACGAAGCCACCATCATCGACTTCATCGCAGGCGACCCCTCCGACGAGCGAGGTCACCTGGACCACATCTGTTTCGTCGTCGGCGCCGACGATCTCGCCTCGCTGGCCAGCGACCCCGATCTCGTCGTGGTCGACAAAGGCGAGCGGTCGGGGGCCCGTGGCATGGGGCAGTCGATCTACGTGCGCGATCCCGATGATCTGCTCGTCGAGTTTCGAAATTACCGAACTTCCTGACCAGCCCGGATTGGCTGTCCGCTTCGTCAGCCTCCCGGAATGAACAATGTGGCTGGTGTTTCGAGTAGCCGCTTGATCGTCTGGATGAACTCGGCGGCGTCGGCACCGTCGATCACCCGGTGGTCGAAGGACGACGACAGATTCATGATCTTGCGTCGGGTCACCGTGTCGCCGACGTAGACGGGCCGATCGGCGATCTTGTTGACTCCGATGATCGCAACCTCCGGGGCGTTGATCACCGGCGTCGACACGACACCACCCAACGCGCCAAGGCTCGAGATCGTGATCGTGGACCCATTGAGTTCGTCGAGCGTGATCTTCGCCGTGCGGGCCGCTTCCGCCAGCCGGGCGACTTCCTCTGCGCTCTCCCACAATCCGAGCGAGGCGGCGTGCTTCACCACCGAGACCATCAGCCCCCGATCGGTTTGAACGGCAATTCCGAGATGCACAGCCCCATACCGATGAACCACGCTGGCCTCGTCGTCGAAGCGAGCATTCATCTCGGGGTGAGTGCGCACGGCGAGCACCACAGCCCGCATGAGGAACGGCAACAACGAGAGCTTCGTGCGTTCGTGGCTCTGGTCGGCGTTGAGCTCGCGGCGTAGATGCTCGAGTTCGGTGACATCGATCTCATCGACATAGGTGAAGTGCGGGATCCTGCGAGCCGAGGCCGTGATGCGTTCTGCAATGTTGCGACGGAGCCCCGTGATCCGGATGTCGTCGATCTCGTCAGACCTGCCGGATTCGTGTGGCTGTCCGCCATCGAGCGGGACGTCACTGGTGCTGGGCCTCGGGTGGGTGTCGGACGCGGCCCGGAGCACCTCGTCGAGATCGGCATGCATCACGCGACCGTCCGCTCCGCTGCCGCTGAGGCTGTCGAGCTCGATACCGAGACGACTGGCTCGGGACCGAACCGCAGGAGCCGCGAGGTGCTGACCAGCTCGATGCGAGGGCGGGGGAAGGGACGGCCTCCGAGTGGCCTCGTTGTCCGACGCCTCGGTGTCGGCGGACGGTTCGGTGTCGGCGGACGGTTCGGTGCTGGTGGACGGTTCGGTGCTGGCGGTTGGCTCGCTGCTGCCCCCTTCGGAGGGCTCGCTGCCGCCGTCGTCACCGTTGTCTTCTTCCGGCGGACTGGCTGCGCCGACGTCGATTCGGATGAGCGGGCTGCCCACGGCCAGGATGTCGCCGACTTCACCCGCGATCCAACGGACCACGCCGCTCACTGGCGAAGGCAGCTCGACGGTTGCCTTGTCGCTCATCACGTCGGCGATCAGATCGTCCTCGGTCACGTGATCCCCGACAGCAACATGCCATTCAACGATCTCGGCTTCGGCCACACCCTCGCCAACGTCGGGAAGTTTCATTGCGTACTCACTCATGTCGCCGCCTCCACGACCCGACGAAGTGCCGCTCCAACTCGGGCCGGGCCAGGGAAGTAATCCCATTCCTGAGCATGGGGGTAAGGGGTGTCCCACCCGGTGACCCGTTCGATCGGCACTTCCAAGTGGAAGAAGCAGGTCTCCTGGACGGTGGCCATCAGCTCGGCACCGAAGCCGCTGGTGCGGGTTGCTTCATGGACGATCACGCAACGTCCGGTCTTGCGGACCGACTGTTCGATCGCGTCGGTATCGAGTGGCAAGAGTGTGCGGAGATCGATGATCTCGGCGTCGATGCCCGTTTCGTCAGCGGCGGTTTCGCTCACGCCGACCATGGTGCCGTATGCGAGCACCGTGACATCGTCGCCCTCCCGTCGGATCGAGGCCGATCCGAGTGGAATGCGGTAGTACTCATCGGGTACGTCGCCGAGCGGGTGATCCGACCATGGCACGATCGCCCGATCAGGGTGACCGTCGAACTGGCCGTTGTAGAGGCGTTTGGGTTCGAGGAACACGACCGGATCATCGTCCTCGATTGCTGCGATCAGGAGTCCCTTCGCGTCGTACGGGGTGGACGGAATCACCGTCTTGATCCCGCAGACGTGGGTGAAGAGGGCCTCGGGACTCTGACTGTGCGTTTGCCCCCCATGGATTCCTCCACCCACGGGCATCCGCACGGTGAGCGGCGCGGTGAACTCTCCGCCCGAGCGGTAACGCAGTCGCGCCGCCTCGGATATGAGCTGATCGAGACCCGGGTACACGTAGTCGGCGAATTGGATTTCTACCACCGGCCGAAGTCCGTAAGCAGCCATCCCCACGGCAACGCCGATGATGCCTCCCTCGGCGATCGGTGTGTCGAACACCCGGTGCTCTCCGTGGGTGGCCTGTAATCCATCGGTGCACCGGAACACCCCGCCGAAGTAGCCCACGTCTTCACCGAAGACCACGACCTGCTGATCACGATGCAACATCGTGTCGAGCGCAGACCGGATGGCGGCGTTCATCGTGCTCGCCGTCACGGTGTTCCCTCCAGCTCGTCACGCTGACGCTGCAGGTGCGGCGGCATCTCGGCGAACACATCCTCGAACAGGCTGCGACGACCAGCGGTGTCTCCGTCGAGGAGGGTTCCGTACCCTTCCGCCTCCTTCACTGCAGCCCGAACCACTTCGTCGACCTCGGATTCGAGTGTTCGGTGTTGCTCGTCGGACCATTCGCCCCGTCTCGTGAGGTGAGCCGCCAATCGTTCGATCGGATCGCCCAATGGCCACGCCTTCCACTCATCACGCGGCCGGTATTTGGACGGGTCATCCGACGTCGAGTGGGCGCTGGCCCGATAGGTGACCCATTCGATCAACGTCGGACCGTGGTTGTTTCGAGCCCGCTCGGCGGCCCACCGGGTGGCGGCGATCACGGCCAGGTAGTCGTTGCCGTCGACTCGCAGCGCCGGGATGCCGTAGCCGATGGCGCGGGACGCAAACGTGGTGCGATCGCCACCGGCGATGCCCTGAAAGGAAGAGATGGCCCACTGATTGTTGACCACGTTCAGGATGACCGGCGCCTGGTAGGTCGTCGCGAACGTGAGCGCATGGTGGAAATCAGCCTCAGCAGTCGAACCCTCACCTACGACGGCGGAGGCGATGCAATCGTCGCCGGAGATCGCTGAGGCCATTGCCCAACCCACGCCTTGGATGAACTGCGTGGCCAGATTGCCCGAAATGGTGAAGAACCCAGCTTCCCTCGCCGAGTACATCACCGGCATCTGGCGGCCGTGCAACCGGTCTTTCTCGTTGGAGTAGAGCTGGCACATCATGTCGACCAGAGGCCACTCGCGTGCGATCAGCCAGCCTTGCTGACGGTACGTCGGGAAGAACATGTCGCGCCGCTCGAGAACGAGAGCTTGTGCGACGGCGATCGCCTCCTCGCCCCGACTGCCCATGTAGAACGAGGTTTTGCCTTGGCGTTGGGCCCGCAGCATGCGGTCGTCGAAGGTTCGGGTCGTGACCATCGCCCGCAGTCCACGATGCAACGCGTCGACGTCGTCGTCGGGTGTCCACGGTCCGGTGGCCTCTCCGTCGTTGTCGAGTACCCGCACCAGAAGGTTCGCGAGGTCGGTGATGTCGGAGGGCGCGACACCGATCGGTGGCCGACGAACCTCACCGGGCGAAGACAACGACAGGTAAGAAAAGTCTGGCTCGTCACCCGGCCGAGCACTCGGTCGGGGAACATGAAAACGAAGGGGGCCGGTTTCAGCCGAAGGCTGTTCCATCGCGCCATCATCGCACGGCCCGATCACTCGGCGCGGGCCGACTCAATTCGAGTTGTGCCCAGGCACCGTCGGAGATGCTCGCGTGAACGGTTCGGCCGCCCATGGGGCTGGCACTGCGAGCAGCCTCTCGTCCTGCGTGAGGATTTGGTACTCGAGGCCGCGCAGCTCGAGCGACGGTCGTAGCCCGAGCTCCACGAGCTGCTGCCGAATTGCCTGGAACCGTCGGAGCGCTTCGACCTGTCGGCCCGATTGATAGAGCGCCAGGATGTACAGATACTGCAAGTGATGGCGATCTGGTTGTGTCGTCGCTTGGCGTTCGACGTCGGCGAACACTTCGGCAACGTGACCCAAGATCAACTTGGCCTCGAATCGTCCCTCCATTGCCACCATCCGAAGTTCGCCCAGCCGCAGACGTTCGGGGTCAGCCCAGTGGTCACCCCTGAACTCTGCCAGCGGTTCTCCTCTCCATAACGCGAGTGCATCGTCCAGCCCAGCGACTGAACCAGCGGGGTCGCCTTCTCGGAGGGAGCGTCTACTGCGGACGACGTCGGAGGCGAAGGCATCGCAGTCGATCCAGATGTCGTCGGGACACAAGCGATAGCCCGAACCCACCTGTTCGATCATGGCCCGGGGAAGGATGCCCCGGAGACGGGAAACGTAAGACATGAGCGTCCGGCGCGCTTGTGGCGGTGGCGTTTCACCGGACCAGACGGATTCGGTCAGGACATCGACCGAGCGCACCGACCCGCTGGCCAGCGTCAGAACGGTGAGCAGTCTACGAATACGAGGTCCTCCGACCGCGACTCGCGTGTCATCGACCTCCACCTCGAGTGGGCCGAGAACACGAATCTTCACAGCGCCCCCCTTCGACCTGTGGCCTCCATGGTTGCAGGTCGAACCGCTCTGCCGCAATAGGCTCGGCCACGGAGGGGCGCCAGTGATGAGCGTCATGCACTCGACTGGAAGGTTCAGCCGAATCGAAGGTGCCCTTGGTAGTCCGCCGTGCCGGCGTCGACGTCGTCCTTGAAATCGAGTCGGCCCGTGACGCCTTCGAAGTCGCCGGTCCCGCTGCCTGCCACGATGGGGTGCTTGCAGCGTCCGAAGAAGCCCCCGGTCAAGGTGTCAGCCCCGAACTTGGCCGTGAAGACTTCCGTCATCTCGAAGGAGCCTTCCCGGTCGCCCCAGCTCCCGACGAAGACCTCGTCCGCAACCTCCTGATACGTCCCACTCGGGTGCTCGCGCGAACGGGTGACATGTCCATATATGCAGCCCTGCAAGTCACCGACAATGGGGATGAAGTAGTCGACACTGGCGAAACCAGCGGGTGGCGCGTCGCAGCCGAAGTCGCCGGTCGTTCCCGATATTTGCGTTGCCCCGCCAGCACTCGCGATTCCCGCCGGGCCGATGAAAAGAACTGCCGTCACCGCAGCAACGACGAGTCGCGTCCTTCGTAGTGTGAACATGTTTGCTGGTCCCTCCGTGTCGTGGTGCCCGGATGGCCCGGGTAACCCGACTGAACGTAGGACGGCCCGTCTGCAGTCAGTCTGCAAGTGATCCGCACTTGGTATGTGAGATGAGGCACACGGAATTTCCTTTACGGAGCGTCAGTGTTGTCTTACCGTTGATGCCGTTCCAGCTCACTGGAGTAGGGACGGAGGGAGGGGACGAATGTCGACCCGAAATGTCCTGGTCGTCGCCAACGAGACCCTCGGGGGGCGTGAACTTCTCCTCGAACTCGAGCAGCTGAACACTCCCCGCGGCTCCACGCAATTCCACGTGCTCGTGCCCGCAACTCGCGTCGATCTTTCGATCAAGAAGGGCGGGGAGGTCGACGCCCAGGGCCATCCGATCATCGATCACCGGGCCCAGGATCTCGCCCGACATCGCCTCCAGGCCGCACTGAAGTTGCTCGCCGACCAAGGGGCCGAGGCGACGGGGGAAACCGGGCCGGCCGACCCCTTCACTGCGATCGCCCGGGTCTTGCGGAGGCCCAACGTGATCGACGAGATCATCCTCTCGACCCTGCCCACCGGCACCTCGCGCTGGCTTCGTATGGATCTGCCCCACCGGCTGCAGCGCAAGTTCGATCTTCCCATTCGGCACATCGCGTCTGCGGCCAGTGAGGATCTCGCCGAAGTGGTCGCCGCGCCACTGTCGATCGAGCATCACGATCTCCCGCCTGAAGCAGAACGTTTCGACCGTCCGGTCGAGGTCGTCCTCATCGAGGACACGGCCACCGACGCCCAGCTCACGGCGATCGCGCTCGAGCGGAGTGATCTCGACGTCAATCTCCGGGTCTGCACCCGTGCCTCCGAGGCGCTCGAGCTTCTCACCGGTTCGGATCCTCACCCGGCCGATCTCGTCCTGCTCGACCTACGCATGCCGGAGATGGACGGGCTCGAGCTGCTGGAGCGTCTCGGCGGTGCGCTCGATCTCGACACCGTTCCCGTCGTCATCCTCACCACCTCCGATCTCGATGAAGACCGACAGCGGTCCCACGAGTTGGGCGCTCACGCCTACGTCGTGAAGGACCCCGACTTCCTCCGATTCCAAGAGGTGTTGGAGGGCATCATCGTCGAGCAGGCAGTCACCTCATCCACTCGGGTCTGAGATGTCCGGCCCTGGTCGCCGGCGCTCGATCGAGAAGAAGCTGACGGGGGTCATTCTCATCGCCGCGCTCCTGCCACTCGCACTCGTCGGCCTCGTCACATACAACCAGGAGCAGCGGGCTCTGCGTGAAAGCGCTCGTGAGCAACTCGACGCGATTGCGACCGTCCAAGCAGCCCGGGTTGAAAGTTATCTCTTCTTCAGCGAGATCAATCTCGAACTGGTCGCGAGCCGGACCCGGCTGGGGCAGCTCCTTGGCAGTTTCATCGCCGAATCGATCCCGACCGACCAGGCGCTGATGAACCAAATACTCAGCGATGCCCGAGATTCGGCCAAGGGTGCAATCCTCGAGGTCCACGTTGCCGATCTGGACGGCATCGTCCGGGCCTCGACCGATCCGAGCCGTCTCGATGACGATCTATCTGGTCCCTCGTACTTCGCCGATGCTCAGATCTCGCCGACGCTCGGCTCGATCGCCACCAACGCCGCCGGCCTCGATGTGGGAGTCCACGCCGGACCCATCGCCTCCTCGGGTTTGACGCTCGGGGTCGTGGTGATCGAGGCGGATCTCGATCCCTTGCTCACCTCACTCGATGATCCGATCGGACTCGGCGACTCCGAGGAGTCCTACCTCGTTCGACGGGATCGCAACCGGCCCCAACTGGTCACGCCGCTCGCCGAACCTGATCGATTCAACAACGCCGCACCCGAGAATTCCCCGATGGAGTTGGCGATGGGCGAGGCCAGCGGCGAGGTGATCGAAGCGGTTGATTATCGGGGCGAAGACGTGTTCGCCGCCATCCGCACGATCGACAGCACTGGGTGGGGACTGGTCGTGAAGGTGGACAAGGCCGAAGCCCTGGCCCCGATCGCCAACTTCCGGAATCTATTGGTCTTCGGTTTGGTGATGGCCGGGTTGGCGTCGGTAGCGCTCGCCCACGTCCTGTCGGTGCGACTCACCGACCCCATCCGTCGCTTGATCGCCGTGGCGGGGCAGATGTCAACCGGTGGCTCGCAACGGGCCCGGCTCGACACGGGCGACGAAATCGGAGAGCTCGCAATCGCGCTCAACCGCATGGCCGACCAGCACGATGCCGCGCTCCAGGAACTCGAGGGAAAGAACGATCAACTTCAGCAATTCCTCTACGTGTCCTCCCACGATCTCAAGACGCCGCTGCGTGCCATCTCGAGCTACGGCCAACTCTTGGCTGCGGATCAACGCCATGCCCTGAGCGAGTCGGGTCGGGAGTACCTCGATCGGATCAACGAGAACTCGAAGCGGATGTACGGCCTCATCGATGATCTGCTTGCATATGTCAAGGCGGGGCAGATCGAGGAGACGTTCGGACCCGTCAACCTCGACGCCGTCCTCGAACGGGTGCGGGGCAGTCAGGAACTGGACCTCCGCACGGTCGCCGCTTCGTTGTCGATCAGCCATCTCGGTACGGCGCACGGATCGGCCGTGCTCTTGGAGGAGGTCTTCGCGAATCTGGTGAGCAACTCGATCAAGTACCGCCGCCCCGACGCTCCCACCCGTATCGGCATCACCGTGGCCGAGACGAATGGCGATCACGTGACGATCCGAGTGGAAGACAACGGCATCGGTATTCCACCCGAACATCGGGAGCGGGTGTTCCAACCCTTTCACCGCCTCCATCGCAACGACGACATCGCCGGGACGGGCGTCGGCCTCGCCATCTGCGAGCGAGTGGTGAGTGGGCACGGTGGGACGATTCGGGCAACGGCCTCGAATCTCGGCGGAACGACGATTCTCGTCACCCTTCCCCGATTTCCACCCCCATGAGACCGCGCTCGATTCGAGATTGGCTTGTGGCTGAGGCTGTCTGACACAGTGAGCCGGATGGATCGAACCCGGAACGTGTGCTGACCGTTGGCTCCCAGGACGGCACACATCGTCGGAGTGTTCGAGCATCCCGGGAGGGAACTGCCCGATGTCTCCCTGCCGCAGCTGCATCATCAGGTTGCGGCCGGTGCACTCGCTGATGCGGGTCTGACCTTCGCTGATGTCGACGCTTACTACTGCGCCGGCGATGCTCCCGGATTCGGTGGGATGTCGATGGCAGAGTACATGGGCTTGGAGTGTCGCCACATCGACAGCACCGAGACGGGGGGCTCTTCCTACCTCGTGCATGTTCGGAGTGCCGCCGCCGCAATCGCGGCCGGCCACGTCGAGGTTGCGCTGATCACCCTGGCCGGCAAGCCGCGAACGTCCCGCCTCGGCGCCGGGGGACGAAATGGCAATGGAGCGCCGGAAGGTCAGTTCGAGAGTTTCATGGGGTGGGGGATTCCGGCGATGTATGCGTTGGCTGCGAAGCGCCACATGCACGAGTTCGGAACGACGTCGGAGCAGCTGGCCGAAATCAAAGTGGCGGCGTCGCATCACGCCCAACACAATCCAAACGCGTTGCTCGACAAGGTCGTCACGATCGATGATGTGCTGAACTCGCCGATGGTTTCGGATCCATTGCATCGATTGGACTGTTGTGTGATCACCGACGGAGGAGGAGCCCTCGTCCTCACCAGTGAGGCCCGAGCTCGAGACCTGGATCGCCAGAGCGCACGGGTCCTCGGCACCGGTGTCGGCATCAAACACGCCGACGCCGGCCGCATCGATCTCACCTACACCGGCGCTCGATGGTCAGGTCCGGCTGCCTTCGCCGAGGCCGGGGTCACCCCGGCAGACATCCAGTACGCGTCGATCTACGACAGCTTCACGATCACGGTGCTGATGACGTTGGAGGATCTCGGCTTCTGTGCCAAAGGAGAGGGTGGGGCGTTCGTGGCCGACGGTGCGCTCATGGCTCCCTACGGTCGCCTGCCGTTCAACACCGACGGTGGCGGACTCTGCAACAATCATCCGGCCAACCGGGGCGGCATGACGAAGGTCGTCGAAGCCGTCAGGCAGTTGCGAAACGAGGCGCATCCCGCCGTACAGGTGCCCAACTGCGAACTCGTCCTCGCCCACGGAACGGGCGGTTCACTTGCCGGCCGCATGGGGAGTGCCACCCTCGTGCTCGGGGCGGGTACGTGATGAGCGAGCTTCCAACCCCCAGCATTCAACCGAACCTCGACACGCAGGCGTTCTGGGCGGCGACCAAGGAGGGGCGGCTGAGGCTTCCTCGCTGCGACCGGTGCGGACTCGTGATCTGGTACCCCCGACCCATCTGTCCGGATTGTCACAGCTCGTCGCTCACCGAAGTCGACTGCGCCGGAACGGGAGAGGTCTACAGCTTCACGATCGTGCGGAAGGCAGGAGGCGCCTGGGCCGAACACACGCCATTCGTGGTTGCCTTCGTCGAGATCGATGAAGGTCCGAGGATCGCAACCAACATCGTCGATGTCGATCCCGAAACCGTGGCGATCGGCACCAGGGTCGAGGTCGCGTTCGATGATGCCGGCGACCTCGGGGCGGTTCCCCGCTTCCGGCCTTTGTCGACACGCATCACGGCGGAGTCCTGACGCGAGGGTGCTCTGACGCGACGGTGCTCTGACGCGACGAAACCCCAGCTGAGCTGGGGCTTCGTTGGTCGGGTTGGAGTGATTTGAACACTCGACCCCCTGCTCCCAAAGCAGGTGCGCTACCAAGCTGCGCCACAACCCGTTGCTCGGCCGCTCGTTACGAGCCATCCGAGGGTGAACAGAGTAGCGGGCGGCGGGCAGAAGTGGCTCCGTGATCACGTCAGGCCGATGACCCTCGAAAGAGTGGCTCCAGCCCGGAAGCGGATCGGTACACTCCCGCCGGTGAATTCAACTGTGGAAGCCCTCGAGGGCAACAAGGTCAAGCTCATCGTCGTTGTCGACGAGGCCGAATTCGAGAAGGATCTCGACGCCGCCTTCAAGCGGTTGGCCAAGGAAGTTCGAATGGACGGCTTCCGTCCTGGTAAGGCACCGCGTCGTGTGCTCGAAGCTCGGATCGGCACCGACTACGCCCGTCAGGAAGCATTCCGGGCCGGACTTCCCGATTATTACGTCGAGGCGATCAAGGAGCACGAGGTCGACGTCATCGCGCCTCCGTCGATCGAAGTCACCGAAGGCGAAGACGGCGGCGACGTCACCTTCGAGGCCGAGGTGGAGATCCGTCCGGTCGTCACGGTCACTGGCTACGACGCCCTCGAAATCACCGTGCCCCGACCCGAGGTCGCGGAAGACGAAATCGACGAGCAGATCGAACGCATGCTCGGGCAGTACGGCACGCTCGAAGCCGTCGACCGCCCCGCCGAGGATGGCGATCGGGTCACCATCGACATCGCCGTTCTCCACGAGGGTGAGCCCGTGGCCGGCCTCACCACCGATGACTACCTCTACCAGGTCGGCATGGGTGCTGTGGTCCCCGAACTCGACGAGCACCTCATCGGTGCCTCCAACGGCGACGAGATCGAATTCAGTGCCGTGCACCCCGACGAAGAGGAAGAAGCTCCTCTCGAGTTCACGATCAAGGTCAAGGAAGTCCAGACCACCGTGCTCCCCGAGCCCGACGATGCCTGGGCGAAGGACAACAGCGAGTTCGACACGATCGCCGAGCTCCGCGCCGACCTCGAGATGCGACTCGGGCGAAGCCGCAAGATCCAGGCCGTCACCGCCCGTCGCAACAACATCGCCGAGGCGGTTGCCGCGCTGGTCGACGACGAGCTCGTCCCCGCCGCCCTCATCGATCTCGAATTCGAGAACCGGGTGCAAGACATGGCAATGCGGCTCCAAGCCCAGGGCCTCGACTTCGAACAGTTCCTTCAGTTCAGCGGTCAATCACGCGAAGCCATGTTGGCCGACATGCGTGAGGGCGCCGAGATGTCGGCTCGCGTCGATCTGGCATTGCGGGCCATCGCCGAGGCCGAGGGTCTACAACCGAGCGACAGCGATCTCGACGAGGAATTCGGCAGGGTTGCAACCCAGGTCGACCGCTCTGTGGACGACGTCCGCGAGGAGTTCACCGCGGCGGGTCAGCTTCCGGCGATACGATCGGATCTCGCCAAGAGCAGTGCCCTCGACTGGTTGGTCGAACGGGCGAAGCTGGTAGACGATGAAGGGGAACCGGTCGACGCTGCAGATCTCGAGCTACCGGCCGATGAAGAAGAACAAGACGAATCGCCCACTGAGGAAGACGCCGAATGAGCGCTCAAGCCAACTACATCATCCCTTCCGTCATCGAGAAGAGCAACGGGCGAGAGGTCTCGTCCGACCTCTACAGTCGCCTTCTGCGCGACAACATCATTTTTCTCGGCACGCCGATCGATGACGGCGTCGCCAATGTGATTTGCGCCCAACTTCTCCACCTCGAGTCGGAGAATCCCGATCGCGACATCAGCCTCTACATCAACTCGCCGGGCGGCGACGTCAACGCGATGTTCGCCATCTACGACACGATGCAATACATCCGTCCTCAGGTGAGCACCATCTGTTTCGGGCAGGCGGCGTCGGCGGCCGCAGTGCTTCTCGCATCGGGCGCTCCCGGTAAAAGACTTGCGCTTCCGAGTTCGCGAATTCTTCTCCATCAGCCCTACTCGGGCGCTCAGGGCCAAGTTTCCGATCTCGAGATCGCGGCCAACGAAATCGAACGGCTCCGCACACAGCTCGAAAACATCCTGTCCCACCACACGGGCCAGACGGCGGAGAAGCTCAAGAAGGACACCGACCGCGATTTCGTGATGACGGCCGAGGAGGCCAAGGCCTACGGTGTGATCGATGAGGTCATCCAGAAGCGCAACACCGCTGATACGAGCGGACCGATCCGGGCCGTTGGGTCCTGAAGGGGGAATACGACGTGGCCAAGTTCGGTGAGGGGGGCGAGCTACTCAAGTGCTCGTTCTGCGGCAAGTCTCAGAAACAGGTCAAGAAGCTCATCGCCGGGCCGGGGGTGTACATCTGCGATGAATGCATCGATCTCTGTAACGAGATCATCGAAGAAGAGTTGGCAGAAGGCACCGAGGTCAGCTTCGAAGAGCTGCCAAAGCCACGCGAGATCTTCGAGTTCCTGAACGAGTACATCGTCGGACAAGACCAGGCCAAGAAGGTGCTGTCGGTCGCGGTCTACAACCACTACAAACGAATCCAGCACGGCTCGCTCCCTGGTCAAGGGGTCGAACTCGCCAAGTCGAACATTCTTCTCGTCGGTCCCACCGGCTGCGGCAAGACCTTCCTGGCCCAAACGCTGGCCCGGATGCTGAATGTGCCGTTCGCCATCGCTGATGCCACCGCGCTCACCGAGGCCGGTTACGACGGGGAAGACGTCGAGAACATTCTGCTGAAGTTGATCCAAGCGGCCGACTTCGATGTCAAACGAGCCGAAACTGGCATCATCTACATCGACGAGATCGACAAGGTCGCTCGTAAGTCGGAAAACCCGTCGATCACCCGAGACGTCTCCGGCGAAGGTGTTCAGCAGGCCCTCCTCAAGATCCTCGAGGGCACCGTTGCTTCGGTTCCGCCTCAAGGTGGCCGCAAGCACCCTCAGCAGGATTTCCTCCAGATCGACACCACGAATGTGCTGTTCATCTGCGGGGGAGCATGTGCCGGCCTCGCTGAACTCATCAAGAGCCGTCTCGGAACCAAGTCGATCGGATTCAAACCCGACTTCGCCGTTTCCCAGAATGCCAAGGTCGACGACAACATCTACCACCACCTCCGACCCGAAGACCTCGTCAAGTTCGGTCTGATCCCCGAATTCGTCGGCCGACTTCCCGTCACCGGCACCGTGTCGGGTTTGGACGCGGAAGCACTAGTTCAGATTCTCGTCGAACCGAAGAACGCACTCTCGAAGCAGTACCAGAAATTGTTCGAGATGGAAGACGTCGAACTCGAGTTCACCGAGGATGCGCTCACGGCCATTGCCGATCAGGCCCTTCTTCGGGGAACCGGAGCCCGTGGGCTCCGTGCCATTCTGGAAGAGGTGCTTCTCGAGGTGATGTACGACCTGCCGAGTCGAGACGACATCGGCCAGGTTCTCATCGATGAGAAGTCCGTCCTCGAACGGGTCAACCCGACGCTCGTGCCTCGCAGCGAAATTCGCAACCGACCCCGCCGCGCCGCTTCCTGAATCCAGCGAAGCCCTGAACATCTCCGCTCGGAGAGCCTGCGCCGTCCGCGGGTCCACAACGGTGAGCGGAGCAAGAACGAAAGTGGAGCGCGCCTGTGGATTTCCGTACGGCAATTGACTGGCTCGAGTCACACATCAACCTCGAGGGTCACAACAACGCCGGCGAGCGGGCTTCTGGCGCTTCACCATCGCTCCCCACCGCCGGCGCAACCAGCGGACTGAGCCTCGCTCCGATGCGGGAGTTGCTCTCACTGCTGGGCGATCCCCATCGGGCCTACCGCGTGATCCACATCACCGGCACCAACGGCAAGGGATCGACAACCCAATACGTCGGTGCACTCTTGACCGCAACCGAACTCTCGGTCGGGCTGTACACGAGTCCCAACCTCGAGCGGATCAACGAACGGATTGTCTGGGACGGACGTCCGATTCCCGACGAAGACATGGCCCGCATCCTCACGCTCATCCGCGAGCTCATGCCGCTGATGGAACATCGACCGAGCCGCTTCGAAATCCTCACTGCGGTGGGCTTCACGTGGTTCGCCGAGGTCGGTGTCGAGGTCGCCGTCATCGAAGTCGGTCTGCTCGGTCGATTCGACGCCACCAATGTCGTCGAGGCCGACGTTGCGGTGATCACCAACATCGGTCGGGATCACACCGACGGCGTCGGCGACTGGCGTCGAGCCATCGCCGAGGAGAAGGCGGGGATCATCAAACCGGCAAGTCGGGTGGTGCTCGGCGAACCGTTCGGTGATCTGAGAGCCGTCGTCGACGCCGAGCCAAACGACGGTGTCTGGGAAATGGGCAGCGAGGTGATCGTCGAACGGAATGAACTCGGGCTCGGGGGGCGCGTCGTCACGGTCACAACGCCCCACGGCACCTATGAGGACGTCTTCATCCCGGCCTTCGGATTGCATCAGGGGGTGAACGTCGCAACCGCCCTGGCGGCCGTCGATGCCTTCTTCGACCGGGCCCTCGACCCCGATCTCGTCGAACAGGCCTTCTCGCAGATCGAGTTGCCCGGCCGGTTCGAGGTCATCGCCCGTGAACCAACGGTCATCCTCGACGGGGGACACAACCCTGATGGGATCATCACCGTCAAACACACCCTCGACGAATCGTTCGCTCGCTTGGGCTCGTGGGTGCTGGTGATCGGTTTTCTGAATGGCAAGGATCCGGCCGAGATGCTGCGAGCTGTCGAGGCCGACGATTTCGATGCGGTGATCATCTGTGAGCCCTCGTGGTCCCGAGCCATCCCCGCCGCTGAGGTGGCGGCCGCGGCATCGAAGTTGGGCATCCAAGCCGAGGTCGTGGTCGACCCGGTGGAAGCGTTCCGACGGGCTCGGGCCGTGACCAGCGACGATGATCTGATCCTCGTGACCGGGAGCATGTACGTGGTGGGCGAGATTCGTCCCATCGCTCGATCCGTGGCTGGTTCGGCCGCCTTTCGAGACGATGACGAGGACGACGAAAACGGCGACGACTACGACCTCTGACGCCTGACGCCTCGATTTCCCTTCAAGATCCGAACTCCTGAGCCGCATCCTCCTGCTGCATCCGGGTCGGCGCCGGTACCCTCGCCGCCGTGAGCCGAACCTTCATCATCTGTAAGCCCGACGCCGTGGAACGCGGCTTGGTCGGGGAGATCATCGCCCGCTTCGAACGCAAGGGCCTCCAACTCGTCGCCGGAGAACTCCGTCAGCTCGACGAGGCCACCCTCGCTCGTCATTACGAAGAGCATGTCGGCAAGGGTTTCTACGACGAACTCGTGGCGTTCATGAGCCGCAGCCCCGCCTTCGTTGCCGTGCTCGAAGGCCCCGAAGACACCTTTGCCATCGTTCGCACCCTGATGGGCCCCACCAATCCGGCGTCGGCTCCTCCTGGAACCATCCGCGGCGACTTCGGAACGATCATGACCGAGAATCTCGTTCACGGTTCCGACGCCAACGAGTCGGCCGAGCGCGAGATCGGTATCTTCTTCCCCGGAATTTGAGTCAGCGGCGCCTACCACATCGAACAATGCCTTGTGATGATGCAACCCGCCTCGTAGGGTAGTCGCCGTTCACAGTCTGGGAGCGGAGTCCGCTCGACCTCAGGAGACAGATGGCTCGTAACCGATTCTCCACCGCTCTCAGCTCAGTCGGAGCCCGCGACATGGCGGTCGATCTGGGCACGGCCAACACGCTTGTCTACGTCCGTGGCCAGGGGATCGTGCTCGATGAGCCATCGGTGGTCGCCATCAACGTCGACACCGGTCGCCCACTGGCCGTCGGGGTCGAAGCCAAGCGAATGATCGGTCGAACGCCCAGCCACATCCAGGCGATCCGCCCACTCAAAGACGGCGTCATCGCCGATTTCGACATTTGCGAAGAGATGTTGCGCTACTTCATCCAGAAGGTCAGCCCTGGCCGTTGGGTCGCGAAACCACGAATCGTGATCTGCGTTCCATCCGGAATCACGGGGGTCGAGCAACGAGCGGTCCGGGATGCGGCTGAATTCGCCGGCGCCCGTCAGGCGATCATCATCGAAGAACCGATGGCTGCGGCCATCGGCGCCGGGCTTCCGGTGCAAGATCCCACCGGCAACATGATCGTCGACATCGGCGGGGGCACCACCGAGGTTGCGGTGATCTCACTTGGCGGGATCGTGGCCAGTCAGTCGGTTCGTATCGGCGGCGACGGACTCGACCAGGCGATCATCAACTACATCAAGAAGGAATACAGCCTGGCCCTCGGCGAGCGCACAGCCGAACAGATCAAGATTCAGCTCGGCTCGGCCTATCGCCTGGACGAAGAGTTCGAAGCGGAGATCCGCGGTCGCGATCTCGTCAGCGGACTTCCGAAAACGATCGTCACCACCACCGAAGAGATCCGGGAAGCGTTGGCCGAACCGGTCAGCTCGATTGTCGATGCGGTGAAGGTCACACTCGACAAGACGCCGCCTGAACTTGCCGCCGACATCATGGAGCATGGGATCACCATCGCTGGTGGAGGTGCCCTGCTGCTCGGTATGGCGGCTCGACTCGAGAACGAAACCGGGATGCCGATCAAGATGGCCAAGAATCCGCTCCACGCAGTTGCCATTGGTTCGGGTCAGTACCTCGAGGCGTACGACACGCTGCGCAATCTGTACCCCAGCCAGCACGATTAAGCTGCCCCACCCTCGGTTCCTGTGGCCAAGTCACCGAGTGTTTCGCGTCGAATCCTGTTCTTGCTGACCGTCACGGCTCTTGGCCTCATGACGGCGGATGTCCGAGGATTCGGGCCCATCGATTCGGCTCGTTCCACGGCACTCGCCGTTTCCTCGCCGTTCCGCGACTTCGTCGGAACGGCAGTGAGCCCGATCGCTGACACCTGGAATGGTGCGGTGCACTACGACGAACTCGAGGCGGAAAACGCTCAGTTGAGACTCGAAGTGGCTCAACTCGAAGGAGACGTCGCACGATTGCCCGACATCGAATCCGATCTCGACGAACTCTTGGCTGCAACCGGTTTCGACGTCGCCGGAGACCTCGGACGGGTCACGGCCCGAGTGATTTCGGACCGACAGACAGGGATCGAGCGGGTCATCGAGATCAACCGGGGGAGCGCCGACGGTCTGGTGGTCGGTATGCCGGTGGTGGTCGGGGCCGGGCTGGCGGGCCGGGTCGACGATGTCTTCGCCGATCACCGGTCCACGGTTCTGCTGATCACCGACTCGCGCGTCAGAGTTGGTCTCAACGGGGTCGATAGCGGCGTGTCGGCCATCACCACGGGCAAGGGTCGCAACGATCAACTCGAGGTTGAATTCCAGGCGATCGATCTCGAGAGCGTGCAAGGCGGTGAACGGTTCGAGACGAATGGCTTCAGTGAGCTCTATCCGCCCGACATCCCCGTCGGGTCTCTTGTGGTTGCCGACGACGGGTCGGTCTTTTTGATTCCGTTCGTCGACTTCGACAAGCTGGGTTTCGTCACGATCATCCTGACCGAGGTGACCCCATGATCTCGGCTCGTTGGAGCCACGTATTGGTCGTGCTCACTGCGGCCTCGGTTCTGCAGACGGGAATCTTCGATCAGCTGCTGATCTTGGATCGCGTCCGGATCGATCTGCTGGTGATGGTGTTGTTGGGCGTTGGCCTCACGGCCGACCCCCGCTCAGCCGCAGTTCTCGGCTTTTTCACCGGGTTGTCGGTTGATTTCTTCCGATCCGGCCCGTTCGGCATGCACGCCCTCCTGTTCTTGTTCGCCGGATGGCTCCTGGGGATGACCCGTGATCGGATGCTGCTGGCGGACGGTTCCTTTCGGACCGTGCAAGGTGCCGTTGCCGCATCATCGATCACGGCTGCCACGTGGATCGGAGCCGCAGTTTTCGGTCAGACCCCGCCGCCGTTCAACACCCAGACCTTGGTCGACCTCCTGTGGATCGGGCTCGTGGGTGCGGTCCTGGTCCACCCGGCCGATCGGGTCGCCCAGTGGATGCTCTTCAGGCGTCCTGGAAGAACCCCTCGCACCGATCTGGCCAGAAGCGAATGATCGACGATCCGTGTTCGAGGGGCGACCTACCGCTTCTGCCCCGATCTGCTGAACTGGCCGACGGCTATGGCTACTGATCTCTCCGGCAAACGTCTCGGCGTCCTCGCTGTGGTGGCCGTCGCGCTGTTCTCGATGCTCGGATCCCGGCTCTACTTCCTCCAGATCATGAAGGAACGGGAGAGCTACGTTCAAAGCATCGTCGTCAACAGTCAGCGAACGATCGTCATGGAGGCTCCACGAGGCCAGATCATCGACGCGAAGGGTCGCGTGCTGGCCGGCCGTCGTGACTCGCTTGTCGTCACCCTCGATTGGACGGTGCTTCGCGACGCAGGGGAGGACACGCGCCTCGAGATCTTCACCACACTTTCCGCCGAACTCACCGAAGCGGGCATCAAGACGAAAGCCGAAACACTCAACCAGCAATATCGACGGGCCGTCGACGGGACACTCCAACCGGTGGTCGTAGCCGACGATGTCGGGGAAGAGCTGTGGATTCAGCTGAGTGAGGCGGCGCTACCCGGTATCAACGTCGAACGGCAGTCGGTTCGTACCTATCCCTACGGATCGATCGCGGCGCACATGCTCGGGTACACCGGAACCGTTCGTGATGCCGACGTGGCCGCCGAACTCAACCTGGAGAGCGACAAGACGTATTTCCCCGGTGACGAGTTGGGGATCGCCGGTCTCGAACGGACCTACGAAGACGTACTTCGGGGGGTGCCGGAAACCCGACGGGTGGAAATCGATTCTCAGAACCGAGTGGTGCGAACGATCGAGGTGGTGCAGGAAGCAGTTCCGGGTCTCGACCTTCAGCTCAGCATCGACATCGACCTCCAATACGCAGCTGAGCAGATCCTGGCCGAAGAACTGGCGTCGGCACAAGGTCGAAAAGCAACAAAGGGAGACCTTCCCTTCGTTGCCGACTCAGGAAGCCTCGTTGCACTCGAGGTCGAAACCGGAGCGATCGTCGCGCTGGCTTCGTATCCATCGTTCGACCCTCGCGACTTCGTCTTCGGAATCAGCTCGTCGTTGTGGCAGGAGCTCTCCGAGCGGTTCGATCAGCCCCTGCTCGATCGGACCATCCGTGGCACGTATCCCGCGGGGTCGACGTTCAAACCGTTCGTGGCCTACGCCTCGCTGGAGGCCGGCGTTCGAGACCAATACACCACGTGGAACGACGAAGGTGTCTACGTTCTCGAGAGTTGCATCGACCCCGAGGATCGAGCCGCCGGATGTTCAAAGCAGAACGCGGGGGCCGCGGTGATGGGCCCGGTGCAACTTCGCGAGGCCATCGAGCGGTCGAGCGATACCTACTTCTACAGCCTGGGTGAACAATTCTGGATCAATCAAGACGTGTACGGACGCACGGGTATCCAGGACACGGCCGAACTCTTCGGATTCGGCTCACGAACCGACATCGACCTCCCTTCACAGCAGCCGGGCCGAGTTCCCACGCCCGAGAATCGAATCGAGCAGTTCGGTGAGGATGCTCGTTGGTATCCCGGTGACAACGTGAACCTCGCCATTGGACAGGGCGACTTCCTCACGACACCTCTGCAACTGGCGAACGCCTACGCCATGCTCGCCACCGGCGGTGTCCGCTACCAGCCCCGCCTCGTGGTGGCAACGATTGGCATCGACGGCTCTTCCACTCGGACCGATCCGATCGTGGCCGCCGATGTCGAGCTCGACCCGGCTTCTCTGGCACCGATCTATGACGGGCTGATGCAGGTGGTCAATCCCGGTATCGGAACCGGCCGTGGCACCGGTGTCGGCGCCTTCACCGGGTTCCCACTCGGGAGCTACCCCATTGCCGGAAAAACCGGTACGGCCGAGGTGCGCAACAAGGCAGACTTCGCGCTGTTCGCCGCATTTGGTCCCATGCCGCAACCCAAATACTCCGTGGCCGCCGTGCTCGAACAGGCGGGATTCGGTGGCGACGCAGCCGGACCGGCCGTTCGGCGGTTCTTCGATCTGTTGGCGGGCAACATGCCGATCCCGGCGGCTCCAGTGGCTGAGGAACGGACCGTCGACGTGGTCGGCTTGGGTGATGTCGATTTCTCGACTGCACTCGAATTGGCGAAACCCGACTTCCTGCCGCCGTCCAACGGTGATCCCACTGCGGCCACGGTCCCTCCGGCAACACAGCCGCCCGCCACAAAGGCCCCGGCAACGAATCCGCCGACGACGAAGTCGCCCGCCACCAATGCGACAACCTCCTCGGCCGTACCCGCCACCACACCAACCACGGTCGCGCCGACCACCACCGTTCCGCAGAGTTCCTCGACCGAGCCGCCGACAACGGTCGTTACGACCCCGTCATCGTCGACCGACCCTCCCGCGAACTCGTCATCCAGCGTGGCCGGTTCATCGTGACGGCCATGTCTCGACCGGGGCGCGCATCGCGAGGGGCCAACGCCGCCAAGTTGGCCAATGTCGATTGGGCCCTCGTCCTGCTCGTCATCACCACGGTCGCCGTCGGTAGCACGGCAATTCTCAGCGCAACCCGTTCGGCGGGGGGAGGATTCGGATTGGCGGCGAAGCAGGTGATCTTCCTCGTTGCGGGCCTGGCCCTGATGGGTGTGGTCAGCATGATCGACTACGTTCGCCTGCGTCAGAGCCTCCCCGTGATCGCCGGCGGCACGGTTGTCGTGCTGATTGCAGTCCTCACGCGACTGGGAACGGAGGTGAAGGGGACCCAGGGTTGGTTCATCCTCGGCGGCTTCTCGATTCAGCCGGCCGAGTTCGCCAAGTTGACACTGATCATTCTGCTGGCGGCGATCTTCACGGGACGAACAGGAAACGTCGAGGCGCCACGAATCGCCGCCTCGCTCGCGGTGCTCGGTGTGATCTCGGCGCTGGTGATCCTCCAGGGCGAAACCGGATCGGTGTTGGTGTATTGCGCCATCGCCCTCGGTGTGTATCTCGTGGCCGGGATGCCAACCCGATTCCTGCTCCTGCTCGTGGTCTCGGCCATCAGTATTTTCGCCGTGATCTTCACCAGCGGAATTCTGCAGGGGTATCAGCAAGATCGCCTCACGTCGTTCATCGATCAGGAAGCCAACACGGCCGCCAGCTACAACCAGGTGCAATCCGAGATCGCGATCGGATCCGGGGGCCTCACGGGCCAAGGGCTCTTCGACGGGCAGCAGACGCAGTCGGGCTTCGTTCCCGAACAAGAGACCGATTTCATCTTCACCGTCATCGCCGAGGAGCTCGGCTTTGTCGGAGCGGGAGCCGTGCTGCTGCTCGAGGGTCTCATCCTCCTCCGGGTTTTCCGGATTGCTCAACTCGCTCGCGATGGCTTCGGCACACTGCTCTGCGTTGGTGTTTTTTGCATGTTTCTCATCCATGTCGTCCAGAACGTCGGCATGACCATGAGGCTCATGCCCATCACCGGCATTCCGCTGCCTTTCATTTCCTATGGCGGCAGTTCGCTCATGACCAGCCTGCTCGCCGTGGGTCTCGTCCAAACCGTCGCCGTTCATCGCCGCCGCGGTCTCATCTGACCATCGACCGACCCTCGCCCGAAGAACGTCACTCTCCGTGGGTTTGAACGCGCGGAGCGAACACGTGTCCGGCACGGTTCGAGAGGGTCCGTGCGCTAGCATTACAAGCCAATGTCGTCCGTCTGGCCCCAGCTCGAGCCTTGGCTGGCGCAAGTCCAAAAGCCGGCTCGATATATCGGCTGCGAGGACGGCGCCAAGGCCAAAGCTCCCGATCCTGCTCTTGTGAGCTGGCTGTTCACCTATCCCGATGCGTACGAGATCGGTCTGCCCAACCAGGGCCTACAGATCCTCTACGAAATCATCAATGAACGCCCCGATGCACGCGCCGACCGCTCGTATGCGCCGTGGATCGATCTCGAAGCCGTCATGCGCGCCGAAGAAATCCCACTGTTCTCGGTCGAACATCACACGCCGGCCAACGAATTCGACGTCATCGCCTTCAACCTCTCGGCCGAGCTCACCTACACCAACCTCGTCAACTGCATCGATCTCGCAGGTATTCCGATCTACAGCGCCGATCGGTCGCTCACTGATGCGCTCGTGATGGTGGGTGGGCACTGCACCTTCAACCCCGAACCCATCGCCGACTTCGTCGATGTGGTGGTGCTCGGCGATGGAGAAGAAGTCGTCGGTGAGATCACCGATGCGATCATGAGCTGGCGTTCCACCGGTTCATCCGAGCGTCGTGAACTCCTCCGCACCATCGCCCGAGTCGAGGGCTGTTACGTCCCGTCGTTCTACTCGCCTCGTTATTCCGACGATGGGCAGTTTCTCGGGCTCGATGCCTTGGTTGCTGATCTTCCCGAATACATCGAGAAGCGCACGATCGCCGATCTCGCCGAGTGGCCCTATCCCAAAGAGCAGCTGACGCCGCTCACCGAAGTGGTCCACGATCGCCTGAACGTCGAAGTCTTCCGAGGTTGCACTCGCGGTTGCCGCTTCTGCCAAGCCGGAATGATCACTCGTCCTGTGCGTGAGCGTCCCGCCGAGCAGGTGCGAACCATGGTTCGAAATGGCCTCGAGCGCACGGGCTACGACGAGGTGTCACTCACATCGTTGTCAACCGCCGATTTCAGTGGCATTGCACCAACCGTCACGGGAATCATGGACGACGCGGAGGCCGCCGGATGTGGTCAGGTCTCGGTTTCGCTCCCGAGTCTGCGGGTCGACGCCTTTGGTGTCGACATCGCCGCTCAACTCCAGAAGGCCAAACGAAGCGGCCTGACCTTCGCCCCAGAAGCGGGCACGTGGCGGATGCGTCAGATCATCAACAAGCTGATTCGCGAAGAGGATCTCTACGAAGCCGTCGACGCCGCATACAGCCAGGGCTGGCAGAGGGTCAAGCTCTACTTTCTGATCGGGCTGCCGAGCGAAACCGACGAGGACACGCTCGGTATCGCCGAGCTGGCCAAGAACTGTGTTGCCATCGGACGCAAGCACAACAAACGAGCCAGCGTCACCGTCTCGATCGGTGGCTTCGTGCCGAAGCCGTTCACCCCATTCCAATGGTTCGGTCAGAACACGGCCCCTGAATTGCAGCGCAAGATCAACCTGCTCCGTGATGCCACCCGCCGAATGCACGGTGTCAACCTCAAATGGCACGATCCGAAGGCCACGCTGGCCGAGGGCTTGGCCAGCCGGGGCGATCGTCGGATGGCTGCCGTCATCGAAGACGTGTGGCGTCACGGCGGAACGTTCCAAGAATGGACCGAGTTCTTCGAAGTCGATCGCTGGTTGGATGCACTCGAGCGGGCTGGCCTCACGGTTGAAGACGTCGTCTACCGCCACCGCACCGAGCAAGAGGCGCTGCCCTGGGATCAGCTGTCGGCCGGCCTCCACAAAGACTTCCTCTGGACCGACTGGGAAGATGCGCTCGCCGAGGTGGGTCTACCCGACTGCCGTTGGACGCCGTGTTACGACTGTGGCGCCTGCACCGGGTACGGCATCGAGCACGTGGTTGCCAGTGCCACACCTCCCGCGGGCGGAAGTCAGGGCACCGGACAAGATCTTTCGTCGGGCAACGCCGTCCCGGTTCAGCTTCTCGAGCGCTCACGATGATCAAGCTCCGCGTCCGCTATTCCCGTCACGGTCGTGTTCGTTTCACGAGCCACCGCGACACCGCTCGCATCATGGAGCGGACATTCAGAAAACTCCGGCTTCCGCTGGTGTACTCCGAGGGGTTTTCACCCCGTCCCAAGATCAGCTTCGGGCTGGCCTTGTCGGTAGGACACGAATCGGAAGCCGAATACCTCGATCTCGACCTCGTCACGCCGGTCGACCTCGAGGTGTTGCCCCAACAACTCACTGCGGCGCTCCCCGACGGTCTCTCCGTCGAGGCTGTGGTGCCCCTCGAGCCAGGGTCAACGTCACTTCAGCAGGTAATCACCTGCTGTCGGTGGAACATCGAGATTCTCGGTGCACCGCCGGATGTCGTGACAGCTGCAGTGGCCGCCCTCGTGGCGGCACCCGAGCGCTTTCTCGAACGGGAACGCAAGGGAAAATCCACCGTGGTCGACGTCCGCCCAGCGATTCTCGAACTCGAGGTCATGGGGCCGACTGATGGCGGTGTGCAGTTGATGGCGATACTCGCCACAGAAGTTCTTTCGTTGCGCCCATCCGAACTCGTTCGCACCCTGGGCACAGAACTTCGTGAAGGGCGAGTCTGCCGAACTCACCAATGGACGAATGCTGACGGAGCGCGGATCGAACCGATCCCGCTCCGAGGAACGAGCGACCTTCAGGTCGACAAGGCCGATGCCTCGCTCTCCGATGCAGCGCGGCTCGCGGAAGTGCGAGCCTCATGAGAAGGGATCTCACCCATGTCGGTCTCCGACACCGGCGGATCAGACGATCACGCCAGCCAGCCACACGAAGCGTCTGGCGGCCCAGAGCCATCAGGCACCAACAAGCCGACGGTTGATTCCGTCGCAGAACCCAGCAGTGCGGCACCCCTGAAATCCGACAAGGCAAACGGCAGCTCCGTTGATTCGGCTGAGAAACCCAAGATCGGCGACTCCCGGCCTGGCCGCGTCGCTGGTGATGCTGGCGACGCCAAGAAGAACGGATCCGTGGCGGCCGAGAGTGGTGCCGATGGCAGTCGTGCCGATGGGAATGGCGCCGAGGGCAGTGGCGCCGAGGGCAGTGGCGCCGGGGAGGGCACGAGCGCAGCCAGCAAGCGCCGGCGACGCCGGCGACGCAGCAACAAGTCCCGAGCCGAGTCCGGTCAGGGCGGCAGTGGTCAGGGAGGCAGTCAGGGTGGTGGCGGTCAGGGCGGCAGTGGTCAGGGCGGCAGAGGTCGAACCGGCCAAGGCGGTCGGTCCCAAGCCGAGACTGGATCGAACCGTCGGCAGGGGGGCGGTCGCAAGCCTCAGCCCATCGAGCATGTGATTGCCGACGGACCCATCGAACTCGACGAGAGCGAGATGAAGCGGCGCCGGGGCAAGACCCGAAAGGGGCGACCCGTCGGTCGCTACATGATGGTGGCGTCGCGCCGGCCCGATGCCACCCATATCGCCATTCTCGAGGGCCGTAACCTCATCGAGTACTACGTCTCGCGTCCGAGCGATGACGTCGCACAGATCCACGGCAACATCTACGTCGGCCGGGTGCAGAACGTTCTGCCCGGTATGGAAGCGGCGTTCGTCGACATCGGTACCCCGAAGAATGCCGTCCTCTACCGCGGCGACATCGTCTACGACAAGTCGAATCAGCCCAAAAACGCCGAGCGACCCAAGATCGAGTCGTTGCTCAAGGCCAAGCAAACGATGATCTGCCAGGTCACGAAGAACCCGATTGCGCACAAGGGTGCTCGTCTCACCACCGAGGTTTCGCTACCCGGTCGTTTCGTCGTCCTCGTGCCGAACAGCGATACCTACGGAATCTCGAAGCGTCTGCCGGACACCGAACGGAAGCGCCTTCGGCAGATCCTCGACAAGTCGAAGCCGAAGCATCATGGCGTGATCGTCCGCACCGCGGCCGAGAACGTCACCTCCGAGGAGATTGTCCGTGACGTGGCCGGACTCGTCCAGCAATGGGAGCAGATCGAAGCGCTTGCGGCCCGAGCCAACGGTGCTCAACTGCTCTATCGCGAGCCCGACATGTCGGTCCGAGTTATTCGCGAAGAGTTCAACAAGGAGTATCGGGCTGTCGTGATCGACGACGAGGCCCTCTACAACGAGGTGTCCGATTACGTTTCGGTCATCAGTCCGGCGCTCGCCGAGCGAGTCGAGTTCTTCGATGCCGAAGACGAAGGCATGCACGTCATGGATCGTTTCCATGTGCACGAGCAGCTTCACAAGGCGCTCGACCGGAAGGTCTGGTTGCCTTCGGGCGGGTCGCTCATCATCGAGTCGACCGAAGCGCTCACGGTCATCGACGTCAACACGGGGAAGAACGTCGGTTCCTCGAGCCTCGAAGAGACCGTGTATCGAAACAATCTCGAGGCGGCGGAAGAGGTTGCTCGCCAACTCCGGCTCCGCGACATCGGTGGCATCATCGTCATCGACTTCGTTGACATGGAAGATCGCAAGAATCGTGAGGAGACGATGCGGGTCTTCCGCAACGCGTTGAGTCGTGACAAGACTCGCACTCAGGTCTTCGACATCGGCGAACTCGGGCTGGCCGAGATGACCCGTAAACGTATCGGCGAGGGTCTCCTCGAGTCGCTTTCGAGTCGTTGCCCCAACTGCGATGGTCGTGGCATGGTGATCGACGGGGTCCCGTCCCCGAAATGAGCGGTTATTCGTCATGGCTCGAACGGTTGAAGCGCTCTCGATGAGAGCTAGCCTCGCGAGCTTATGTACGCAGTCGTAGCCACCGGTGGCAAGCAATACCGGGTAGAAGAAGGACAGCATCTGGAGGTGGAGCGGGTCGGTGAACCCGGAACCACCATCGATTTGCGTCCGGTGTTGTTCGTCGACGGTTCCGATGTGCTCAGTACTCCTGACCAACTGTCAGGTGTGAGCGTGTCGGCCAAGGTCCTCTCCGAGGCCCGAGGCAAGAAGATCGACGGTTTCACCTACAAGAACAAAACCAACCAGCGGCGTCGATATGGCCATCGCCAGACTCGCGCCACCATCGAGATCACCGGGATCAAGAGGGGCTGACATGTCAAAGACCAAAGGTGGCGGTTCCACAAGGAACGGCCGTGACTCCAATGCACAGCGCCTCGGCGTGAAGGTGTTCGACGGCACCGAGGTGTCGGCCGGCTCCATCATCATTCGCCAGCGGGGCACCAAGTTCCATGCCGGCAACAACGTCGGCCGGGGTGGAGACGACACCCTCTTCGCCACCGCCGACGGCAAGGTGAAGTTCGGTTTCCGCAAGGGACGAAAGCTCGTCGACATCCTCACCGACTGACACGGCACCACCGTCGTCACACGCGGACGCGTCATCGGCCGAGCACCGAATACGAGAACGTCGTTCGATCGACGGATGAGCGCCCTACGGGGCGCTCTTTCTTGTTTCCGTCTTCGTTCGTACTCGACGTGCAAGCCTCATCGAATGAGCAGGCACGAGTAGGTCCCGCGGACGTGGACGTATCCTCTTCGGATGTCCAACTTCGTCGACGAGACCAATCTCTGCGCCCGGGCCGGCGACGGCGGCGCTGGATGTGTCTCGATGCGACGCGAGTCGCACGTCCCCTTGGGAGGCCCCGATGGCGGCGACGGCGGCGACGGCGGCTCGGTTTGGCTCGAAGCCGACCGGCAAGTGGCGTCTTTGCTGGCGTTCCGAGATTATCCACACCGGATCGCCACCAGCGGCACGCATGGCCAGGGTCAGAAGAAGCATGGCAAGAATGGCGAGGAACTGGTCGTGAAGGTCCCCGTCGGCACCGTCGTGCGCGACCACGACAGCCGCGAACCCCTCGTCGACCTGTCTCGCCCCGGCGACCGTTGGTTGGCTGCGGCGGCCGGCGTGGGCGGCAAGGGAAATGCGAAGTTCCTGTCGAACCGGCAGAAGGCCCCGATGTTTGCCGAGCAAGGCGAGAAGGGCGAGGAGACCTGGTTCCGGCTCGAGCTGAAACTCATGGCCGACGTCGCACTCGTGGGTTTCCCCAACGCCGGCAAGAGCACCCTCATCTCGGTCGTTTCGGCGGCCAAGCCGAAGATCGCCGACTATCCCTTCACCACCCTCGAACCGAATCTGGGTGTTGTCCGCCTCGATGACGAGACCGAATTCGTGATGGCCGACATTCCGGGGTTGATCGAAGGAGCGAGCGAAGGCCATGGCCTCGGCCATCAGTTCCTTCGCCACATCGAGCGAGCTCGCGTGCTCGTGTATTTGATCGACCTCTCCTCAGTCGACGGCGTTGCACCGGAAAAGCAGCTCGAGGTCCTCCGCCATGAGGTTGGTGCCTACCGGCCGGAGCTGCTCAGCCGCCCCAGCCTCGTGGTCGGGTCGAAGGCTGATGTGCTCACTGCTGACGACTGGGGCATCGCCGACGAATTGGACTTCGAGATCTCGTCGGTGGCACGGCAAGGACTCGATCCGTTCATGTGGAAGCTCTACGAACTGGTGAGCGGTAGCCGGGGCGAGGAAGAGGAACTCGAAGGGTTCGTGATTCACCGACCCGAGGCCGTCGGCTTCGAGATCATTCGTCAAGACGATGCCTCCTACCGGCTGATCGGACGATCGGCCGAACGAGCCGTCGCCCTCTCCGATCTCACCGAGATCGGAGCGCTCAATCACGCTCGTAAGGAACTGGAGAAATTGGGAGTGAACAAGGCGCTCCGGCGGGCGGGTGTCCGTGATGGCGACACCGTCTGCATCGGCGACTTCACCTTCGAATACGAAGAGGACGCGTGATCTCGCCGCTTCTGGTGGTGGTGAAGGTCGGTTCTTCGTCGGTCACCTCCGACGGTGCCATCGATGATGGGGCGATCGCCAAGCTCTGTTCTGAAGTGGCCGGACTCCGCCTCGACGGGCATCGAGTCGTGATCGTCACCAGCGGGGCCATCGCCGCCGGATTGCCCGCCCTCGGGTTGTCGCCCGACGACCCGCAGACCGACGGCGTGCTTCGGGCCGCCAGCGCGGTCGGTCAGATCACTCTGATGCGGGCCTTCGAGGCGGCGCTCGCGGCCGAAAAACTTCTCGCCGGTCAGGTTCTGTTGGCCCCCACCGACTTCATGTTTCGACGGCGTTACCTGAAGAGTCGGGGCACGGTTTCCGCCCTTCTGGATCTCGGAGTTGTTCCCGTCATCAACGAGAACGACGCCATCGCCGACGACGAGATTCGCTTCGGCGACAACGACCGACTCGGGGCACTCGTGGCCCATTTGGTCGAGGCCGACATGCTCATTCTTCTCACGGACACATCCGGCCTGTTCACGGCCGACCCTCGCGTCGATGCGTCAGCCTCGCTCATCGAGGAGATCATCGACATCGACCAGAAGCTGGAAGCAGCCGCAGGCGGGCCACGCTCGGGTCTGAGCCGGGGTGGTATGGCCTCGAAGTTGGCGGCGGCGAAAATTGCCACGTGGTCCGGAGTGGAAACCGTGATCGCCGCAACGTCCCGACCCAACGTGCTGATGCAGGCGGTGCGTCGCGACGCCGGGGTGGGCACGCGGTTCGTGGCCAGGGAGCAACGCCTCCCGGCCCGGAAGCTCTGGATCGCTTTCGCCCTTCCGGCGTCGGGTTGTATCACCGTCGACCAGGGCGCTCGCCGGGCGCTGGAAACCGATCAGCGGTCGTTGTTACCTGCGGGTGTTCGCGAGGTGTCGGGAACGTTCGCTCCCGACGACGCCGTGGAGATCGCCGATCTCGACGGTGCCGTTTTCGCCAAGGGACGGGTTCGCTGGTCGAGCGCCGATCTCGTCATGCACGCCGGCAAACGAACAAGCGACGTCCCGGATCATCTCGTCGATGAGGTGGTCCACCGCGACGACATGGTGGTCCTGCCATGAGCTCTGTGCTTCCCTGAGCTCTGTGCTGCCCTGAGCTCTGTGCTTCCCGGACGGACGGTCAGGCCGTGTCGCCGCCCTCGGCCGTGGCGGTTTCGGTGACAGCGGCCGGGGTGTCGACAGCAGGAGCGTCGGCGGTGGGTGCGTCGAGCCCGAGCTGAGCTCGGATCTCGCTGAGTCGACCTTGGGCCTCGACGTTGATCGACGCCTGCTCGACCTCCAACATGCGGCCCTCGACGCTCGACTCGTTGAGCTCGCTCATCCCCTTGGCTCGTGCGTAGCGACCCTCGACCTTTTCCCGGATCTCTTCGAAGCTGGGAATGTCCTGGCCGACCTGCTCGGAGAGCGACGCCATGGCCTTGTTGAGCTGTTCCTGCATCTTCGCCTGATCGATTTGCGAGAGGAGCTTCTGCTTCTCGGCGAGCTTCTTCTGCAGGGCCGAAGAGTTCTGGTTGACGGCCGCCTTGGCCTGATCAGCTGCTTGCGAGGCCTGAAGATGGAGTGACTTGAGATCCTCCACCTCGGATTCCAGCACGATCATCCGATTGGCGAAGGATTCGGCGGCCGAGGTGTACTCGCTGAGCTTCTTCTGGTCGCCCTTCTTCTGGGCGTCGTCGGCCATCATCACGGCCTGGCGGGCGTTGCCTCCGACCTTTTCGTACTCTTCCATCGTTCGGTTGAGACGAATTTCGGTTTGCTTCTGGTTGGCGATCACGTTGGCCGCCTGCTCCTTGAGTCGCCGATGTTGATCGTGCGACTCCTGAATGGCTTGCTCGAGCTGCACCTTGGGATCGGCCTTCGCGTTGAAGGAGCCCGTGAGCTTTGCCGCCGTGTACTTCCACCACCGTGTGATCAACTTGAACATGCAGCGACTGTACTTGGCGATCAAGCGCCTGTCGTGCGGGGTCGAATGCCGACGAACCACAGTGAGCCGATGTAGGTGCCGACGACGGCCAGTCCGAGCACGATGAGGTCGATGACCGGCGGTAGGTCGATGGCCGTGATCGCTCGAGCAATCACGAAGGCGGCGAAGCCGGCCATGGCCACCCACTTCCCGAGCCCTGAATTGATCGATTGGCCGACGAGATGTTGACGCAGTCGGCGACGAAGGAGGGCCCACTCGGCCCAGGAGGCCACCGCCGAACCGAGACCCAGGCCGACCGCGCCGTAGTGGATGAACGGAGTGCCGGTGCGAACTCCACCATCTTCGGGCTCGGAGAACAGCGATTCCCGCTGGGGGAGTATCTCCCACGGTGGCCAGTGGGGGAACCCGTCGATCGAGAGCGTGCCGCGGGGTCCGTCGCCGATCGACACACCGAGACCGGCTTGGGCGGTGGCGGCGAGCTGGACGTCGGACATGGTGGCGAACTCGTCGATTGCGGCCACCCTTGCCAGCGACCCTGCGGCGAGGTGGTCGAACTGGATCATCGCCAGAAAGCCCACGACGACGGCGACGATCAGTCGCACTGCGGCTATTCGGGCCGGACCCCTCACGTCGCCCATGGCGTAGAGAGCGTTCTGGCTCACGCGAGCCACCATCGTGGCCGGAAGCCCGAGTCCATAGGCGGCGAGCACCGCGGCTGCGACTTGGGTGTTCGCATCGGTGAACGCCGTGGCGGGATCGTCGCCGAAGAGCGAGTTGAGTTGCTGATACATCGTGCCGATCACGATCGAACCGCCGCCGATCGTGACGGCTGCGACGAGTCCGGCGGGAAGCAGCACCCGTCGCTGCGAAGTGCGGATGCGACCGGCGATCGTGGCGTGTCCGGAGGTGGTACGACTCATCTCCGTGAGTTCGGAAACCGCCACGCTGAATCCGAACACCGCAATCGACAAGAGGTAGAGCGGCATCACGAGACCGATGGTGGCGATCGCTCCTGCGGCGAGCAAGCCGGCAAGGGCGAGATCGATGTAGCCGCCGATCTGCACGACCCCGCGTCCGGACACCGCCGGGACGAAGCGTCGCAGGACCAGACGGAGGTGCTCGTCGAGTTGTAGCTGCGGACGATGAATGCCACCCACCGAACGAACGGTGGGAAGTTGGACGAGGAACTGACCAAGACTGCCGACGACCATCGCCGCCGCGGCCCAGGTGGCCATCCCCGTCGGGGTGACATCGAGAAGCAATGCAATGGCGAGTGCGACGATCTGGGCAGCCGACCAGATCACCGGAGCCATGTACGACAGCAGGTAGCGGCGATGGGCGTTGAGTACGCCGAGGCACCACGCCGAGAGCACCAGGAACCCGACGCCGAGCGCCGTCAGTCGGGTGAGGGTGATGGTGAGTTCGTATCGTTCGCCACTCCAGCGCCCGAGGGTGGTGATCGCAACCAACGGACGGGCACCGAGAACGAGGAGCCCGACGAGCCCGGCAACGACGGCCGACAAGTAGCCAAAGGCCCGCCGAGCGAGGTCTTGCGCTTCCTGCTCGCGTCCCTCTTCGATCAACCCGGCATACACGGGAACGAACGCAGCAGAAATGGAACCCTCGCCCAAGAGATTCTGCAGTGCGTTCGGGATCCGCATGGCGGCCCGGAAGGCGTCGGCGATGGGCCCCGCGCCGAGCGCAACGCCGAGAAGTATCTCCCGGAACAGACCGACGATGCGGCTGGCGAAGATGCCGATGGCGACGCGCTGAGAGCCGCCCGCCGAAGAGTCAGCCACGGGCCGGGCCGGTCAACCGCCGCCCGCGGCGGTGTCGAACGGGTTGTTCGAAGCGACGGGGACAGACGCAATGTCTTCTGGTTCGAGGGTGGTGAGCTGCTCGTCGGTGGGTTCAGCAACGTCGACCAGGCGGGTGGCGTGACGAGCCACGGCCGCCTCGAACAGATTCCGGGCGAGGCGACCGTTACCAAAGCCCCGACCTCGAGAATGCGACGCGAACCAGACTTCGGCCACAGCTTGTGTTTCCGGGCCGAGCTCGTATTGGCCTTTGGTGCAGATCAAGCTCAGGATGGACAACAGCTCTGCGTCGTCGTAGTCGGGAAAGTAGATCGTCTTCGGAAACCGGCTGCTGAAGCCGGGGTTGGCGGCGACCAACTCGGCCATTTCCTTGGGATAGCCCGCAAGGATCACCACCATCGAGTCGCGGCGGTCTTCGACGTTCTTCACGATCGCGTCGATGGCCTCTCGCCCGAAGTCTTTCTCGCCGCCCCGAATGAGGGAGTAGGCCTCGTCGACAAGCAGCACACCGCCGTCAGCCCGCTCGAAGACATCCGTGACCTTGGTGGCGGTTTGCCCGACGAAGCCGGCGACCAAGCCGCTGCGGTCGACTTCGATGAGATGGCCTCGTTCGACCACCCCGAGGGTTCGGTAGATCCGGGCGAGGAGGCGAGCGACCGTGGTCTTACCGGTGCCGGGGTTGCCGGAGAAGACGAGGTGTTTGGTGTTGTCGACGACCGGGAGGCCGCGATCGGCCCGCAGCTTCTGCACCCGGAGAAGGGCCGAGAGCAGCCGGACCTCCTCCTTGACGGCGTCGAGGCCGATGAGCTGATCGAGCTCGGCCAGGAGATCCTCGAGCGGCTCGGCCGGTTCGAGAGCAGAAGGCTCGGCGGCTGCAGGCTCGGCGGCTGCAGGTACCGCTTCGGGACCTTCGCCCGCCGGCGTCGGCCGGCCGGTCGGAAGGTTGCCGAGCAGGAGCCTCTGGAGATCGACAATGGCCCGGAGCTCATCGTCGGACGGGTACTTGTCGAGTGATGCGACCGTGTGGGCGAGGGCCATGGCCTCGTCGTAGTACGAGCGGGCGAGAGTCGACCCATCGCGAGCGTCGATCTGGCTGAGTGTCGTGAACAGCTGTGACGGCGTTTCGAGCCAGGCCCGCTTGTTCGTGATCAGATCGTTGTTGCGAATGTCGGCGGGCATGGCCGAGCCGGGTAGAAGATCATGCGGGGCGAATGCGGCGACCAGCGCCCACAGCTCATCGTCGGAATGGCGTCCGTCGCAGTCGATCAGGGCGCAACTGAGGTTGAAGGCCTCGACAACGGCGTCGTGCCGCAGCCTCTGCTGATCCACGTTGGTGCCGCTGGCCGCCTCGGACAGCGCGTTTCCGACTTGGTCGGCGAATCGATTGACTGCCCTGGTCAGGCCGCGGTCCATGAGCTGGAGAGCTTAGGAGGCGCGGGGCGCCGATCGGTGCCCAGCCGGGAGGCAACCGGAGCAACCGTAATTGACCGTGCGGTCAAGATGCCATGTAACTTGTCGTCATGACGTTCAGTTTCGAGTCGGTCGATCACGTACGAGAAGGTTTGGCGAAGGTTGACTACCTCGCCGACGATGCGATCGCCGGTATTTGCTACCTGGCCGATCGGCTGGAGAAGCCCGTGCTCGTCGAAGGTCCTGCCGGCACTGGCAAAACCCAGTTGGCCAAGTCCGTGGCCGAGATGCTCGGGGCCCGCCTCATCCGCCTCCAGTGCTACGAAGGACTCGACGAGTCGAAGGCGCTCTACGAGTGGAACTACAAGAAGCAACTGCTCCGTATCCAGGCCGAGGGCAGCGAGTCCAATTGGGACGAGATCCAGGACAACATCTTCTCGAACGAGTTTTTGCTCGAACGCCCGCTTCTCGAAGCGATTCGATCCGAGGATCCGGTGGTGCTCCTGATCGACGAGGTCGATCGAGTCGAGGTCGAAACCGAAGCGCTGCTGCTCGAGCTCCTCTCCGACTACCAGGTCTCGATCCCCGAACTGGGCACGCTTCACGCTCGACAGATCCCGCTCGTCTTTCTCACGTCGAACAACACGAGAGAGCTGTCCGAGGCGTTGAAGCGACGCTGCCTGTTCCTGCATCTCGATTACCCGTCGATGGAGCGGGAGAAGGAGATCGTGCTCACTCGGGTTCCCGACATCACCGAGAACCTGGCCGATCAAGTGGCCCGGATCGTTCGATCGATTCGGCAGCTGGAGCTCAAGAAGAGCCCATCGGTTTCCGAGACCATCGATTGGGCTCGCACGCTCATCCTGCTGGGTATCGAACACATCACCGCCGAAGATGCCACCGCCACGGCCAACATCCTGCTCAAGTATCGAAGCGACATCGACAAGGTGGTCAAGGAGTTCAGCACGAATTCGAAAGCCCACTTCGACGCGTCGGCCACCTGACATGACCGACACCGTCGATGCTGAAAAGGGAGGCGAGGGAATCGATTCCCCGATCTTCAACCTCCTCGAAGGCTTCGTGATGGACCTGCGAGCGGCGGGGCTGCCGGTGTCGCTTTCGGAGAACATCGATGCCGCTCGAGCCGTTCGCCACATTCCTCTCGAAGATCGCAACGCCTTCAAATACGCCTTGGCGGCAACGCTGGTCAAGAACAACTCCCATTGGCGTACGTTCGAAACCCTGTTCGAGGTCTACTTCTCGTTGCGGGGCTCGGAGTACGCGCTGGAGGGCGATGGCGACGATCCCTTCGGTGAGCTCGACCTCGACGAAGACGGCGAGGCGTTGCCGGGTCAGGGTGGCGAAGGCGGCGGTGGCGATGGGCTGACTCCCGAAGAGCTGGCCGAGATGCTCTTCCAAGCAATGATGAAAGGCGACGACGCGCTGATGCGGGCGCTCGCTCGCCAAGCCGTCAAGCGCTACGCCGGGATGGAACCTGGTCGTCCGGTGGGGGGGACGTACTACTTGTACCGCACCCTTCGGAATCTCGACCTCGACAGCATGCTCGAGCGAATGATGGAGCAAGCCCGGAACGAGTCATCGCAACCGCTCACCTCACTCGAGGAACGTTTGGAGCGTGACGAGTTCGACGACCGCATCGAGAAGCTCAAGAAAGAGATCGAAGCGGAGATCCGACGCCGTTTGGTGGCCGACCGGGGGGCCGAAGCGATGGCGAAGACCCTCCGAAAGCCGCTGCCCGAAGACGTCGACTTCATGCACGCCAGCCGGGAAGAGATGGCCAGCCTTCGTCGCGCCATCTATCCGCTCACCAGAAAGTTGGCCGTTCGATTGGCCCGCAAGCGGCGTCACGGACGTAAAGGGCCGCTCGATTTTCGCAGCACGGTCCGTCACTCACTGAGCTACGGCGGTGTGCCGGCCGAGCTCAAGTTCCGCTTCCCGAAGCCCTCGAAACCGGAGATCATCGTGATCGCCGACATCTCGGGTTCGGTCGCCGCCTTCGCTCGCTTCACGCTGCATCTGGTCTACGCGATCTCGGGGCAGTTCTCCAAGGTGCGGGCCTTTGTGTTCATCGACGGTCTCGACGAGGTCACTCGGTTTTTCGAGGGCGTCGACGACATCGGCGAGGCTGTGCACCGGGTCAACACCGAGGCCGACGTGGTGTGGGTCGACGGACACTCCGACTACGGCCATGCCTTCGAGGTGTTCTGGGAAAAATACGGCATGGACGTCAACTCGAAGTCGACCGTCCTCGTGCTGGGCGATGCCCGCAACAACTACCACGCATCGCAGGCCTGGATCATGAAAGAGATCGAGCGCAAGGCTCGGAAGTTGTTCTGGCTCAACCCCGAACCGAAGGCCTACTGGAACACCGGCGACTCGATCGTTGGCGAGTACGGGGCCCATTGCGATGGCGTCTTCGAGGTCCGAAACCTTCGGCAGCTCGAAAAGTTCGTCGACAATCTCGTCTGAGCCCGGCGAACTGGAGTCCACAGAGCGCCACTCGTGGCGCAGGGCGGACGCAGTGTGAGGTCAGCGCAGGAGTTCGGACACGCGAAAGGCGAGGTCGAGGCTCTGACTGGCGTTGAGGCGAGGATCACACATCGTCTCGTAGCGATTGCCGAGATCGGCGTCGGATACTTCGCTGCCTCCACCGAGGCACTCGGTGACGTCGTCGCCGGTGAGTTCGATGTGAATTCCGCCGGGCCACGTGCCCGCGGCCCGATGAGCACTGAAGAAGCCGCTGACTTCGGTCATGACGTCTTCGAGATGCCGCGTTTTGTGGCCGGACTCGGCGGTGTAGGTGTTGCCATGCATCGGGTCGCAGGCCCAGACCACCGGATGGCCCGACTCCTTGACCGCTTCGAGCAGGGGCGGGAGGTTCTCGGCAACCTTCGTGGAACCCATGCGGGCGATGAGGGTGAGTCGGCCGGCCTCACGGTCGGGGTCGAGGGCATCGCAGAGGGCGACGACTTCGTCAGGAGTAGCCGTGGGGCCGATCTTGCAGCCGACCGGATTCTTGATGCCCTTGAAGAACTCGACATGAGCGTGATCGAGTTGGCGGGTTCGCTCGCCGATCCAGACCATGTGGGCCGAGCAGTCGTACCAGTCGCCGGTGAGGCTGTCTTTCCTGGTGAGTGCTTCTTCGTACTGGAGGATCAGCGCTTCGTGACTCGTGTAGAAATCGGCTTCGTGGATCTCGGGATGGTTGGACGACACGCCGGCCGCTTCCATGAACCGCAGGGCACGGTCGATCTCGGCGCCGAGTTGTTCGTAGCGCTTGCCTGTGGGGGACGCCGCGACGAACTCCTGATTCCAGGCTTGGACGCGGTGCAGGTCGGCAAAGCCGCCCTTGGTGAATGCCCGTAGGAGGTTCAGGGTCGACGCCGACTGGTGGTAGGCCTGCAACAAACGTTGCGGGTTCGGCCTCCGATCGGTTTCGGAGAACGGAAGGTCGTTGACCATGTGGCCGAGGAACGACGGAAGTTCGGTGCCGTCGACGATCTCGGTTGGATTGGATCGGGGCTTGGCGAATTGCCCGGCGATTCGTCCGACCTTCACCGCTGGAACTCCCGATGAGTAGGTCAGGACCACAGCCATCTGCAGCATGACTCGGAGCTTGTCGCGAATGGCGTCAGCGTTGAAGCCGTCGAAGGATTCGGCGCAGTCGCCGGCCTGGAGGAGAAAGGCCCGACCGTTGGCAACCGCAGCGAGTTTCTCCTTGAGCGAGCGAGCCTCGCCCGCGAACACCAGGGGCGGAACGGCGGCCAGTTCTTTCTCGACTCTTTCGAGATCGGCGGAGTCAGGCCACATCGGTTGTTGCTTGACCTCGAATGATCGCCAACTGCCTGGGTTCCATGTCACGGCGACAGTCTTCCTCGCCAGTCGGAAAGAGACAACGCATTTGCCAACAAGGCACGAAACGGGAATGGCAAAAGCAAAGCCACCAGCCTTGCGGCTGGTGGCTCTGTGCTCAGGTTTTGAAAGCGGTGTCGGCCAGAGGCCGATCAATCAGGCAGCGTCGAAGTCGGCGATGACGTCGCCGGCCTGATCGCGCACGGCGCTGACGGCTCGCTTCACGAGGCGACGAGCGGCTTCAGCCGTGACACCCAGCTCTTCGCCGACTTCGCGATAGCTGCGCTTGCGGCCGTCGTTGAGGCCGAACCGCTGCTCGACGGCGTAACGGGCTCGGGGATCGAGCACGTCGAGGAGTCCGGTGACCATGGTCTCCTCGGCCTTGGCCATGACCTCGATCTCGGGGCCGGGCTTTGAATCGGGAAGAAGATCGACGAGTTCGTTGGAGTCGTCGTCGCCGATGGTGCGGTCGAGCGATGTGGGGGTGGTGAGACGGTGGAGGCGAGCGTGCTCATCATCGAGTTCGTCGCCATCGCCGGACACAGCGCGGAGGGCAGCACGAAGGCTGGCGGAACGATCGCCGGGGAGACGAACGAGGCTGGCCTTCTGATCGAGTGCCCGGCCGATGGCCTGACGGATCCAGAATGTTGCGTAGGTGGAGAACTTGAACCCCTTGCGCCAGTCGAACTTGTCGACGGCGTGCTCGAGGCCGAGGTTGCCTTCCTGGATGAGGTCCAGGAGTTCCATGGAGGGGGGAAGTGGGTAGCGGCGAGCCACGCTCACGACGAGGCGGAGGTTGGCTCGGATGAACCGATCCTTGGCTCGGGCCGCAGCACGAGCTGCTCTGCGGTTCTCCGCAGAGTTCTCACCGGCTTCAATTGCCAGGCGGGCGGCGTGGCCCTTTTCGATGATTTGGCTCAGTTCTCGCTCTTCATCTGCGGTGAGAAGGGGGACGAGACCGATTTCGTTTAGGTACTGACCGACGGAGTCACTCATGGCGCGCTCTTTACTATGGGAGGTTTGCGAACTTTGGGGGCGGGGGTTGGTTGCGCACAGCGATGTGCACGGGATTACGCTCGGTTGGTGTTCTTTTGCTTCCGACGTTCGGACATCTCGCAGAGACAAAGACTTCACTCACGGGGGAGGAGCTGGGACCCGGTTGAGGGATCTGCGTTGATCGAAGGACGGTTGCGGGAACGAAGCAAGCTTCGAGCGCTGTATGAATTTGTAGGGTGGAACTCTTGATGTGCGTTGGTAGCGGTGGAGATCAGATTGATGCACGGGCATCGGCACAGGACCGAGGCGCTACAAGCACAAACGTCATTACTAGTACAGATTCATCCAATTGTCAGGGTGACATGTGTCACTACCTGGTGGAAACGGCACGGGTGACGGTATGAGATCGGCCACACGAAGGGTCGGTCTGCTCGGCGGAACCTTTGATCCGCCCCACATCGGACACCTCGTTGCGGGCCAACAAACGCTCGAGCAGTTGGAGTTGGACGAGGTCTGGTTCGTCGTGGCGAACCAGCCTTGGCAGAAGGAAGGCTCCCGGCTCATCACGCCGGCCGAAGAGCGGCTGCGATGGACCGAGGCCTCGGTCGAGGACGTGCCGGGAATGGTTGCCTCGGATGTGGAAATTCGGCTGGGCGGTCCGACCTACACCATCGACACGCTTGCCGCCCTCGACGCCGAACACCCGGACACCGAGTGGTTCGTGATCCTCGGAGCCGACGCCGCAGCCGGTCTCGACACCTGGCACCGGGCCGATGAACTTCGTGATGTGTTGCACGTCGTCGTGGTCAGTCGCCCGGGAAGCCACCTCGACCCGCCGCCCGGATGGCACATCACCGCCGTGCAGATGCCGGCGCTGGATATCTCTTCCACCGAGTTGAGGATGATGGTGTCGCAAGGCCGGTCGATCCGGTTCTTGGTCAGAGATGGCGTGGCGCAGATGGTCGAGTCCGCCGGCGCCTATCGTTCCAAGCCTTGATCCAGTCCACCGCTTCGATGGATGCAGGAGAGCGCGAGCACGCCGGACCGACACGTTCGCGATGGCGAGCTGCGCTCTTTCTCGGTTTCGAGGCCGCGCTCATCGTGTCCATCCCGCTGCTTGCATGGTTCGGTTTCCAGAATCTGCTGGGCTCGCGCTCGGGTGCCTACGTGATCGATCCCACATCCGAGGATCCGGGCTGGTTGGCCTTTGTCGATCCGACTCCGGTGTCGCTGATCGTCGAAACGGCCGACGCACGGGTGGGGGGCTTGGCCCTGCTGATTCCATCAGGGGCGAACGCACCGGGCGGTGCCGTGATCCTGGTCCCGGGTTCCCTCATGGTCGATGGCGACCGGCTCACCGATCTTGCACCGGAAGCGGTTTCCGAGCGTCTGGCCACGATGTTGCGTCTGGACTTCGACAATGTGGTGATTGCCGATGAAGCCGGATGGCAGCAGCTGATCGGTGATGCTCAGATACCGCTTTCCAACCCCGACCCGGTTCCGGGCCCGGATGGCGAAGTGCTCTTTGCCGTGGGTGACCTGGTGCTGGACGCGGCGACGGTGTCGGCCTTCCTCGGTCGTTCCGGAGTCGCGTCGACCACGTCGGGAACGTCGAATCGGTCCGAATCACTCGCCCTCGAGTTCCGGCGGGACGTGTTCTGGCGGGCGTTGCTGGCGAACACCGATCTGCTGATGCCCACGCAAGAGCCCACGGACCCGAATGGAGATCAGCAGTCGCCGGCCGAAGTGGCGCGAGGGCGGTTGGTGAGCATCGCTGCGGCCGATTACCGCGTCGAGGCCATGCCGACCAACATCGCCGATGTTGCCGGCACCACAGGCAACGTCGACGCCGATCCGGCCCAGGTCGAAGCGCTGCTCAACGAGTTCGTGGCGCTCCCCGCCGGAGTTGGACGGCTCGAGGTTCGCATCCTCGACCGGACCGGCACGAACGACCTGGAGAACGCGGCTCGATCGCTCGGTCGAGCCGGCTTCCAAGTCGTCCAGATCGGGAATGCCTCGGTGTTCGATGGGCTCACCACGCAAGTGATCAACGCTCCGGGTGCCGACTCCGTGCTCGTTACTGAACTGGCGGCACTCCTGGGTGCCGATATCGTTGTGTCTTCGAATGATGAGGAGGCCGTTTCGACGGTCACCGTTTTGTTGGGAACCAACAACCAGATCTCGTCACCGGACGAGTGACCCGAAAGGACTGCATGACCAACAACGCCAATCCAGACGAGAGTTCTCTTGCGTCCCTCGACGCCAGCGAGGTGGAGCATTGGGTCCGAATGGCCGTCGATGCGGCCGAGGACAAGTTGGGACTCCGTACCGAGGCGTTCTTCGTTGGTGAGGTGATGGGCATCACCGATTGGTTCGTCGTCACGTCGGCAAACAACTCGCGGCAGGTTCGCGCCATCGTCGAGAACGTGGAAGACGTGCTTCGGCTGGCCGGTGGCCCGAGGCCGCTTCGGGTCGAGGGTCTCGACGGGCTCACCTGGGTGCTGGCCGACTATGGCGCATTTGTCGTGCACGTGTTCGACGAGGAGACCCGTGGTTTCTACGAACTCGAGCGCCTGTGGAGCGATGTCCCCCGGCTGAAGCGGGAAGTGGCCGAGCGAGCTTGAGCCTCGAGTTCGAGAACTGACCCGGACCTGGCTCGAGCCGCCTCGATGGTCGGGCCGGCCGCTTCAGGCGACGATGTTCACGAGTTTGGGTGCTCGCACGATGATCTTCTTGGGCTCGCCGTCGAGGTGAGACTGGACCGTGGGTGATGCGAGGGCCAGACGTTCGGCGTCGGCGTCGGTGATCTCGGTGGCCACTTCGATGCGATCTCGGACCTTTCCGTTCACTTGCACCACCATGGTGACGGTGCTGACGACCAGCTTTGCGGGGTCGGCAACGGGCCATGATTCGAGGTGGGCGTTCCCTCCGGTGCGGCGTTCGTAGAGTTCGCCCGAGATGTGGGGGACGGCTGGAGCCATCAGGAGCAGCAGGGTGTCGATCGCCGAGCCGAGGGTGGCTCGGTGCGGACCCTCGGCCGATTGGACGTATTTGTAGAGCGTGTTGGTGAACTCCATGAAGCCGGCGACTGCGGTGTTGTAGGCCCATCGTTCGTATTCGCCGGTGACCCGAGCGATGAGTACGTGGGTGGCCGTGACGATCGCGTCGTCAGCGTCGGTGGGGTCACCGTCGCGTACGTTCTTGATGAGGTCGGAGTCGGTTGCGGCCAGGCGCCAGACGCGATGGAGGAAACGCTCGCAGCCGTCGAGCTGGAAGTCTTCCCAGTCGACGTCTTCCGCCGGCGGCTTGACCTGGAGGATGGCCAGGCGGAGGGCATCGGCACCGTGGTCGGCCACGGTTTGCTCGGGCGAAACCGTGTTTCCCCTCGACTTCGACATTTTGCCGCCACCCATTCGCACCATGCCCTGGGTGAACAGTCGCTTCATGGGTTCACGGAGCGACTTGGGGCCCACCTCGAGATCGGCCAGCGCCTTGGTGAAGAATCGGGCGTAGAGCAGGTGGAGGATGGCGTGCTCGACGCCGCCGATGTATTGGTCGACGGGCAGGAACTCTTCGACTGCCTCCTTGGAGAATGGCAGCTGGTCGTTCCACGGGTCGGCGAAGCGCAGGAAATACCAGGACGAGTCGACGAAGGTGTCCATCGTGTCGGTTTCGCGGCGGGCGGGTTCGCCGCAAGTGGGGCAGGCGACGTTGAGGAATCCCTCGTGATATTTGAGCGGCGACTCGCCGGTGGGTCGGAACTCCACATCATCGGGGGCAACCACCGGCAGATCTTCGTCGGGCACGGCAACGATGCCGCAGGCGTCGCAGTAGATCATCGGAATGGGACAGCCCCAGAACCGCTGGCGGCTCAAGAGCCAATCACGAAGCCGGAAGTTGACCTTGCGGTTGCCGAGCCCTTGCTCGACCAGGAAGTCGATCGCTTTGGGCTTGGCCTCGGCGACCGCGAGGCCGTCGAGCCATTCGGAGTTGATGGCGACGCCGTCGCCTGTGTAGGCATCGCCGTCGAAAGCGGCTGATGGTTGGACGGTGCGGACGATGTCGATGCCGTGGGTCTTGGCGAAGTCCCAGTCTCGTTGGTCTTGGCCGGGGACGGCCATGATTGCACCGGTGCCGTACGTCATCAGCACGTAGTCGGCGAGGTAGAGAGGTATGGCCTTGCCGTTGAACGGATTGACCACTCGGGAGCCGGTGAAGACGCCACGCTTGTCGAGTGCGGCCGATGTGGACATGCGGTCGATGTCGGACTTGTCGGCCACCTCGGCTCGGAAGGCGTTGACGGCGTCGGCTTGCTCAGGGGTGGTGAGTTCGTCAACCCGGGGGTGTTCGGGCGACATGACGGCGAAGGTCATGCCGAAGCCGGTGTCGGGACGGGTGGTGTAGACGGCGAGCGGTTCGGCATCGACCTTGGGCCCGCCGGATTCGTCAGCGATGGGCAGTCCGAACTCGGCGCCCTCGGATCGCCCGATCCAGTTGCGCTGCATGAGCTTCACGCGGTCGGGCCACTCGAGGTTGTCGAGTTCGTCGAGGAGTTCTTGGGCGTAGTCGGTGATCTTGTAGAACCACTGCTCCATGTCTCGCCGTTGGACGACATCGCCGGATCGATCGCACAGGCCGTCGATGACCTGCTCGTTGGCGAGCACCGTCTGGCAGCCCGGGCACCAGTTGACAGGAGCGTTGGCCCGGTAGGCGAGACCTGCCTCCCAGAATCGCTTGAAGATCCACTGCGTCCATTTCATGTAGGACGGGTCGTGGGACTTCACGGTGCGGCGCCAGTCGTAGACGGCACCGATGTTGCGGAGTGAGGAGGAGAGTTCTTCGACCTTGGCATCAGTGAAGGGGCGGGGGTGTTCGCCGGTGGCGATGGCTGCGTTCTCGGCCGGCAGGCCGAAGCTGTCGAAGCCGATGGGGGAGAGGACACCCTTGCCGTTCATCGTGTGATAGCGAACGAGCAGGTCACCGAAGGTGTAGTTGCGGACGTGGCCGATGTGGGCAGGGCCGCTCGGGTAGGGATACATCGAGAGCACGTACCGCTTTTCGCGGGGATCGTCGTTGTCGATCTCGTAGGTGCGATCATCGATCCAACGCTGCTGCCAGCGAGGTTCGATCTCGTTGGGGAGGTATCGCCCCGGTTCGACCGTCTCGGAATCGTGGACGGAGTCAGTGCTCTCGGACATCGTCACAGGCTATTGATGACGGCTCATACCACGGCGCCATTTTTCGGGTGGGCGATGACGTTGTGGGCGGGTGAGAAATTGGTACGCTCACCGCTCCTGAAAAGGGCCCCGATGGGGCTCTTGTACGGGGCTATAGCTCAGTTGGTAGAGCGCTTCCATGGCATGGAAGAGGTCTGGAGTTCAATTCTCCATAGCTCCACATCAAAGGCCCAGGTCAACGACCTGGGCCTTTTGCATTTTCGGATCGCGATCGCCCGAGTGAGTTACGGGGTGAATTACGCACCACGGACGTTCGGCGACATCTGGGGTGTGGGGGTCGAATACTCCGTCGTGAGGCGCTGACCAGGCGAAACGCGGAACTTCAGGCTGCAGCGAGCCCCGTCCATTCCGATCGGGTTCGGTGTCGGTCAAATCTTGGGCGGTCAGATCGAGTCGGCAGGGGCGCCAAGGCTATGAATCGCTATGACCGGCGGAGGATTGCTCGAGGTCGATGCGTGGGTGGATGATCGCTGGCCAGTGTCGGTCAAGGGCGTGGTCGGCTGGGACGGTCGGGTCGTGGTGCTGCGGAACCACCGCGACGAGTGGGAGCTGCCCGGTGGCCGGCTCGATGTCACCGATGCATCACCGGAGGCGGCGTTGCGACGAGAGATGGACGAGGAGCTCGGGCTCGATGTCGACATTGGACCATTGGTCGACACGTGGATCTACGACGTCGAGGGAAAGCGGGTGCTGGTCCTCACGTTCGCTTGCACAGCCGACCGGCCCTCGCAGCTCGTGCCCAGTGACGAGCACATCGACGTCGCAGAGTTCGATCTCGAGGGTCTCCGTCAGGAGCCGATTCCGGAGGGTTACCGACGCTCGATCGAGGCCGTCTTGCGAGGTTTCGATGTGTGAGTTGCTCGAGTCGGGGCGAACTTCGACGAGCAGACGGACCGATCGCTACCTGGCGCAGTCAGCTCCGTAGCGGCGCGATCAATACAATCTCGAGCCTGACGCACGAATGAAGGCGGCTCCGTAGGATCGTGAACATGGCCGAGGTCGGTGAACAACAGCGTCTGGTCGACTGGTTCGACGATGTGTGCAATGACGTGCATGGTCGGCTCGCAGCACTCACCGACGGAGAGCCGGCGTCGTACATTCCGGAGTTGGCGAACGTGGACCCGGATCGATTCGCGATAGCGGCAGTCACGGTGAACGGGCTGTCGACGGTGGTGGGTGACCAAGACCACTGTTTCACGATCCAGTCGATCTCCAAGCTGCTCCTCTACGGACTCGCACTGGAAACTCATGGGCGCGAGCCGGTGCTTCGCAGGGCAGGGGTGGCTCCGACGGGCGACCCATTCAATGCGATCGAGCTCGACGAGTCCCACCAGCGAGCCCCGAATCCAATGGTGAACTCCGGCGCGATCGCGATCACTGACCTGGTTGTCGGAAAAGACCTCGAAGAACGGATCGACGTCGTGCTGTCGCTCTTCGAGCGCTACCTCGGGCGCCGTCCAGATGTCGATCAGGCGGTTTGCGCGTCGGAGTATTCGACCGGGCATCGGAATCGTGCCATAGGCTATCTCCTGCTCGACCAAGGCATCATCGACGATCGACTCGAGGAGACACTCGCCCTGTATTTCATGCAGTGCTCGATCCTGGTCAGCGTCACGGATCTGGCGCTGATCGGCGCGACCATCGCCAACGGTGGCGTGCATCCGATGACCGGCGAGCGGATCGTTGGGCCGAAGGTCGCTCGCGACATGTTGACCATTGCGCTCACGTGCGGCATGTACGACTACGCCGGCGAATGGGCCCACACCGTCGGCATCCCGGCCAAGAGCGGTGTCGGTGGCGGGATCGTCGGAATGATCCCCCGTGTCGGGGGACTGGCGGTGTACTCCCCGAGACTCGACGCGCACGGCAACAGTGTGCGCGGCATCCGTGTGTTCGAAGAACTGTCACAAGAGTTCGACCTGCACGTGTTCGACGTCGACCGCCCCTGGAATCCACGCGATTGATCCTCAGAATCGGACTCCGGTCACCGCCAGCGGAGCGGTCCACATACCGCCTCGAAGACGGAACGTGCCGGTGTGAATTACTCGCGTCCCGGTTGCGATGCTGTCAAAGCTGAAGCGTTCATGACATTGTGAGGACGGCCCGGCCAGGTCCCATGGTGCTGCTAAAACTGTTGCCCGACTTCAAAGTCCTTGCGCCGGCTGTTCGCGAGCCAGAAGGGCAACGCAACGAGGAACAGGGCGCCGAGGACGTTGCCGATCGCGGCTGGGGCGATAGCCCAGGTGAGGGCGTCGCCCCATCCTGGGCCTTGCCCGAGGGGTTGGATCAAGGAGATGTAGGCCATGTTGGCGGGGCTGTGCAGGAAGCCGCTGGCGACGAATGCCATGACGGTGATCAGTATGGGGATGTACTTGCCGATGATGGTGCGACCCATGGTGGACAAGAAGGCGGCCATGCCGACGAGCCAGTTGCCGAGCACACCGGAGAGCACCGCTTTGAAGAAGCCCTCGATGCCTCCGACCTCCTGGTAGCGCATCTTGGATGCGACGACCTCGCTCAGCAGCTCCTCGTATCCAGCGCCGTACGTCTCGGTGTAGCTGATCAGCTGACCGAGAACGAATGCGCCGAGAAGGTTCCCGAGCGCGGCGAGGACCCACAGCCGCAGGACTGCCGACCGAAGCACCGATCGGCCCCGGTTTTCCGGGTCGCGGTTGAGGAGGATGGCTGGTAGTTCGACGTTGACTTCGGTGAACAGGAGGGCGCCGCTGAGGACGACGAGGAAGAACCCGGCGGAGAAGCCAAAGCCCTCGAGCAGTCGTTTGACGCCTTCGTTGTCGGTGCCGGCTGCGATGAGCGTGCTGAAAAGTGCACCGGCCGTGATGAACGCGCCGGCCATGGTGCTGAGGATGAGGACTTGGACCGCCGACAGCGACATGGCCCGTTTCGCCCCCACTTCGGCCATCTCGAGGAGTACGACTTCGGGGGCGAGATGCTGTGCGGCGGGCAGGTCCATGGCGTCGGGGTGGTCGTCTTCGGTCATTGTTGGTTCTCTTCGGGTTCGGGGTGGACTGGGACGTATGCCGCGGTCCACCAGAACTGGTCGATGCGTCGATGGATCTCGTCGTCGTCGATCTGGTCGCCGGCGGCTGCTCGTGCGACCGCGAACGCGATTCGACGGCTGACCGTCTGTACTTCATCGAGCGGCAGGAGCACACCGGCGGTCGCCTCACCGGTTCGGCATGGGCTTTGTTCGGCCACACCGGTTGCGGCTGCGAGCAGCATCGAGTCGGTGATCTGCGAGACGTTGGCCACTCGGGCTCCGAGCCCGAGCCCCGGAAAGACGTAGACGTTGTTGGCCTGGGAGATGTGATGAGTGACGCCGTCGTGAACGACGTCGTCGAGCGGGCTTCCGGTCGCGACCAATGCCCGGCCCTCGGTCCAGCTGAGCAGTTCCGTGGGCGTCGCTTCGGCTCTGCTGGTCGGGTTGGAGAGCGGCAGGATGATCGGCCGATCGGTGGCCGCGGCCATGGATCGCACGATCGGTTCGATCTGCTCGCCGATAGTCTCGATCCGTGCGGGCAGCAAGCCTTCTAGGGAGCGAGCTTCTCGTTCGGCCGCGGTGAATGCGGTGCCCTTGTTGAGCGCGGGGTCATTGAGGAGAGCGCTGCCGCTCAGTGGTGGGTGGAATGTCGAGTTCGCCATCGTGGAGCCGTTCTAGTCCTTCTGGTTGTCTTGTGGTCCTGCCGCGGGAATGTCCCGAACGCGCGAGAACCGGATCGGACAGTGCGTGCACCGGTCCGATCCGGGAGGCGGGAAGGGAAACCCCCTCAGAGCAATGCCGCCTGGGTGTCTCGTGCGATCTCTGTGACTCGGTCGCCTTGGAACCGGATGACCTTCTGGATGGTCGTCAGGACCAGGACTATGGAAATGAGGATCATGGCGAGGCCCGTGAGACGAAGTCCGGGCAGCCAGGTCCCGACGGCTCGGGTGAACCCGATGTCGGCCAAGTCACCGCTCGACGCAATCGACGAATCGGCGATGGCGCCAGGGTCGACCCCGCCGATCGAAACGGCAGCAGCAATGCCGATCACGAAGGCGACGATCTCGGTCATCACGCCCATCATCATCAGCATGGGTGTCGCCTTGCCGGTCCATGGCTTCTCGAGCTGGAGTGCCTGGGCACCGAGTGATGTCTGTACGTCTCGTCCGGCGTCGCGAAGGTGCCGGACGATGTTGACGAGGGTCATCGTGATTGCGGCCAGGATCATGCCCATCCCGAGGAACAGGAATGC
>JBBKXQ010000014.1:0-10020 GCA_037969565.1 Acidimicrobiales bacterium | reverse complement strand
CTTGGTGGAGGCCGCAGCCCGGATGCCGGTAGACACCTTCAACCGTCACCTCCGCCGCGAGGTGGATCGGATTCGTGATGATCACGGCCTGAGCCGGGCCTTGCAACAACGGGCAAGATCCGAACTGAAGAACTGGATCGACAAAGATGGCATGGGCCAAATTCATGTCTCGGTCGATCTCGAACGCTACGCCGTACTCACCGGCGCCATCGACCGCCACGTCACCGCTCTCGCCAACCAAGCCAAAACTGATGGCGAACCGGTTACGTTAAATGCGGCATTGGCCGTCCAAGCGTTGGTCGATCTGGTCGGGCATGGCAACGGCCGTCAGGGCCGAGCCCATATCACGTTGGTCGTCGACGCCGAAACGGCACTCCACGGCCCGCACAAGCACTCGATCCGCCAAACCACAGATGGGTCCGAGCTTCCGCCCGAAACCATTGATCGGTTCTGCTGCGATGCGGTGATCCGCAAAGTCGTGATCGACAAGCGTGGTGTTCCGATCGATGTGGGGCGTAGTGCCCGCACGGCCACCGATGGCCAATGGGCGGCGCTCAAAGCGATCTACTCCAGTTGCGGGTGGGACGGGTGCGATCGGCCGGTGAGTTGGTGTCAAGCCCACCACATCAAGGAGTGGGATCCCGGCGGATTGACCGACTTGGGCAATCTGGTGCCGTTGTGCAACCGGCATCATCACGCTGTTCACGAAGGCAAATGGTCGATCACACTCTTGCCCGACCGAACGCTTCGGATCCGAAGACCCGACAATCAACCCTGGGCCAACGCCAAACCCGACCGACTCGACCAACGACTCTGGAACAGACACGCCTGCCCTCCCGCTCCCCCCGACGGATCAAGGGGCCGACCTCGGCGAGATGGGTCAAGATGATCGGCATGGTCGAACTGACTGCTTCGCTCACTGAAATGATCGCCGGGCTCGAGTCACGGGAGGTCTCCGCCTGCGAGTTGCTCGATCTCCATCTCGACCGAATCGAGCGGCTCGATGGGCCGATCAACTCCGTGGTCACCTTCGAGACCGAGCGGGCCCGGGCCGAGGCGAGGGCCATCGACGAAGGACGAGCCGGGACCACCGAGTTGGGTGCGTTGGCTGGGGTGCCGATCACCATCAAAGATGCAATCGCCACCGAAGGCATCCGATCCACCGGCGGTGCCACTGAGCTCCAGAGTCATGTGCCGAGTGCTGACGCAACGGTGGTTGCCAAGGTTCGTTCTGCCGGTGCCGTGGTTTTCGGCAAGACCAACCTGCCTCGCTGGTCGGGCGATCTCCAGAGCTACAACGAGATTTTCGGCACCACCAACAACCCATGGAACGTCGCCTGCACGCCGGGCGGATCATCCGGCGGCGCAGCAGCCGCAGTGTCCATGGGTTTCACGGCATTCGAAATCGGCACCGACATCGGGGGATCGGTACGAGTACCCGCCTCTTTTTGTGGCGTGTTCGGCCACAAGCCGAGCTTCGGCGTGATCCCAACCCACGGCTACCTCGACCATCCAACCCACCACCGCAACACGGCCGACGTCAACGTGTTCGGGCCGATCACCCGCTCGATCGACGATCTGATTCTGATCTTCGATCTTCTCGCCGGTCCCAATGACGACGACGCTGCGGGGTGGCGGCTCGAGCTGCCACCACCCAGGGCCAAGCGGCTCGAAGACTTCCGTGTGGTCGCGTGGCTCGATGACGACTTCTGCACCGTTGATCCTGAAATGGGTGCGGTGCTCGAGAATGCGGTCGATGAGCTGGAGCGAGCCGGAGCGCGAATCGACCGTGGGCGCCGACCCGACCTCGATCCTCGGGCCGAATCGCGACGTGGCCTGCAACTGATCGGTGCGGCTACCGACATCTCCGACCACGAAGTCGATCGGCTGGCCAACGGAATCGGGCCGTCACACCTCGACTGGGATGTGATGCACCGCCAGCGGGGAGCGGCTCGTCAACGTTGGGCCGAGTTCTTCTCCGACGTGGACATCCTGCTGTGTCCGGTCACACCCGTGCCGCCCTTCCGTCACGTCCAGTCCGCCGATGGATCGAACTGGGCCAACTCGACGCTCGCCGACTACGGCCACCGGCCCTACCGAGAGCTCGTTGGATGGACCGCGCTGATCGGCAGCGCCTACCTGCCGGCCACAGTCCCTCCGGTGGGTCGCACCGCATCCGGACTTCCGGTGGGTATCCAAGTGGTTGCCCCCTACCTGCACGATCACACGGCGCTGGCCTTCAGCCGGGCGATGGTCGACGTGATCGGGGGTTACGAGCCGCCGCCGGCGGCCCGGGGCTGAACCCGACCGGTCGGACGGATCCGGACTCACCGGCGTTGACCTTCTCTGTGCCGTGTGTCTCACGCAGGGCACGGGCTTCGGTGCAAGCGTAACTTTGATGCCAAGCCTGCTCAGGGGGAGCGGCTCAACAGAGGGAGAAAACTCGCCATGTACATGACATTCCGTGAGATGCAAGCTGACACGGCCCATATGACCGACGCGCTCGCAGTCACCACATGGGTTCGCGACCGATTGAACACCGAACACGGAGGCAACTTCGCCGCTTCAATCAACATCGGCGGCAATCCGACGCTCATCAGTTTGACGAGCGCGTGGGCATCGTTGGGAGACTACGAAAAGGCCAGGGCGGCCATCGCAGCCGATGAAGAATTGCAGTCGGTTGTTCGTGTGTCTTCCGGGCTCGTATCGAACATGCAGGATTCGATCGCCCAGATCGTGAAGGCGCCGGGGGACCGAGGGGCCTACGCCGGGGTCAACACCGCGCTGATGAACATGTCCTCAGTCGTCGAGGCCATCACCTTCGCCCTCGAGGTGGCCGACTTCATCGAGGCGAAGAATGGAAACAGCATTGGTGTGGTCTCTGCAGTGACCGGGAACCGGGCTCGAATGGCGTGGATCGGATTCTTCCCGTCGTTGGATCAGTTCGAGAAGGACACGCAGGCACTGGAGACCGATCCGGACTACCTTGAGTTCTTCAAACGCTCGAACGAGTTGTTCGTGCCGTCGACCCTCGAACAGTCCATCTGGCAGATGCTGCCCTGATCGTCGAGTCGTCGCCGTTGGACGGGATCGGCGACGACTCGCAGCTCAGCTCAGATGTAGACCAACTCGAAGGTCGTGGCGAGTTCGACGCCGAGACGCGGTCCGTTGCTTGCAGCGGCCGAACGGAGGAAGTCATCCGCATCCAAGGGCTCGCCCCCGAGGTTGTCGAGGTAGGTGGCATGGCAGCGCAATGAGGCCACCCCGGCGTCGAGGTGGCCGGTGACATCGACGGCGTGTGTTGCGTTGGGCGATGATGAGAACGCCACGAACCGAGCACCGTCCCACGCATCGTCCTCGCCACCGAAGATCCAACGGTTGCCGGCATCACGGGCCGCATCGAGTAGGGCCCGGCCAACGGCTCGGTGGTCGGCGTGGTTCCAGCTGGGTCCGCCCCAACTCTCGTGATGATTGATCGAGAGGATCACCTCGGGTTGATGCCGACGGATCGCCTTGGCCAGATCCTGACGCAACTCGAGACCTTCTTGGACGAGCCCATCGGCGTGCTCGAGAAACTCGACGATCTCCACGCCCACCGCAGCGCAGCTCGCTCGCTGCTCATCCATACGAAGCGGACCGACCTCGGCCGGAGACATCGCGCCGATCCCCGCCTCGCCCCGGGTGACCAGGAGGTAGCGAATGTCCTTGCCTTGCGAGGTCCAGCGGGCCACCGCGCTGGACGCTCCGTACTCCATGTCGTCGGGGTGGGCGATCACCGCCAGAGCCCGATCCCAGTCTTCCGGCACCGTTTCGAGAGTCACCACGTCGGATTCATCAGCCATCGCCGAACTATCTCACATCAGATCCAATCACGGCACCGGCGTGCAAGCTCACGATTTCGCCGTGGCCTCCTGATCCATCGCTTCCCAGACCTCGTCGAGTGTCCTCAGCCCGCTGGCTGCCGTCGGCCATCCGGCGTAGTGCGCAACGTGAATCATCATCGCTTCGAGGGTCGCCCGTTCGATTCCCAGATTTCGGGCACCGCGGAGATGCAGCTTCAGTTCGGCCTCCCGGCCCAAGGCCACCAGCGTCGTGCACGTGATGAGTGAGCGTTGTTCGAGCGCGAGCTCGTCGCCTTGCCAGACATCGCCGAACAGATGCCCCATCGTGTGGCGCAACATTTCCTTGGGTAATGGTCGGGCTCGAGGAGCCCCAGCGAAGAGTCGGGCGGCGAGGGCGCGTCCAGCCTCGATTCGTGCAGTTTGTGGGCGCGACGCGTCTGCACTCGACGGGTCGGATTGGTTCGGGGCCATGGCTGCTCCAAGCGGTGCGTTGACGGGCGTGTGGGTGTGGCAGTTTGTAACACGACCGGGTGTCGGGAGTAATCTCGAAAAATGTCGACTATCGGGTCTGAGGGAATCACCGCTGATCCGTCGTCCCGACGTATCGGGATGGTCGGCGTTGGAACCATGGGCCAGCCGATGGCCTTGCTACTCCTGGCTGCCGGCCACCAACTGCAGGTGCACGATCGGGCTGCGACCGCCCGTGAATCGATGCGGGACGCCGGGGCTACCGTCACCGATTCGACGGCCGCCGCTGCGGACGGGTCTGACGTCACGTTGCTGTCACTCCCCGGACCGAACGAGGTGCGGGAAGCGGTGACGGGGAGCGACGGGATTCTGACGGCAACGAAGCCGCCGTCCCTGATCATCGATCTGTCGACGAACTCGGTTGAGGTCGTGCGGGAGCTCCGGACCGAGTGCGAGGCAGCGGGCGTCGCTTTCATCGACGCTCCCGTATCCGGCGGTGTGGCCAAGGCCAGAGCCGGAACGCTCACGGTGATGGTGGGAGCCACCGAAACCGAGTTCGCCGCCGCTCGGGGAATCCTGGAACTCCTCGGCACCGACGTCATCCACGCCGGCCCATCGGGTTCCGGCACCATTGCCAAGATCGTCAACAACCAACTGTTCCTTGCCGCCGGGGTTCTCGTGCAGGAGGCGTACCTGCTCGGACAGGCCCTCGGGATGGAGCCGGCTCCCCTCCACCGGATCATCGCCTCCAGCTCCGCTGCCCCCTATGCGAAGTTGGCCCCGCTCCTGCTCGGCCGCAACTTCGACGAGGTGATCTTCCGCCTCGACATCGCAGCCAAGGATCTCGCCTTGGCCACCGAGTCGGCGGCTGGCGCCGGCATCGACACGCCGCTCACCCAATCCGCTTGTGATGTCTTTGCTGCTGCCGTCGACGCGGGAGACGGAGCCCTCGTCTTTCACGCCACGTTGCGCGAGTTGGAGAGGCGGGCCGGTGTGGAGTTACCGAAACTCACCCGACCGCCCCGTCCCGAAGCGGTGTCGTGACGGCGTCGACCAAGGGAGCCGCTGCTCTGCCCGAGAGTGCGGTCGACCTGTCCGATCACGAGAGTTTTCGTTCCGGCTTCCCCCACGACTTCTTCACCTGGCTGCGCGAAAACGATCCCGTGCATTGGCACGAACCAACCGATCGCACTCCCGACGGCGAGGGATTCTGGGTGGTGTCGAGCCACGCCGACGTCATGACCGTGCAACGGGATGCCGCCACCTTCTCATCGGATCGGGGTGGGATCAGGGAGCGGGGCGGCACTGGCCTGAAGGACGAGCGTTCGGCCGGAACGATGCTGAACATGACCGATGATCCACAGCACCAACGCCTTCGTTCGTTGGTCAATCGTGGGTTCACCGGCAGGGCCGTCGCCGCCTTGGCCACCGATCTCCGGCAACGAGCCGAGGTGCTGCTCGATGCCGTGGGAGACCAACCGTTCGACGTGGTTCACGGCTTCGCCCGCGACCTTCCTTCCTTTGCCATCTGCCTCGTGTTGGGTGTTCCCGAAGACGACCGAGCGCAGCTGCTCGACTGGCTCGACGCCGGCATCGAAGCAGACTCACCGTCGATCATGTCCAGTGAGGCCACTCGTCACCTGCGGGAGTACGCAACGGGGTTGATCACAGCCAAGCGATCCCAACCCGACGGCGGAATCATGTCCACCATCGTTCACGCCCGGTCGGACCTAGACGGAACCCAGCTGACCGATCGGGAACTCGAGGCGTTCTTCGGTCTGTTGTTCCCCGCCGGAGCGGAGACGACGAGGAGCGCCATCGCCGGCGGCGTCAAAGCCTTTGTCGATCATCCCGACGAATACGACCGGCTCCGTCACGACCCGGCGTTGTTCTCGACCGCCGTCGAGGAGATCGTTCGTTGGACCACACCGTCCATCTATAAACGGCGCACGGCCAGTTGCGACACGGAACTGGGTGGACGGCAAATCGCCGCCGGTGAGAAGGTGACCTTCTGGGAGATGTCGGCCAATCGTGACGCCGCGGTCTTCGCCGACCCGTTCCGTTTCGACGTCGGACGAGACCCCAATCCTCACGTGGGATTCGGCTGGGGCGCCCACTTCTGCCTCGGGGCCAGCCTCGCCCGTTTGGAGCTGACGGTGGCACTCGAAGCGCTCATCCAGCGGTTCGACGGCTTCGCTCTCGCCGGCGCCGTCGAGTGGATGCCAAACAATCGGCTGTTCGGACTCAAGCACTATCCGGTGCTCGCCAGCGCCGGGCGACGAAAGGACTCGACATGACGGATCGACCGGGACGGCTCGACGGCAAGGTGGTTCTCGTGACCGGCGGGGCCCGGGGACTCGGCCGCGCCTATTGCGAAGCCATTGCCGCCGAGGGCGGTCGGGTGATCGTCGGTGATCTCTCCCGCTGCGACGACACGATCACCTCCGTCGAGGCGCTGGGCGGTGAGGCGATCGGGGTGAGACTCGATGTCGGTAATCCCGAGTCGTGCGATGGGTCGGTGGCGGCCGCCATCGAGCACTTCGGTCAGCTCGACGGACTCGTCAACAATGCCGCCCTCTACGCCGGACTGACTTCGGGTCCGTTCGATCGAATCGACCCCGACGAGTGGGAAGCTGCCATGCGGGTGAACGTCACCGGCGTGTGGCAGATGTGTCGGGCCGCCGTCGCCCCGATGAAGGAACGGGACACCGCCAGCATCGTCAACATCTCGTCTCTGGCTGCGGTTTACGGGCTACCGAACGCCCTGCACTACACAACCTCCAAGGCTGCCGTGCTGGGACTCACGAGAGGTTTGGCTCGTGAACTCGGCCGCCACTTCATCCGTGTCAACGCCATCGCCCCGTCGGCCGTGCTCACCGAGGGCACTGAATCGTTCATGGGTGATGCCGGGGAGAAGGCCCTCGGGGCAATTGCCAATCAGCAAGCGCTTCGCCGCAATCTCGAACCCGCCGACGTCGCCGGCACCGTGGTCCACCTCCTGTCCGACGATTCCCGATTCATCACCGCCCAGACACTCATGGTCGACGGCGGAGCCGTTTCCACCTGAGTTCACGTCCCAAGAAAGGATCGCCGATGTCCAGCGACCAGATCACGACCAGCCCCACCGTCCCCGACCAGCGCCAGACCGACCAAGGGAACAGCAACGATCGATTTCGGCCGATCATCCAGTCGCTGCTCGAACACGCCGATGCGGGACGTTCGTGGCGCACCACTCCGGCTGCAGTTCCCGCCACCAACTACACCGATCCCGCCCACCTCGCCCTCGAGAGGGAAGCGCTGTTCGCAGCCCGGCCCCAAATGGTGGCCCTCAGCTCCGATCTGCCCTCGCCGGGGTCCTACCTCACCCGCGATCTCTTTGCCCTACCGCTGCTGCTGACCCGAGACAGCGAAGGAGCGGTCCAGGCCTTCGCCAACGTGTGCGCTCACCGGGGGGCCCAAGTCGCTCCCGACGGTCGGGGTAGTCAACGACGATTTGCCTGTCCGTATCACGCGTGGACCTACGACCTCGCCGGCACGCTCGTCGGCGTCCCCGATAGCGAGTCGTTTCCGGAGGTGTGTGTTCCGGGTGAGGGGCTGCGGCCGTTGACCGTGTTGGAGGAGAACGGGCTCATCTGGGTTCGCCCTGATCTCGGCAACCAGCATCCCATTGATCCTGAGCTCGGAGCGTTCGGCGCCGAGATCGACTCCTTGGACGTATCCGGTCACAACTATTGGCGCTCCCATCGTTTCGAGCTCGCGCTCAACTGGAAACTGGTGATCGACACGTTCCTCGAGCCGTACCATTTCGGATCGCTCCATCGGAACACCGTCGGACCGTTGTTCATCTCCAACCTGTGTCATGCCGAGCGATCGGGAGCGCATGTCCGCGAGATGTTGCCCCGTCGGACGATCGACGTCCTTCGGGATGAGCCGACCGATAGCTGGGACGTCGTGCCCCACTGCGCGATCGTCTACGTGCTGTTTCCGAACACGGTCTTCGTCATGTTGATGGACCACATCGAGACCTGGCGTGTCGTCCCCGATCCCGTTGATCCGTCGCGCTCGGTCTGCGACCTCGACTTCTACATCCCGGACGCACCGCAAACCGAATCCTCCCAGCGCCATTGGGAGAGCAACTGGAAGCTCACGATCGACACCGTCATCAACGAGGACTTCGCAGCAATGGCCGGAGTGCAACGCGGACTCGCCTCCGGCGCAATCGATCAGCTGCGGATCGGAGCCAACGAACCGGCAATGAACTATTTCCATGCGTCGCTGGCGGACGCCTTGCCTGCCCACTGAGCCGGCCGACCAGGCTGTCTGTTGTCGCCGCCCCGACCTAGGCTCCGGCCGTGATCACGATATGAGTCTGCCGCAAGCCGCCGAGGCGACCTCCGAAGCGGGGCAGGGTAAGGAACGGGTGTGGCTCGTCATCGTTCTGGTGATGGCATCGGCGATGGTCGCCCAGGCGTTCGGCCGTTTCACCTGGGGTGTCGTGCTACCGGGGGCACGGGATGACGTGCTGGACGGATCGAACACCCTCGCCGGGTTCTTCGGCACGCTGAACGTGACGGCCTACCTCGTCGGCACGTTGGCCGTGAGCTGGGCTGCTTCCCGAATGACCCTGGTTGGCCTCATCCGCGTCGGTTTGGTGATCTCGACGAGCGCTCTCGGCCTCGCGGCCATCGCCCCGTCGGGGCCCGTTCTTGGCGTCGCCCTCGCGCTCATGGGTTTCGGGGGCGCCGTGATCTGGATCCCGGCTCCGGCAATTTCGGCCCGGGCCCTCCCGCCGGACAAAGCCGGCATGGCCGTCGGGTTCGTCGGGTCGGGTATTGGCATCGGCATCGTCTTTGCCGGACAGATGGCCAGATTCCTCGAGGGGCGAGTTGACGCCGACCGCATCTGGCAGACGGTCTACCGGATCGAGTTCTCGGTGGCCGTCGTTGTACTGATCTGCACCTTCGCCTTCATGCGATCGAGCGGTGACCGGCCCGCACTGAAAGGGGGCTTCGGCGGCATCGGCGCACTCCGGAAGATTCATCGCTGGATTCCGCTCACCGTCGCCTACGCCGCCTTCGGTTTCGCCTACATCCTCGTGCTCGGATTCCTCGTCGCCCGGCTGGAAGACGATGCCGGGTTCACCACGTCGCAGGCCGCCTCGATGTTCTCCTTGGTGGGAGCGGCGACGGTGTTGGGCGGCCTCACCCTTGGGCCGCTGTCGGATCGACTCGGTCGACGGGCAACCCTCACGGCCGCCTTCACGATTTTCGGACTATGCGCCTTGTTGATTCTCACCGGCCGTCAGCCCTGGGTGGCCGTTGCGGCCATCGGCATCGGTCTGATGTTCTCGGGTATGCCTGCGCTGATCATCGCCCACATCGTGGATCAGACCGATGGCGACACCTACGGGCCGGCGTTCAGCGCAGCAACCCTGGCGTTTGGTTTCGCCCAGATGATCTCCCCGCAGATCGGCGGTGCGCTGGCCGACGCTCTCGGATCGTTCACGTGGGTGTTCGTGCTGTCCGCAGCCGTGGCCTTCGTCGGCGCCGCCTTCGCCAGCCGACTGCCGGGCCGTGCTGGTCTTGATTGACGTGAGGTTCACGGCCGGGTGCTGGATCAGCGGCCGAGCAGGGCGCAAGCGGCGGCCAGGGGTGTTTGTGGAACGTCGGTGACCTGGGCCGGCTCGAACACCGAGAGCGAGTTGGTCTCC